>JAJRZC010000227.1 GCA_024275435.1 Alphaproteobacteria bacterium
GCACTATCTTGATCTCACCTGAAATTCCTAAAGTTGCTGAAAATTACCATCTGTTTCCACAACCAAATTCAAAATAGGAAGTAGCAATATCATCAACGAAAAACACATATTAACGCGCAAATAATTATTATCATTGATCCGTCGTGAATTGGCCTCATAGGGGTCGCACAAGCAACAAATTACCAAACAACACTCACCAACATACACGTCGCTATTTTAAAGGTTGGCCGTCGACCTCAGCGACCTCCGTTAGTGAGATTGCTCATGCGTCAAGAAACAAAAGCGTTAGTAACATCTGATACCAAGCGCACCACCGCACCAATAAAATCTGCAACAACATCAAGGCCCAAAAAGAGCCCTCCACCGTTATCAGCTCAACAAGAAGACCTCATCAACCGGTATGCCCCAAGAGCGCGACGCGGTTTACGCAGACTATTTCGACAAAACAAACGCTTCTCAGATCTTGCTGTTGTTTTTCCCGCAGCAGCCTACGCACTGGCAACCACAGACCTACCTATTGCGAAACGCAGACAAACTGCAAAACTTGTTATTGAAGGGCAACCTCTAAAACACATTTCAAAATGCTTGGAGTTGCCACTTTGGTTGCGGCGTTTGGGCCCGGAAGCATTCCAGGGTGATCTTCTTGATATTCCTGGAGGCGAATCCTTCTCACGCAGAATAGTTAATCGCATACCATCAGGGTGTGAAGCCGATGCGTCTTGGCTCGAGGCGGTTCGCTTTGGTGCAAAAGCTGCAAATGATGACTTCGCACTTTGGATCTCTAACCAGCGCATTTATGCGAAATATGGAGAAGCCGAAAAGATGTATGCCACACTGGCAGCCTATGCTTGGCATTCCCAAGGGCCTCGCAACCGCGCCCAATCATTGATTCTGATACCCTGGCATCCGGAAATTGCTTTTGATACCGCCGTATGCGCCGCAAAAAGCTGGCTGAACCGACTGAGGCTTGTCATGCAATTGGAAAAAGGAGTCCTGAAAGATCCCTGGTTCTCCAAAGGTGAAGCACACAATTTTATTTTCACGCCTCTGCTCGATCACGAAAGTCTTCTAAACGAAGCTCGAGCAATGCAGAACTGCGCCGATCAGTACGCCACTCTTCTCGCCAGAGGACGCTGTCGCCTGTTTTCAATCAAACGGCGCGGGATCAATGTCGCCACAATGGAAATCGGCCCCCACCCCCGCGAAACAGATATTCTTGCCATCACCCAACTGAAGGGACGCCACAACATGCCCGCTTCACTTTCTATCTGGCAAGCAGCTCACGCTTGGGTATCACAACAAAACGGCATCAAGCGATCCGTCAAAAGAACAATGAGGGATCTTCCCTTCAATCTGAAAACATGGGAGCAGCTTACAGCAGATTACCGAGCCCAAACTCATGGCGCGCCTTGGTTGCCTGAAAAACCCACGACCTTAAAATTCCAACAACTGGAAGATGCTCTATCAGAACTGGCCCGACGAGGCGGAGTAAGATCTTGGCTGTTTTCTATTGACTAACCAGAAACATATTCTTTCAAAGGCAAAAAAGAGATGACCATTTAACCGCAGGCTTAACCTGGACTTGATTATTTCCCCGACCGATGGAGTTGCCGGAATTTTCTCGGCGACATTTGAAACCAGCGATAAGCCGCGCGTGTGAACACGCTTGGGTCAGAATACCCCAGATCAAAGGCAATATCGGTGAGCGGTTTATCGGTATCCTTGAGCAGCTGTTGGGCAAGCCCTGATCGCGTTTCCTTCAAGACTTCCTCAAATGAGGTTCCGGCACGTCCCAAACGATTTTGTAAAACGCGTGACTTAATCCCAATTGACCGAGCGACATTTTCAAGATTGACCTGTTGGCTGCCAAGCCCCTGCAAAATATGTTCTCGCACGGTAACAATAAAATCTGGGCTCTTCTGCGCCGCCAGATCATTCTCCCACCGTTTCGCAAGATCCTCAAATTCGGCAAAGGCTGCCGGATCAGCATACGGCATAGTGCTATCAAGGCTGCCACTATCCATGATGAATTGATTATAGGGCTGATCAAATTCTAGACGGTCCCCAAAAAACTCAACCATGGTTTTCTCACAATCAAATCGGCGATGATCAAATTTGCATTTTATCGGGCGCCACCCATGCCCAATCGCCATCTCAAAACGCAGCAACAAAAGAGCCGAAATAAAAGACGAAAATTGCATCCGAGATTCCGTGATCTCTCGAGGCAAGGACCAATGAAAATACGCTAAACCGTCCTTTTCACGAAACCCTGAATCCATCTTTGTTATGAAAACATCAACAAAACGAACCAACACATGAATTGCGTCGCGCACAGTGGGAGCACTTAAAGCCAGCTTGGACAGTGGGCCTAAACGTCCCGGAGGTACATTTTTTGAAAGGTGAAGCCCAAAACATGGGTCCTTAAGAGCAAGGCCGGCATTTTCAAACAATTGGCAAGCACGTATCAAAGGCACGTTTGCAATATAATCTTCCAGTGTATCTTCACTTAACCCGACCTCTTCCAGAAGAGGCATAAATTCTACATCATGCTTCTCAACATATTCCCGCACCAAATGAATGACGCTCACCCTAACTTGAGCCGTCGAGGAGTCCATTTCGCACTCCGATTACTAAAGCAAAAATAAAGAGCACACCTGCACAGGTACAAACACCGCCTCCACATATGAAGTGGCCCACAAGTCTCTTACAATGCCCAAGATCAACTAATCTGTGCGTGTGGTCAAGAAATTCCGTATCCTGTCAATTAAAGTTGTTTGCACATACGGGACCATTCAAAAGCAACTCGGCCTCTTCACCTATTGAGAAATCTCTAACATCTCAGCATTCAACAAAAGAAACGGCTAACCCTTGAAAAAAATATCAGAAACACCTGTATCAGAAACTTCTGCGCTCCATTTTCTACATCGTGCCGGCCAGTGTGCCGACGAACTTTTTGCAAGCAACATTGGAGACAGCGATCTTACACCGAGACAATTCCAGGTCCTAAAAACCGTCTCTGAGAGAAGCAATCCAAGTCAAACGACTTTGGTCATACATACCGGAATAGATCGCTCCACTCTTGCCGACATCGTGCGGCGACTAGTTGAGCGTGGTCTTCTGGATAGAAAACGCACTCCCAATGATGCTAGAAAATACGCTGTAAACCTCACAGACAAAGGGCGCCAAGCTCTTGAGAGCACGGCACCCTCAGTTTTAATAACCAACGAGCGCCTGTTAAATGCTCTACCTGCCGAATGTAGGGAATCCTTTCTTGCATCACTGGCAAGAATAATCGATGCCATTGGTCCCGGCGCAGAAGCAGAACTGCCAAATAAAACCATTGCTTAAAATTAGAAAAATCATAACCTAGAAAAGTTGGTGTACTGACAGTAATGAGGCGCGTGTGGAGCCAATCTTTTTTAGTTTGGCGAAGAACGCTCAATGATCTGGGAAACCTCAGCCCATTCAAGCCCATGACCGTAGGTTTGGCGCGCAACACTGCCCATTCGGGTCGCAATAAAAGCATCCGCCACTGGTAAAGGCGCATGCGCACGTAAAATTGTGCCAGCAGCAAGAACCGCAAGAGCCTCCACCAGCGCACGAGCGCGTAAATCAAGAAGGCGCGGTTCATGCAGCATCGATTGAATACGCGCATGGGCCGCCTTAAGATGCGGATCATCTCCCGCTGCCGTTTCCAGATCCTCCATCACGATACCGACAACGTCCGCTTCACGTTGCAAGACACGCAAAACATCCAGCGCCATTACATTTCCCGCACCTTCCCAAATTGAGTTAACTGGAACCTCACGGTAAATTCGTGCAAGTGGAGCCTCTTCGACATATCCGTTTCCACCCAGACACTCCATCGCCTCAGCCACCACGCCCGGGGCAATCTTGCAAACCCAGTACTTGGTAACCGGCGTCATCAGACGTCGCCATGCCGAAGCCCGTGAATCCTCAACCCGATCAAACGCACGCGCCAACCGGAACGCAAGCGCCGTCGCCGCTTCCACGTCCAAGGCAAGGTCTGCGAGCACCTGCATCATCACAGGCTGTTCAACCAGTCGCTTTCCGAACACCTTGCGATGCTCACAATGATTGATGGCATTTGCCAGTGCCAAACGCATCAGAGCCGCTGAACTGACAGAACAATCAAGCCGGGTATAGGTCACCATCTCGACGATCGTCTCGATACCTTTACCTTCTTCTCCAACCATCATCCCTTGCGCACCGTGAAATTCCACCTCAGAAGAAGCATTCGACCTATTACCGAGCTTGTCCTTCAGACGTAGCAGAGCAATTTCATTGCCACGACCTTCAGACAAATACTTGGGAACAAGAAAACAAGACGGACCACCTCTTGCCTGAGCTAAAATTAAAAAGCCATCGCACATGGGAGCAGACATAAACCACTTGTGTCCGCTCAGTTTGTAGAGCGCTCCTTGTCCGCTCTTAGCCCCTTCCGGCTCAGCCCTGGTGGTGTTGGCGCGAACATCCGTCCCACCTTGCATCTCAGTCATGCCCATGCCGATGGTCGCAGAGTGCTTATCTTCTATAGGCTCACGTGAAGGATCATAGGACCTTGAAAGCAACTTTGGCAGCAACGTTTCAACCAGTTCGCTTTGAGATGCAATCAGCGGAATAGCCGCGTGAGTCATGGAAATAGGACAACAGTGCCCTGGCTCCATCTGTGCGGCCATGTAAAACGCAGCCGCCCGACTAACCTGAATACCCGGCACCGGAATTGCCTGCTCTCCAGATTTAAGTAGGTGCATCCAAGAGCAGCAATGAAGACCCTCGGAAAAACTGATATCCATGCATTCGTGGTAGGACGGATGGTACTCCACAACATCAATTCGCTCCCCAAAACGGTCATGCGTTCGCAGCTTGGGAGGATTTTCATGGGCAAGACGGCCACGCTCGAATGCATCGGCACTACCGCACACCAGCCCAAAGGCATTCAAACTGCGCGTTGCGCCGCCCCCGCCTTCTCGCTCCACCGCCTCCACCATGGCCCGATCCGAGCCATAAAGGTTGACGTCCTCAAAAGCAGGAGCCTGATTGGTATCAGCGGGTTTTTCGGGGCTTTCAGTCATCCAAGCATCCAGTAAGGAACATCAGGGCGTAATTCGGTCAAAACCCAATTCCGGCAAATTTCTAGCAAAATATCTTTGCATCTTTCAGAAGGACCGTGAATCTGACATGATTTCAAGAGCTTTGACCTGCAATTCACATATCAAATGCCCGTAATTGATGACCAGTCTACTAGGCAATGAAATGTGAGAATTTTTACCTTTGAGAAACTTAGTCGTTGGAAACGATCATATTGGACTTGCTCGAAACGCAATAACACCCTACTGGACAACTTTGATGACCAGCCCAGCAGAAAAAGTCGAGACAACCTTCAATCACCGCCATCTCCTTTCATGTGAAGGTCTGACGGCCCCCGAGATCAATTTTCTCCTCGACCTTGCCAACACCATCGCAGATGAAAACCGGCAACACGCCAAAAAGCGTGAGGTCTTACGCGGGCGCACGCTTATAAATCTCTTTTTCGAGGCTTCCACCCGCACTCAAGCCTCCTTTGAGTTGGCCGCAAAACGCCTAAGCGCCGATGTCCTGAATATGAACGTCGCCACTTCGTCAGTTCAAAAAGGCGAAACCCTGGTCGATACCGCCATGACACTTAACGCCATGCGCCCCGACATCATTGTTGTGCGCCATTATGCAGCCGGTGCCGTTGAGTTATTGTCCCAAAAAGTTGATTGCTCTGTCGTCAACGCTGGCGACGGTGCTCACCAGCACCCCACCCAGGCTCTTTTGGATGCTCTGACCATACTGCGCGCAAAAGGTCGGGTCGGCGGTCTGACAGTGGCAATCTGCGGCGACATTGTACACAGCCGGGTCGCCCGCTCGAATATGAATGTCTTAAACGCCCTTGGCGCCAATGTTCGTATCGTCGCTCCATCCACACTGCTTCCCTCCAATCCCTCTCGTCTTGGGGCACAGGCTTTCACGAATATGTGGGAGGGCATTAAGGACGCCGATGTGATCATGATGCTGAGACTTCAAAACGAACGCATGCAGGGCACATCCGTCCCCTCAACCCGTGAGTTTTTCCACTTCTTTGGCCTCGACCACGAAAAGCTTTCCCACGCCAAACCCGATGCCCTGATCATGCACCCCGGCCCCATGAACCGTGGTGTCGAAATCGCATCCACAGTCGCCGACCATTCCCGTGCCGTCATACGCGAACAGGTGGAAATGGGAGTCGCCGTCCGTATGGCCGTCTTGGAAGCATTGGCCCGAAACCTACCTAGCACCTGAACCGTGAGCCAGTGATGAAAAAACACAAACCAAAGTTGACAGCCAAGGCTCAACAAACCGAGAGTTCACACCCTCAGCCCCAGGCCTTCATCAATGCCCGCATTCTTGACCCGAACTCCGCACGAGATGAAGCCGGCGGCCTCGTCATAACACATGGCGTTATCTCTGATATCGGCCCCCACCTGCGCCGCAACGCCCCTGAAAACACCCAGGTTATCGATTGCCAGGGGCACATGCTTTGCCCAGGATTAATCGATTGCCAGGTCTTTACCGGCGAACCGGGAACCGAACATCGTGAAACCCTGAAAACGGCGAGTATGGCCGCTGCCGCTGGCGGCGTCACCACCATCGTCGTCATGCCCGACACGGAGCCTGTCATAGATCAGGTGGCCCTTGTTGATTTCATCCAAAGGCGCGCACGCGACAACGCCATTGTCCATGTCCACACCTTAGCAGCCATGACAAAAGGCCTTGCCGGAGAAGAAATAACCGAAATAGGCCTGATGCAACGCGCCGGTGCAATTGGTTTCACCAACGGCAAAACAAGTATCGCGAACGCCCGCGTCATGCAAAACGTTCTAAATTACGCCAAAGACTTCAACGCTCTGATTATTCACCACACCGAAGACCCTCACCTGTCGGACGGTGCCGCAATGAACTCCGGTGAGGTCGCCACCCGCCTGGGATTAAAGGGCGTCTCGCCCGTTGCTGAAACCATCATTTTGGATCGCGACCTGCGTCTTGTGGAGTTGACAGGCTCGCGCTATCACACGGCAGTCATTACCACCAAAGACAGCCTGGATGCCATAAAGGCAGCCAAACGCAAAGGACTGCGCGTCACCTGCGGCGTAACAATAAACCATCTGACCTTGAACCAGAACGACATCGGTTCTTACCGGACCTATTTCAAGCTGCGCCCGCCCCTAAGGTCCGAAGAGGATCGCGTCGCCATGGTCAACGGCATCGCCAACGGAGATATTGATGTCATCATCTCCAGCCACGATCCGCAAGACGCCGATGTCAAACGCAGGCCCTTCGCAGAAGCCGCAGATGGAGCCGTTGGCCTTGAAACATTATTGCCAGCCGCCTTGCGCCTTTTTCACGCGGGAGATGTGCCACTTCTACCTCTTTTGAAGCCCATGACAATTAACCCGGCATCGCTTTTGGGGCTGGAAGCAGGACGGCTGGAAAAGGGAGCACCAGCTGATATTATCCTGGTTGACCTGGAAGAGCCCTGGGTCGTCAACAAAGACCTGCTGCAATCGCGCTCGAAAAACACTACTTTTGATGAAGCGCGCCTCCAAGGCCGGGTCCTACGGACAGTAGTTGCGGGAAAAACCGTATATGAATACGCTATAAGCAAATAAGGGCGTGCCACATTGAACGCGGCCCATCTCCATAACAAAACATTTGGGCAGCACGTTCCATGGATATCCTCATCACAAAAGCAACAATGAGCGCCCTTCTGATCGGCTATCTCATTGGCTCGATCCCTTTTGGTCTTCTTCTCACCAAGGCAGCCGGCCTGGGAGATGTCCGCAACATCGGATCCGGAAACATCGGCGCCACAAACGTGCTGCGTACCGGCAACAAATGGCTCGCCGCCGCGACCCTGCTCCTCGACATATTAAAGGGCACATTCGCGACTTTTGTAGCTTACGCAATAGCTTTGTGGTTTGCAGATCCACCCCCCCCCCAAGCAAACATCACAATCTCAGCATTTCCCTGGATGGTCGTTTGCTTCGGCGGACTGGGAGCCTTCTTGGGACATCTGTTTCCCGTTTGGCTTGGCTTTAAGGGGGGCAAAGGGGTCGCAACATACCTAGGCGTTCTCCTGGGCACCACCTGGCCCATCGCTCTTGTATTTGCGCTTTTGTGGCTGCTCACCGCTTATCTGACGCGCTTCTCGTCCCTGGCCGCTCTTTTCGCCAGCGCAGGCTCGTTCTTCACCGCCATATTCATTGCACCGCCTCACGTCTCGGCTTTGGTTGCATTCATGACCGGCTTACTGATTTTAAAACATCGAGAAAACATCAACCGCCTCTTAAATGGCGAGGAGCCCAGGATCGGTGGAGCCAACAAAACCAAGTAACGAGTCTCTGTTTTCTAGCCCGGCTCCGCTCCCCATTGCAGATCTGGATGACGCGGGACGCCTTGCCTGCTTGCGCCTCATACGTTCCTTGAACGTGGGCCCTGTGGCCTTTCGCGATCTAATCAACCACTATGGCGGGGCAAAACAAGCACTTGATTGCCTGCCCCATATCTCAAGCGTCAAAGCATCCCCCAAAAAGATCAAAATTTGCTCCGAAGAAGATGCCACCGCCGAACTCGAAGCAGCACACAAAATTGGTGCCACCCCGGTTTTCACCATCGAACCGGGTTACCCAAAAGCACTTGCAAACCTGTCAGTGCCACCACCGCTTGTTTACACTATGGGCGACAAGACCCTTCTGCAAAAACCAGCAATTGCAATTGTTGGCGCACGTCTGGCTTCCGCGGCCGGCATCAAACTGGCACGTATTTTCGCTTCTGAACTTGGCCGGGCCGGCCTAATCGTTGTCTCCGGATTGGCACGCGGCATCGACCATGCTGCCCATGAAGCCGCACTCGATACTGGTACCATCGCCGTCGTTGCTGGTGGGCTCGATGTCATCTATCCCCCCGAGCACGAAAAGCTACATCATCTTATCTCGCAATCAGGTTGCTTGGTCTCGGAAATGCCTTGCGGGTTCAAGCCGCGCGCCAAAGACTTTCCTCGCCGCAACCGCATTATCTCTGGCCTAAGCCTTGGCGTATTGGTGGTAGAGGCGGCACGTCGCTCAGGGTCTTTGGTGACAGCACGACTAGCCGGCGAACAAAATCGCGAACTCTTCGCGATCCCCGGCCATCCGTTAGATCCACGCGCCAGAGGCACCAACGATCTTTTAAAAAACAACGGTGCTATGTTGGTCACACAGCCCGACGATATCGTGCAGGCGTTAAAGCCTATGATAGGACTCGAAAACCAAGCGTTTCGCGAACCTCAAGCACAAATACCAACAGCACAACCCGAAGATACATTGACCAATTCTTTAAATCCGCAATCTGAAACGCCAGATGACATTCCAAGAAAATTCACCCTCTCGCACGGATCAACAAAAACAACCGCTCCACCGCAACACAAACCCAACATGGCCAGGACATCGCTCAACAACCAGAGTGTACAACCTTCAACAAACCAGAACCACGCCCACCAGGTCCGCCAAATCCTAAGCCCAGCCCCCATAGAACTCGATGCCATCGTTCGCGCCACCGGACTTGGAACAAATCTTGTCCGCGCCGCTCTGCTCGAACTGGAACTCAATGGAGAAATAGAGCGTCATGGATCCAATCTCATTTCCCTGAAAGCGCAAGAATGATTCGCCAATACCCAGACTCACAAAAGCCATCAGCACAAATCACAAAGCCACAGCAACGTCGCCAACTTCTATTTTGAATGCGCCTTCTCGCGGGCCTTCTCGTAGGCAACACCTAATATCTCAGCAAGCCCCTCGCGACCCGACTTAGAAGCCATCAGTTGCATCTCCAATAACATATCTGCAATATACTCACAGTAGTCATCAACTGTACCGTGAGAGGGTGTTCCAGCATCACAGTCAGAGGCGAAATCCTCTGATCTATCCGCATCAATCATGTTCCGCTCCTAATTCCAGGGACATTCCAAATCTTCTCGCAACATCCTTCATCCGCTCAAAGACAGTAATTATTATCACCAGCACGACCGTAACAACAACCCCTAGTTGTGTTTTTTCCGCTATAATGTTCTACGGTTGCTGTTATGCGACTATAATCACAACTTTGTTTGACAGCTGGAGGCGCATCACCCATGTTCCCGCCGCTCAATGGGCAGCGGGCCGCAGAGTGAGTCGTTGGGTCTTATCTTCCACCACGACCGAACCGCCAGCCCTGAAATATATATTAATAGCAATAACTTGCTTTAAATCGAAAGACGCCCATGAACGTCGTCATCGTCGAGTCGGCCGCCAAGGCCAAGACAATTAACAAATACCTTGGCTCCAGCTACAAAGTCATCGCGTCCATGGGGCATGTGAGGGATTTGCCCTCCAAGGATGGTTCTGTTGAACCCGACAACGATTTCGAAATGCATTGGGACACGGATTCCAAGTCCCAGAAAATACTCCGAGAAATTACCGAACAGGTAAAAAAGGCCGACAAGCTCATCCTTGCGACCGACCCTGACCGCGAAGGAGAAGCTATCTCATGGCATATTCTCCAGATCCTGGAAAAACGCCGGGCCCTTAAGAAGGGTACCAAGGTCGAGCGGGTCGCTTTTAACGCCATCACCAAAAAAGCCATTCTGGATGCGATAGAGTCACC
>JAJRZC010000228.1 GCA_024275435.1 Alphaproteobacteria bacterium
ATTTTTGAGGCTGATCAGGGCGAATTCATCTCGCAGGATGCGGTCCATGAGCGGCTGAGGCCATGGGACGGTGAAGCGAGGTAGAAGTTTTCATTCCAACCGATCAATAAAACCAATCGTCTTGCCTGCAAAGGGCATTTAGATGCCAGGAATCCAGCCGACCATCGTCTGGGTGAGCGGTGTCAATTTAACCGATATGTCGCCCTTTTGGCGAGGTGAACTGAGTCCCGGGGACTAGTCCCCTTTGCCGGGATGACGGTGAGTGTGGATGACGGGAATGCACGAGCTTATGCGTCGAGTTAGATGGGAACTGTGTAAATGGGCCTGGATCGGGCAATCGGATTAATAGTGAGGGAAAACGAATGATACCAGATTATCAAACACTTATGAAACCCGTTCTGCAATGTGCTGCCAATGGCGAGGTCCGCATAGGTGATGTCGTTGATGAGCTTGTTGAAAGGTATAAACTTACCGATGAAGAACGAAACGAGATGCTTCCAAGTGGTAAGCAGACGCGTTTTGCTAATCGTGTCCATTGGGCAAAAAGCTACCTTAAGCAAGCAGGACTCGTTAAGCCAACAAGACGTGCACATTTTATCATTACCGATCGCGGCACGGCCGCACTTAGTGATGTGAACGCAACAATAAATAATGCCTATCTTGATCAATTTGAAGAGTTCAAAGAATTTAAATCCCGCACGAAAACTGAGGAAGGAATCGAACTCAGCTTATCGAATGATGTTGGAGGAAAAGCAACGCCGGATGAAGTTCTTCGTGAAGCCCATAAGAAAATAAATACAGCACTTGCTGCTGAGTTATTGGATCGAGTACGTGGGTCTTCACCCTATTTCTTTGAACACTTGATTGTTCAGCTTCTCCTAGCAATGGGATATGGCGGTTCATCGGATGCCGCAGGGCGCACCCTTGGCAAGAGCGGCGATGGCGGTGTTGATGGCGTTATCGACCAGGACCCTCTTGGGGTAGACCAGATATACATACAGGCAAAGTGCTATGCGGAAAGGAACAGCGTGGGTTCTAGCGCCATACGAGACTTCTTCGGTGCTTTAAACCTGAAAAAAGCGCAAAAGGGAATTTTCGTTACAACCTCCTCTTTCAGTGCCTCTGCTACTCAAACTGCCAAAGACCTTGGCATGAAAATTGTCCTTATCGATGGCGTTGAACTCGCGCGACTTCTTACTCGATACAATATTGGATGCCGTGATGAGGATGTGCTCCACCTTAAAAAAATTGATGAAGACTTTTTTGATTAACATGATCGCTACCCCATGTCTGGCCACCAGATACCTCTAGGTTCGGCGGACGGGTGAAGACGCCCCCCTACTGCTCCGCGACCTTCCGGCCAAGGGGTTTGACATTGCCGGCCGCGACATCGCGGAAGACCTGTTTGAACTCGATTGAGCCGCAGTTCTTGAGCCGCTTGACGATGATTTTGGCGATCTTGTTCAAAAGCCCGCCCGCCGTGAGGTTTCTTGAAACCGGATTGCGGTAATAGCCGCCGCGGTTG
>JAJRZC010000229.1 GCA_024275435.1 Alphaproteobacteria bacterium
CGATTTGGAAGGGTTCTCCCATGTAAAGATCTTTGTAAGCGGCGGCATTACTCCCGAACGTATTCGTGAATTTAAGGAAGCCGGTGCGCCTGTTGATGGTTTTGGGATTGGAAGTGCAATTTCCGGAGCGCCGCCTATTGATTTTACTGCCGATATCAAGGAGATTGATGGACGCCCGGTGGCGAAGCGCGGACGCATTCCAGGGATCACACCGAATCCCAGGCTTGTCAAAGTTCTTCCTCTTTCAGAGTGAGAAAGAAAAGAGCCCCGTACGCGGGGCTCTTTGTTGATATATTTGAGCAAATTAAGGGCGTTTGCGGCGCTTTTTGATGTTGCGTTCACGCTATTCTGTGTGGCTTGGTTCGTGAGGCGCTTCTTCGTCGTGGCTCTCAGGTGCTGTTTGTTCGGAGCTCATGATTTGGGCGACAATCTTCCTGTAAATTTCGACGGCTGGATGGGTTGGATCATAGTCAGCCAGTGGGCGTTGTGCGGCAGCCGCTTCTGCGAAGCGCCCACTCTCGGGAATAGGGGGCTCGTAGACGTACGGACCAAAAATTCTTTTGGCTTCTTCGTACACCTCTCTGCTGTGCAGCGATTTTGGATTGTACATATTGACCAAAACGCCGAGTATCTTTAGGTTGGGGTTTGTTTGATCTCTTACTTGTCGCACTATTTCGATCAGCATCCCCATGCCTCGTAAGGCTAAGTATTCACACACCAGGGGGATAAGCACTTTGTCTGCTGCGGTTAGGGCATTGATAGTAAGTACGCCTAAACTGGGACCGTTATCAATGAGGATAAGGTCATATTCATGGCGTAAAGGATAAAGTGATTCTTGGAGCAGGTATTCTCTCCCAATTTGTTGTGCAAGTTCAACGTCTGACCGCACAAGATCTCTGTTGGCGGGTAGGGCGTCGAGTTTGGGGCGGATGTCCCGCACCAATACCTGTTCTGGGTCCAGCTCTTTTGCCAGCAACAGATGGTAAATAGATTTGCTTAGGCGGTTGGGTTGCAAGCCCAAGGATGCGGTTAATGCTGCCTGGGGGTCTAAGTCCACCAACAGGGTTCTATATCCCATTTCTGCTGCAATCGCCCCGACATTGAAAACGGTCGTTGTCTTTCCCACGCCACCTTTCTGGTTGGCGACTGCAAGTATTTGCGCCTTCATGATGCACTATCCTTGTCGAATATTGGGGGAACGGATAGAGAGGTGTGTTAAAAAGTATACCATAAACAATATGGATATGTCATCTTGGCCCACTAGCACCAAACGATGATGAATTGACAAAACATTTTACCAAAAATTAAAAAAATACCCAAAAAGGGGTTGTCAAGAAGCGAATTTTCTGCTACAATATGTTAAGGTTCATACATATCTCGCCCCGCTGTATGTTTCACATGAAACATGCGGTTGTGTGAAGCGAAAATCCTTTGACCGAAGCCATCAGAGGTCCCATTGACTCAAAGAACGCGACCGATCAAAATTATCGATTATGAAGGGAGTTCGTATAAAACGGATTTCTGGGAAGGGCAAGGCAGAGAATTTGAAGACCTGACCGAACGAAATGCTTTGCGTCGATTGTTGCCCACATCTGGAAGTGTGCTGATTGAGGTTGGGGCAGGCTTTGGGCGACTGGCTGACCTGTATGATTCATTTGAACAAATCGTTCTAGTTGATTATTCCATGTCCTTGCTCGAGGAAGCGCATCGCCGATTCGGCGACAATCCGAAATATCATTTTGTGGCCGCCAACGTATATAGTTTGCCGTTTGCTGATGATCTTGCCGATGTTGTGGTGATGATCCGTGTTGCCCATCATTTGGAGGCCATTGATTTGGCGCTTAGTGAAGTTCATCGGGTTTTACAGGGCGGAAAAATTTTTTTGATGGAATTTGCCAATAAGCGTAATGCAAAAGCGGTTGTGCGGTTTCTTTTGCGAAAACAATCTTGGAATCCATTTACAGAAGACCCTTACGAATTCGTGCCGCTCAATTTCGATTTTCACCCTGAGTGGATGAGGCGTCAGATAGAAAATGCGGGTTTTATCGTCGAAAGAGAGTTGGCGATATCTCATTTTCGTTTGCCCGCTGTCAAGCGGCGTTTTTCTCCCCGCTTTTTGGCTCAGATCGACAATGCGATTGCGGCGCCTGCTTCTTTTTTGAAGCTGAGCCCAAGTCTTCTCACGAAAAATATTGCCAATAAGCCAACGCGTTCCTCGAATGGTTTTTTTCGGTGTCCTCGTTGTTATGGGCACTCGCTTCGCCAAGACGAGCGAGGATATGTTTGTACGACTTGCAAAGAAACATGGGTGATTCAGGATGGCATCGTTGATTTTCGCTATCCGCGTCCGGAAAGTTAGCTGTTAAGAGGTTTCACGTGAAACAGGAGTGCTCTTTAGAGGAATGTATCTGTCCGTGGAACGAACAGAGGCTGAAAACCGTCCATAGTTAGGCGCCGGATGTAACGGATTGCGAAACCTTTGCCCGGAATGAATCATCTTACCTTACACCACACGGCCATATCGCCACCTGTTATCTTGAGGAGGTAGTTTGTGCCCCAAAAAGAAAAGATTATGAAAGAAAGATTTGAAAAACAAACGCTTGAGGATCAGGCTGTTCATGAATTAGGGGGCGAACAGGGTGTGTCCATGATGGCGCCCGATGAAACCCCCTTAGAATATTTGTTGAGGACCGGTAAAGAGAATGGTTCTGTAACGTATGACGAAATTATGCAGGCCATTCCCGAGGTTGAATCAAATATGGAATTGCTTGAAGACATCTTCTTGACCCTCTTCGACCACGGTATCGAAGTGCGTGATATGAAGGATGAAGGGTCAGATGTCGTTGAAGATATGATCGAATTGGACCTGGAAGAAGAGAAAGAAGAGATCGTCAAAAAGGAATCTGCAAAGGCTGAGGCTGCGAATCTGAATCAAAATATTGACCTCAGCCAAATCGAGATGGATGATTCCATCAGTCTGTATTTAAAAGAGATCGGTCGCGTACCCCTGCTTACAGCAGAGGAAGAGGTCGAATTGGCCAAGCGGATGGAGCGTGGTCAGCTCGCCAAAGAACGCCTCGAAGCAGGTGTTGAAGATCCCATTGAGCGCGAATATCTGCTTTGGGTGGTTCGGGACGGGGAACGCGCCCAAGAACATCTCATTAAGGCCAATTCCAGGTTGGTGGTGAGTGTTGCCAAAAAGTATGTAGGGCGCGGCGTGCCGTTCCTTGACCTTATCCAAGAGGGTAACATCGGGCTCATTCGCGCCGTCAATAAGTTCGATTATCGTCGAGGCTACAAATTTAGCACCTATGCCACCTGGTGGATAAGGCAAGCTGTGACGCGCGCCA
>JAJRZC010000230.1 GCA_024275435.1 Alphaproteobacteria bacterium
ACCAAGCGTCGCAACAATAACACTTGGATTCACATCATCTGTGATCTTGGCCACACCCTCAAACGCGCCGCGCCCATTAAAGACCTTTACCCGATCACCCTCCGCGATGTTGCGCATGCGTGCATCCACATCATTGATCAATACAAACTGCTCGCCTTGTCCTTTGATCTTGTGATCCATGTTTGCATAACAGGAATTCAAGAAACCGTGGCTCTTGGGCGAAACAATATTCAAGGGATACTTTTTGGCCAGTTCCGGGTTCGTTGCTGGTGTTTCCCTTGAGGGTACATAATCCGGAAGGCTATCCAAATCCTGTCCCGGCTGAAAACCCTCATACATTTGACGGAACGGCCCGGCGACAAAGTTCTTCGCCCCCGTGATTTCAAACTCACACTTCCCCGATGCCGTTGGAAAAATCCCTTCCCTATGGGGCACACGATCATCTTTCGTACCAACTTTAAGGCGCGCAAAACCATGTTCGCGCATATACGCTAGGTCAATTCCCTCACATGCAGGTGAATCCCAATCAACATAGTTCTCCAGGCACTCACTGTCAGACCATTTGAAGTTCTCTTCCTCAAATCCCATACACGCAGCCAGACGCCGGAATATTTCATTATTGGGAATGGCTTCACCCGGAGAAGTGGCACACTTGGCATTGTACGTCAGATAAAGGTGCCCCCACGAAAGGATCATGTCCTCCATCTCAGCACCCATGGAGGCTGGCAAAACAATATCCGCATAAGATGCTGTATCCGAGATAAAGTGCTCCGCTGAAACCAAAAACAAATCATCGCGCATCAACCCCTCGACGATTTTATCGGTCTCAGGCGCCTGGGTGACAGGGTTTGAATTCCAGCACATCATCGACTTTATTGGTGGATCAAGCGGCGTTTCGCCAACCAACGCACGCCCGATCTGAAGATTATTGATCACACGCGTGCCCTCGGGAATGAGATCGGGCCGGCAAATCACATCAAATTTATAAGGGTGCTCCCAAACGGGAAACTGCGTAACACCTCCACCCACATGACGCCACGCACCTGTCAACGCAGGAATACAGGTAACCGCACGTATCGTTTGACCGCCACCATAGTGACGCTCTAGCGCAACTCCCATCCGGATCGCAGCAGGTTGTTCGCTCGCTAGTTCACGTGCAAGCGTGCGAATATCATCAGCCGGCACACCGGTGATCTTAGCCGCCCATTCCGGTGTGCGGGTTTTGGCACGCTCAGCCAGAGCCTCATAACCTACCGTATAATTATCCACATAGTCCTGATCGACGAGACCTTGCTCAATGATGGAATGAATTAAAGCCATAGCCAACGCGCCATCGGTTCCCGGCTTCGGGCAAATATGCCAATCCGCCTCTTTCGCCGTTCTTGAAGCGTAGGCATCAATAACCACAACTTTCGCACCGGCCTTTTGCGCATCTTTCACAATGGTCCAATGATGCAAATTGGTGCTGACACTATTGCAAGCCCAAATAACAATGTATTTCGAATGACAGTAACTCTCAGGGTCCAGTCCCGCAGTGGGTCCAACTGTCAAAAGCCATGCCGTACATGAACCCTCACCGCAGAACGTACGCTCACAAACCGTGGCGCCCATCCGATTGAAAAAAGCATCACCACCGTTGAGCCCATGCACCAAACCCTGGTGCCCCAGATAACTATAGGGAACGATCGCCTGGGGTCCATATTCCTCAATGATCGCTTTCCAGCGCTCGGTAATCTCATCAAGCGCCTCATCCCACGTGATGCGTTCAAACTGCTTGCTGCCTTTCGGACCAGTTCGACGCAAGGGATACAATATACGATCAGGATGGTAATGACGTTTCTCGTAGTCTTTCAGTTTCACACAAAGGCCACCACGTGTCATCGGGTGATCCGGATTGCCTTTGACGCTTAGTAGCTGCCCATCCTCAACTTCAAAAATCATTGAGCAGGTATCGGGACAATCATGAGGACACCCCCCAAAAAAATGTTCCTTCTTGGAATGCTCGTTCATCCAGTCCCTCCAAAACTCTAGATTTCTGTTTTGCAACATAGACACTTTAAGCACGACACGTCGAACTGATTTTTCAAAATTCACTAAAGCAACAAAACAAAAACGACAAAAAAGGCAATGGTTCCAACAACACTTCAACTTGAATCACCCTTCTGTGAAAGGCACTCCTCAAGATCAATTTTCCTGTTATGTGTGCATTGCTTTAATCAAGAAGTTTTCTTTTCCAGAGCCAGCTCACCTCGCCAGAGCATCTCGACCAAGGCCGCTCCTAGAAAAACAGGTTTGAAATGAACAGTTCAAAAGACGCGCAACCGATAACAGTGACGCTTTACCGTTGGGCTGGTAAATGGGGGCCATTCAAAGTGAATATCCCATGCGGGGAGTGCTCGCTGACCGTCGATGTATTGAAAGACACCTTCAACACAGAACTTGCAGGAATCCCTATTGAACTGGACATACGCGAATGGTTAAGCGAGTGGTGGAAGCCTTTGCCCAAAGGCGGTTGGCACGCACCAATCGTCATGGTTGAGGGAAAGATTATCAGTCAGGGGCACGCCCTCAACCGGGGCATTCTCACGGAAGCAATTATCGACGCTTATGCGCACAGGTCGGATGTTGAAGGCACACATTTATACGGCAAGCAGACCTGCCCCCACTGCAAACGCGCCAAGCAATATTTTGAGCAAGCAGGTATAAAATTCCAATACCACGATGTCGTCCGTGAGCCACGCGCACTTTACGAGATGCTCGCGCGCGTAAAACCAATTGTCGGCCCCAAAACTCCAATAACCGTTCCGCAAATTTGGATCAATGGAAAGTATGTGGGCGGCGCCGATCAATTGGCAGCAAAACTCGGCATTAAAAATGTTGAACCAAACCCAGAACGTGGCGCAAACTCTCTCGCCCCTGCTGGACGCTTTGAAACGGTTGCAGTGTCTTGACTATGGTCAACAAAAAATTTTTCTAGCGCGCCAGAAAAAGCTGATTGAGAAGCTGGGAGTCGATATATCCCAGAACCAACAACCAAAACACACTAGCCACAACGACCCCAAGGCTAAACCATAAAACCGGCC
The DNA here is from genome assembly GCA_024275435.1 of Alphaproteobacteria bacterium. Lineage (GTDB taxonomy): Bacteria > Pseudomonadota > Alphaproteobacteria > Rhizobiales > Hyphomicrobiaceae > JAJRZC01. The sequence goes on from JAJRZC010000230.1 coordinate 3,084, forward strand.
GACCGTTTTTCATATCACCTGCCCAACTAGATTAAATAAATTCTGCAACTCAAATCTGACACGAAAAACTCGCGCCCCAAGCCAAAAATTCTCAGGTCTAAAGGCCAACTCAAAGCCCAGGCGGAATTTTCTGCCACTTATAACCCTTGCTGGCCAGTTCATAACCCCGAGCATAAAGCGCTCCCATGAAGGCCTTATCGAACGGCTCCTTGCTCTCCACCGTAAAATCAACCGGCACACTTGCAAACCTGAATTTAATACCGTTCTTTTTTGCACGCAGATAGAGCTTGAGCAGATCCCCTTCAGTGGATTGCTTGATCAACGTTGAAATAGATCGTCCAGCAATGCCGAATGTCGTCTCTTTGAACTTCTCAGCACTTGGACCGGTTTTTATATTTACAATGATCGAAAGTCTTCTCTCCCAACGCACTTTGGTTTTCGCATCAAATTTGCGCAAATCAAGATGAGCCGGCAGCAGAAAAGCATTGTCAGTTGTGCCGCCATCCACGTGCATCTCACGAAATGTCTTTCCGCCCGACTGAACCTCAATAAAAACTGGAGGAAACGCGCCTGGAATAGAGGAAGAAGCCAACAAAATTTTCCGAAACAGCTCCAGGGCTCTCTTTGAACGGTGTTTCGCAATCAGCCCCATATTCCAAATGACCGGCCGCTGAGCATCAAGGTTCGTGGTACCAACCAATAGTCGGCGCCCTTTTTCATGCTCACGTGCAACGGCCGCTAAAAATCTGTGATCAATATAACGAGCAATCAGCTTTGCTAGCGGTTCAGAACTGGCAACAGCTGTTCCACCTAACAACCCAGCCAGCACATTCGGCATGAGAATATCTTTGGTAGAATACAGCGTAAAAATCTCACGTATTTTATCGTCGTGTTCAGGTCCCAAAAATGCAAATGGAGCAAGCAGCGCACCAGCACTAACCCCGGCAACAACCTCAAACTCGGGACGGGTACCCGTAGCTGTCCACCCGTTCAAAAAACCCGCGCCAAATGCACCGTCTGCACCACCACCCGAAAGAGCAAGGAACTCAAAATGATGCTTTTTACGGTTCAGCAATTCCGGGCGTTTCTGACGTATTTGTTGGTATCTGATGTCTGCTAATTTTTTAAAGTTGGGAATTGGGGCATCACCCCAAAAACGTACATTTTCAATTCCAACCACTTGAACTTCATTGGCCAGTGAGTTTGGAACCGCCGTGCGCAACGTAGATGTTGCACAGCTCCCCACGAACAGAGCAACGAATCCAACGCCTAAAAAAACGCGAAGTCTTTGAAAAACTTTTCGAGATAAAAAGTCTAAACGCATACTCATTCCCGTGCCCGTGCCAATTGACAGGTTAAAAAAACATCCTGCCGTACTTAAAAAACCCTGGCATAAAAAAACACAACACTCGAATCTACCCCACAAATGGTTAACTTAAACCTCATAGTAGTCCCGGTACCACTTAACAAAGGACTTCACCCCCTCAAGAACAGACGTCGAAGGTTGATACCCAACGCATTTCTTAAGTTCAGAAGAGTCAGCGAATGTGTCAGGAACATCCCCCGGTTGCAAAGGCAGAAGTTCCTTTATCGCCTTTCTACCCAGCGCAACCTCAATAGCCTCAATATAAGCAGACAACATGACAGGCGCGTTGTTACCAATGTTGAATAGGCGATAAGGCGCATTTGAGGTTGCCGGGTCCGGCTTATCGGAATTCCAATCCGGGTTTGGCTTTGCAATTTGATCGCTAGCACGAATAACACCTTCGACAATATCACCAACATAGGTGAAATCGCGCGAATGATTACCGTGATTGAAAACCTTGATCGGTATACCCTCAAGGATATTTTTCGTAAATAGAAACAACGCCATATCGGGCCGTCCCCATGGCCCGTAAACTGTAAAAAACCTCAATCCCGTGCTCGGCAAACCAAACAGATGACTATAGGAATGGGCCATCAGTTCATTCGCCCGCTTGGTCGCCGCATAGAATTGCAATGGATGATCAGCGCCTTTGTGTTCGGAAAACGGCATCTTGGTATTGGCGCCATAAACACTCGAAGTACTCGCATAAGTGAGATGGTCAATTTTATAGTGACGGCACGCCTCTAGAATGTTTGTGAAAGCAACTATGTTGGATTCCACATAGGCATGAGGGTTTTCAAGCGAATAACGTACCCCCGCCTGCGCCGCCAGATGAATTACACGATCCGGTTCGTGACGCTCAAAACAGGCTTCCACAACATCCCGATTTGCGAGATTAGCTCGAATGAAACTATACCCCCCGCCACGCTTTTGGGACGTCTCATCAAGCTCCTTTAGCCGCGCCTCCTTAAGGCTCGTGTCGTAGTAGTCATTCACCTCATCAAAGCCAATCACCTCATCTCCGCGATCAAGCAATGCCTTCGCCGTATGAAAACCGATAAAACCAGCATTCCCCGTAACAAGGACTTTCATTCAATCATCCTACCTTCCCGCAAAGCGCCCACTTTCACCAGCGGTCCCCCTTGGTCGACAATCCTAGCTCATCCCCTGTCTTGCCGTCGAATACTGAACTCAAAAAGATTTCTAGTTCGCTGGGAAAATTCCCACTTGGCCCCACCATTTGATTTCGTCACAAATATATGCAATCTTAACGTGCATTAACCAAACAAGCGCTACCCAAGAGGCGCAAAAAACAACTTTCGCCACAAAGTTGACACAATCTCACTCAGGATCAACGGCCAAAAGGGCACTATATCTCATTCTAAGCGCCGTTAAGGCTAACGACTAACCTTAACGGAAGCCTAGCAAAACCTCCGCAAACCAGACCGGCGAACCAAAAATAAAGCACACAGACCAGGGCTGACTGACACCAGCAAAGAACCAAAGGTGCATCCAACAAACAATGCACCAAGCCAGCATTTCTTCAATTGGAGCACAGCATGTCTCGCATCCGTATCGAATGGGTCCCTATTGCAAACTATAATCTCGGGTTCTTCGGTTTCGATCATTTGCAGCTGGTCTTTCAGCCTTCCCCATCCTCTGGCAGTTTTGATCAAATCAACTGGAAGGTCATGGCTGGTGCGGTCCAAAACCAAACGAGTTCTCCGCATCCTGTGTTACGTGTTGCGGGCGCAGACGGAAACACCACGCTCGGTCAAATTAATTCAGTCCTCAATAGCAATGGAGACCCTGTTCTTCCAACGCCGGAAGAGCTGGAAGCACAAATCGGAACGCCGCAAAAACGTGGAAGCCAGGCTCTCCCCTACTTGGATCCGTTCTCCTCATGGAGCACCATGACGACTTTTGCCAGCGAGATTGACCAACAAGGCTTGCCTTATGTTGCTCTTGGTATTCCCGGCTCGGCCCTGCCCACAATGAATTCAACATCTGTCATAGCTTCTCTCCTTTACTACAGTGGCCTTGATCTAAATGCCCACCTGCCGCTCGGTATGCGCTTATCTCCAGGAGGGGCAACACTTCTTGGCACCACCAATGACGATACCCTGCAAATAGAAAATGGTTTCAAAAATATCGCCGGCGGGAAAGGCAGCGACATTCTTTCAGGAACCAATGGCCTTACCCAAACCGAAGCCTTCTACGGCGGAAAAGACGATGACGCATTTTTATGGAGCAAGGGTTTCAACATCTATCACGGCGGACAGCCCTCCCTCAACTACAGTGAGGATGGAATAGACACGATTATCTACGACAATGTCGGTGATATTTTCATAAATCAAGGCAAGTATCCTATTGATCACATCTGGCCCAAGTACGTTGCCACGCACGAAGATGGCTACGACTGGTGGCTCTCCATCGAACGCATAAATTGGGATGATGCAACCGACACCATTAATGTTGGAGAAGGTGTTAGAATCATTCGCGACGGACTGCGCTTCGACCTAGGTGGGGAACAAGGCACCGGTGACAAAGGTGACACCTTGGATCTGTCCCAGGGCGATTTAGGACTTCTGTTCAATTCTGGCGCAGCCGACTCGATCTATATTCAAACCCATGCGGAACCCGATATCACCAAAGGTTTATAGGTCGAAAATGTCGAATGGATCATCGGCACGCAGCAAGACGACATCTTTTATATTTCAGATTCAATGCGCGGCGTTGAAGGTTATACAGGTGATGATGTCATCGATGCTCGTTTGGTCCTGGCAAGCACCGGCCACAGCCCCAACGGCTATGATGTAGAACTCGAAGGTGGCTCGGGCAACGATACGATCATCGGCGGGCCGGGGCGTGTCCTGGCCACTGGAGGAGCTGGCGACGACACATTCGTCTTGTCCCACCTCACTGGGCAGCCTGGAACCAACGGCACAGTAGAATTCATCATTGATGACGCTGAGGGAAACGACCAGTTATTCGCACCATATAACTTCTTCAACGGCACCAACGCCGGCTTTGAGTCCTCTCAGCTCATGCCCATTCTTGGTGCGGTCGGAACATTCAGTCAGCTTACCCAGGGGGAAACCCTGGCGTTTGAATGGCTGACTGTGAACGACTACTTTGAACTCACCGAGACATTCACCCAGACCGATTTCACCCAAGGAGTCATCAAATTCCAAGGTGCAATTGAATATTCGATGGAAGCAAGCGACCTGCTCATCAAATTCTATCAAGGTGATGCCTCTGTCGAAACAATCCAAGTCGCGACCACAGGAGAGACCGAAACCTTCACCTTCAACAACGTCCTGCGCAACACGGAAACCATCGTTCGGGTTACAGACTTCCAGGAAGGCGACCTTGGCATATCATTCTATGATCCAGGACCTGGCTTCGTTGGCGTAACACTACCCGATGGCACACCAAAGCTTATCCCCCTTGGCCAGGACCCCGGTGTCGCAGCCACCACCAACAATGGTAATTTCACCCAGGCCCTCGATCTAAAACCGGATGCCCCAACCTCCGACCCCAACGCACCGGAAAATGAAACACCAGAAGAAACCTTGGAAGGCACCCAGTCAGACGACGCAATTATCGCCAGTACAATTGGCGACACCACCATAAACGCCGGCGCCGGCAATGACACCATTACAGGAAATTCCGGCGACGACACCCTCAATGGAGAGGCTGGCGATGACACCATGGAAGGCCTCACCGGAGACGACACCTACAGCGTCGATTCCGCAAATGACATCGTCAT
>JAJRZC010000231.1 GCA_024275435.1 Alphaproteobacteria bacterium
ACCATTACCAATTCACTATTTGCTGATACGGTTGAGGGGCTGACGAACGTATTGAGACCCCACAAATTTCATATTCTGATTGGCTCGTCGCGGTATGACATTGAAGAGGAAGAAGACATTGTGCGGGCGTTTCTTGGGCAGCGCGTTGAGGCGATGGTTTTAACCGGCATCACCCATTCCGATAGCACTTGCAAGATGTTGCTTCAAAGCCGGATCCCGGTGGTGGAAATGTGGGCAATGACCAACAATCCAATAGACACCGTCATCGGCTTTTCAAACTTCGAAGCGGCGCGGCAAATGACCAACTATTTGATTGACCGTGGATACAAAAATATCGCCTATCTTGGAGGCCTGACCAAGAACAACGACCGTACGAGCCTGCGTCTGGCGGGATATGAGGCAGCAATCGATGAGGCTGGCTTGCGCTATCCCGAAACCTACAAACGGTCTTCGGCATTCGATTTCAATGAGGGTGGGCGCACCATTCGATCGCTGCTTGAAGTCCATCCGGAAATTGATGCGGTATTTGCCGCAAGTGATGTGCTTGCTGTCGGTGCAATTCAGGAATGTTTACGACAAGGCTGGCGCGTACCGCAACGCATAGCTATTGCCGGTCTTGATGATTCAATAATTGCAGCGGAGTTGGTTCCACCCCTTACTACAGTGCGAATACCAAGATATCAGATTGGTGAGGTTATCGGAAACGAACTATTGCAGCGGCTGCGCGAACCCGATGGAAATACCAGTCGAATCGTCGATCTGGGATTTGAAATAATCAAACGAGCATCGGCTTGATGTTGCAGCTGCAGCAACGAGGCGACCAGTTGTTCATCACTCTGCTTGGAAGTGCATTTACCTGCCTTGCGTGGTTATTTTTTTTGGCGCACCGCTGTGGTGGCCATTGCTGATCATCGCGTTCTGGCGTGTATTCGTATTCCGATATGTTTAGACCCTTTCTATTTTTGAACGCAAACCGTTTGATGAATGGGAATTTGTGCATCAGCAGGGAGAGACCGCTAGCGCAATATGAATAGCGGGTGAGAAATTCGACGCTGCTGAAGTGTATTTATATCTAATCCGTTGAATTTCATCGAAAATAAATAGGCTTTACCGGGCATGTCTTCCGCGACAAATAAAAATCAACTGCGTGCTGATTATTGTGATGTAGACAACTTATCGGAACACAAGGACATGGCCGACTGTCTGCCTGTCACTTTGTCTGCGCATCCCCTGCCACCGGAAGAACCCTGACGCGAAACCCCAGTTGTAACCTTGCCGGTATTTCCAAGTTGCCGGGTTTGTTTCGGGGTCAGCCACACTGCCCCGCCAGAATTGCGGGGAGCAGAACGGGAACGGCTTTTTTTCACCCCTCTGCAGTTACCGCCTGACTTTATCCACGCATCGCGCACCGCACTTGATGCGCGCGTGCAGTAAAAACTCTTGAAACTTCGATTTCCAATTGTTGCGATCTCCTTGTCAGTGTAGAAATCCGACAAGGTGCCGGTCCTGCGCCGGGTCTTTCCTGATGTGCCGGATTGCTGCTGCCGCTTGACTTTTTGATCAACTCGAAGCGCCCGGGTGCGCTGTTCTGCCCGCAATTTCCGCATGGCATCATCGAGAATTCGTGCGGTTTCAGCTTCTTTTCTGGCTTGTTCGCGCCGAATTTTCTCGCGTCTTTCAGCAATCATGCGCTCTTTTTTTCTAACCCTGTCAACAAGATCGCGATAATCAGAGTCTTCAGACCGGGCGCGGGTTTGAGCATTTGTTTCAAACTCTATATCTGCTTTGGCGATATTCAGGGCATCATCACGACGTTTTTCGCCCAATTCCAACGGAGTCGGAATATCGAGATCAATGCCGGTCCCTCCGAAAAATCCGCCAATGGCATCACGCGCGCTGTCAAACAAGGTGTTTTTAAGCTTGCTCAGCACTTCAATCGGGTCACTGGTCGATGTCGTGGTGTTCACCATTGGCCCCGGCTCATCCACGGTTTTCCCTCGAAGCAGTTTTCCTAATCCGGAAAAGAAGCCGCCGATCATTCCACCGGATTGCGCTCCATCACTTTGATTGGCATCCTTTTCAGGCGGAACAACCTCGCGCTGCTTTTGCAACAGTGTTTCGCGTTCTTTTTGTTGTTGCGCGTTGTAAAGATTGGTCTGAAGGCGATATCTCATGCCATCAAGGTCGTTGTTGAACGATTTGAACCGGCTCTTCAACAGCTTGAATGTGTTTTTGGTACCAAGTTTTTGTGTTGTTGAGCTTGATTTTTCCTCTGCTCTCAGGTCTGCGGCCAAATTCCTTGAAACATCCATGGCGCGCTTAAGTCTGCCAACCCTGCTCTCAATCGCCTGATAGTAAGTCGGATCAAATTGGCCGCCATCCTTGCGTCTGGTGTTCATCATCACTTTAAGGTCATTCAATTCCCCCTCAATCAGACGCTGGAGTTTTGTGGCTTCGCCATATTTTTCCCGTAATATTCTGGGTTCTTCTGCCGTTACTAAAAACTTGGCAATGGCGCGGGATCTCGAACTGTCGGTTGGAAAACTGCCTCTCGACATTGCATCCTGCTCTCTTTGCAGAAGCATGATTTCGCGCATTCCCTGAAGGGTCGGGCTGTTATTCAAACGCATACGGCCCTTAGCCATCATCTCACGGGCAATATTCCGGCGATAGGCTTTTGCGCTGTAATTGCTTTCAGCTAAACGGCGATCTTCGGCACCACTCTTTTTATATGTGTATGTTGCCAGGGCATCAGTAGCGCCATTGGTTATGTTATAAATCATTCCTGGCGGGCTTCGGTCGAATATAAACTTACCGCCAGCCCTGGCTTCCGCCTTTAATTGCAGGTAGGTTCGATAGGCTGCACCAACCTTGTTCTTTTGGTAATAGTCTTTGTTCTGCTTTTCATAAGCATTCAGATCACGTTCGTACTGCGCCACACCGGAAATTTCTCTCCCGGTTTGGAAAATCGCTTTTGAAATAATTGATGCACGATCGAGATAGTCTTCCCGGCTGCCTTTCTCGCCGCTGAACTTGCTTTCATCGGTGGCCTTTTTTGCCTGATTTACGAGTTCAGTTACCGTGCCAATCATGTCCATTTTTTGCATGGCACCAGCTCCAACTTTACCAACTCTGGTTGATAGCTTACGCCCGGATTCAGCTATTCTCCTCGCCCCGGTGGTCAGGCCTTTTGAGGCTTTTATCGCGCCCTGTTTGGCAATGTTGGATCCGCGGCCAACCAGTTTCAGGAACTTGTTCACCCGCGGTGAGGATTTCGGTAATTTGCCGCGCAGTTTTTTCCTGGCAAGCGGATCAATAATTCCTTCGATGTCTCCTATGCGGGTTGTCGAAGGCCTGAGAGCCGGGTCAATGCCAGTCAGAACCGGTTGCTTCAATCCCACGGATTTTTGGAATGCTGCAGAACCGGCCATTGAATCCCTTGTTAACAATTTTGCTTCCTTGACAAACACATCAAGTTTTCGCGCAGCACCTTTTAGTTTTTCTCTTTGCGCCACTGATAACTTCTTGCTGGTTGAAGCAATTTCACGGGCCTTGCCTGCCCGGCTTTCAACCTTTCGGGCCTCGGAACTGACCCTGATAATCCGCTTGGCCTGGGTCTTTTCACCAACCTCCGTCACAATGTTTTTCAGTTTGTCGAGTGTCGCATTATCCTTGTAAAAATAGTCTTTTGCATTGGGTCTTGATTTAAGATCAGCAACCAGTTTGCGAAATTCCTGCGGACTGCCTTGCCATTTATTTTTCTTGAGAATTTTTGACAATTCATTGTTGGTCAGACTGCCTGCCGTGTTGCCGCTGAGCGAGGGACCGAGAACCTTTTTTGCTGATTTGGCGATACTCTGCACGTCGTCACTGGTCATCGCAGATGCGTTTTTGCTGCGCGCCTTGACCGATTTATTCATGTGATCATTGGTTTCATAGAGGTCGGCAACCGAATTGGCCATGGCTTTGGTCGGACCGGGGCGAGATTCCCCCCACTGCTTGACTTTAACAACGTCATAGATTTCTGCATTGCCCAGATCGACCTGAAATCGGGTTGATTGTCCGCTTGAGCCAATTTTGCCAAATTCAGGAGCATCAAGCCTGCTTTTGGCCAGACGTTCACGGTTTTCAAACCCATTCTTTTCCGCCAGCAGTTCCCGGCGCACTTGCGGATTTGCCTCGGTTTTCAGTTTCGCTTCAATACCCCGCTTCGCGGCGGCAATCTTTTTCAAATCACTTTTTGCCCGTTCCCGCATTGATGTAGTATTTGTGGTAAGCGCAAGCTCCTTTATTTCAAGGGTTCCGGCGGATCTTTTAATCTTCAGACCCTGGCTTTTAGCGATCCGCTCCATCTCCTTTATTCCGACCGGTGTCGTGGTCCAGTCATTGTCTCCGCCAGCCAGCGCGCCTCTGAATTCCTTATTAAAAACCGGTTTGCCGGATTTTGGGTCCAGTTTTATTTTACCATTTTTGTCAGTTGCATAGATGCCTGAACCCAAACTGGACTTGGACCCGGCGGCCTTTTTTAGTTGGTTGAGCGCACGATCAGCATAGTCCCGCTGATGTCTTTGGCTAAGGCTCTTGAAGCGTTTTTCAGCCGCTTCAAGTTTGCGACGGTATTCCTTTTGGGTGCCCGGATTAGCATCATAGTCCGACTTGAGTTTGTCTCTGATTTTTTGATACTTTTTTACAATCGCATCACCTTTGGCCTGACCCTTGCGAAACTCGATCATCTCTATTTCGAAAAGCTTTTCAGCGCGCCATTTGGTGATTTTATCCAGCTTGATCTGATATTGGCCCTTTTTGATATTTCCGCCTTGAAACAAGGCCCGGGCATCCGCAACTTTTGCCGCCATTTGTTGATTAATCTGCCGGTATTGTAGTTTTAATTGGGCGGGAATGCCTTGAGCCATACTCAAGCCTGACCACAACCCCAATACAAAAATCAATATTGTTGGTATTAGATAACGTGATAGCCGACGCCGGATCATGTGCCCAGTTCCTTCAGCAGGACAGCAGCGGTTCCGGCAATATCATTATCTCTGCTTGCTGACAGCCGCTTTAACAGGGCCCGTGCTTCTTCAATTTTTCCGGCCTCACCAAGCAGGGCTGCCTTAAAAAAGCGAAGCCTGTCTCCCTTGGGGCCTTGGGGCGTATGTTGTACAATCACCGCCAGTCCCTGATCGAAACGCGCGCTTTCGATAAACATTCGGGTAAGCGATCCAACAACCACAGGATCCCCGACCAGGGCT
>JAJRZC010000232.1 GCA_024275435.1 Alphaproteobacteria bacterium
AGCTCAAGCGGCACTCGGTTGACATTGAAAACAGCTTGGAACTCTTGCACACCAGCTTGCCAGACAAAAGCATCAGCTTTCGCAAAATCCGGTGTCTTGGGGGCGGGAGGGGCAAGGCGCTCAAGAGCCTCGCGTATTTTTACAATATTACCCAGAAGATCAGAGTCCATTGTCATGATGCTTTAGAAATATCCCTCTCCCAAATGATGGTCCCACTGACGCAGTCTTGTCTTCTATAGCTCTCCAAGCCAGTTTTGGAACCTTTAGGCGGCAATAAGGTCGTGCACAGATGTCCTAATAGCATTTTCCGCAAAAAAACAAACGCACACTGATGGTTGCGTCACAAGGGAACGCCTTCCGCTTTGAAGGGTGTTGCATTGCCGTCGTTGCTGTCTATATTCGCCATCAAATAACGGCCCGTAAGACCTCTGAAGCCAGAAACCAGGCTTCAGTGCCTTGCGGCGCTTCTGTTTGCTTGTAGAAATACAACTCCAAAATCTATAAAGGGTACGATCAAGAATGTTTATTTCCCCAGCCTACGCTCAAAGCGCCGGCGCCACTGATCCATTAGGCGGCATTGGTATCATTCTGCCAATGCTTATCATGGTCGGTATTTTCTACTTTCTATTGATCCGCCCGCAGCAACAGCGCCAAAAAGAGCACAGGGAAATGGTCAATAGTGTGCGACGTGGAGACACGGTCGTCACCTCAGGTGGATTTGTGGGAAAAGTAAGTAAAGTCTTCGACACCACAGGTGATGTCGAGGTGGAGCTGAATGATCAAATGAAAGTACGGATCGTACGTTCAACTTTAATCGACGTTCGCTCCAAAGGTGAGCCAGTGAAAAGTTGAGGAAACAATCTTTCGCGCTCATGTATACGCATGATACGGGTCAATTCTTAACGCACAACCGCCGCGAAACTTAATATTTCAATCTCGTAGCGCTTGGACAAGCAGCTTTTGGGAACTGACCCACAACCAAAAGCTAGCCATCTGTCATAAGAGCAAGAAACCTATCTCTGGCAAGGATGTCACCGATAGGTTGGAACTTAAAAAGAGACGAGAAGCCCAAGGAAGGCCCACTACGAATGCTGCATTTTTCTCGCGCATCAATCATATCGATTATCCTCGTGTGCCTTGCCGGGTTTGTGGCGGCCTCTCCAAACTTTCTCTCGAAAGAAACACTGGACTCTTTACCAAACTTTTTTCCAAAAAAACAACTGAGCCTCGGGCTTGATCTTCGCGGTGGTGCGCATCTTTTGCTGCAGATGGACGAGGGCAGTCTCAAAAAAGATTGGCTAGGCACATTGCGCGGTGATGTTCGCAAAAAACTTCGTGACGCCAAAATCCAGTTTACAGGTCTTGGAATCACCTCCGAAGGGGTTCGCGTCAAAGTGCTCAAACCCGAGCAACGTGCGACAGCAGAAAAAAAACTGCGAGAGCTTATCAATCCCATCGGTAATGCAATTCTGGGAAGCAGCGGTAATGATCTCCAGGTCAACGAAATAGAACCCGGTATCTTTCTCGTTTCTCCAACTGGGCCGGGATTCAAGCAAAGAGTGTTGGATGCCTCCAGTGCCGCTATTGAAACCGTACGCAGGCGTATTGATGCCCTGGGCACCAAAGAACCGAATATTGTGCGCCAAGGTAGAAA
>JAJRZC010000233.1 GCA_024275435.1 Alphaproteobacteria bacterium
ACGTTTCGCGGGTTCGTGGCGGCTCGGCGGCGTGCTGGGGCAGTGTCACGATCTTTGCGTCGAACCATGTCGGCGTTGCGATCTTTTTTTCGATGGCTGGAAGCGCGCGAGATCCTTATCAACCGGTCTGTACAGCTCGTTGCCATGCCGAAAGTGGCGCATGGTATTCCAAAACCGTTGACCGTTGAAAAAGCCACTGAGCTTATGGCTCCGGGCATGGAGGCTGAACTGGATTGGATTGCAGCGCGCGATACGGCGGTCTTGATGCTGCTTTATGGTTGCGGTTTGCGTATATCGGAGGCTCTCAATATTTCCGTTACTGATGCGCCCATCGGAGGGCGCGATGTTTTGCGGGTTATGGGTAAGGGCGACAAGGAACGCATGGTTCCGGTGCTCCCTGTGGTGCGCGAGACCATCGAACGTTACATGAAGCTATGCCCTTATCCGCTAGCAGGAGATGAACCGCTATTTCTGGGGGCCAAAGGTGGGCAACTATCGGCGCGCGTTATTCAGCTTTGCGTCGCTCGCATGCGCTCCTCGCTCGGTCTTCCTGATACGGCGACACCGCACGCGCTTCGGCATTCATTTGCGTCGCACCTTCTGTCGGCGGGTGCCGACCTGAGACAAATTCAGGAACTGCTGGGCCACGCTTCTTTATCGACCACGCAAATTTATACGGAAGTGGACCGGGAACGGCTTTTGAGCGTTTATGATAGTGCTCACCCCAGGTCCTGAAAAGGCATTTTTACTGGATTTTATGATTCACGCTTCGCGCTGGACTGCACACGACGATCTTAAGTAATGCCCGACCAAGTCCGACTCCAGTCTTGCGGAGAATTCTTTATTTTCATAGCTTTAGCCCTGTTTGGTTTACCTATGACAAGTGGGGCCTCTTATTAGGTCTTGCTTTTAGAGAACAACAACAACCCATCTTAGGTGTATTCGTGCGTAACTCTTATTCTGGTTTTTTGGTTCATTGGTGGACTGCAAAACTACTGCTGCCCAAGCCATATGCATTGGCCCGTAGCAGTTTCATAGTCCTTGCCTCGCTCATCCCTTTGATGTTGCCAACTGCATCTTTTGCCAAGGCTGAAATGTCTTGTGCCGGCGTGGACATGATGGAAGAGATACGCCAAAGCTCTCCAAATGTTTTTGCGCAGATCACCGCAAAAGCTGCCAGCGTGAAAAATGATGGTGCGATTTTTTGGCGTATTTCCAAAGATGAAAAGCCGGTTTCATACCTGTTTGGTACGCTGCATTTAAGTGATCCACGGATCTCAAAACTATCGAAAAACGTTCGTGCTGCGCTGGACAAAGCTAAAGTTCTGGCGTTGGAAGTGGAGGACCTTTCTGCTGCTGTATCTTCGCAGGCGATTTCACAATCCGCTGATCTTATTTTGTTTTCTGATGGCAAAAAGCTGAGCGATTTTCTGTCCGAGTCGGAAATAAAGAAGGTCGAAGATAAACTTGCCAAGGTGGGTCTTGCCGCCCAAATGGTGCCACTTCTCAAGCCGTGGATTGTCAGCCTGTTGACAGCTGTGGGTACGTGCGAACGCGAACGCGTAAAAAGCGGCAAACTTGTTTTAGACATGAGGCTGGCTGCTCGGGCTCGCAAGCGGGGCATTCCCGTTGTTGGGCTGGAGACGATCCAATCACAACTGAACGCTGCCGCTTCAATTTCCTTAGAGGAGCAACTCAAGAGCTTGCGAACGGGACTTGCTTATAGCCATCGTTCCAATGATCTTATGGAAACTCTCATCTCGCTATATTTACAGCGGAGGATTGGTGCGGCGATCCCTTTTCAAAAATACCTAGCTTC
>JAJRZC010000234.1 GCA_024275435.1 Alphaproteobacteria bacterium
ATCTGGTTGAAAACTACTTCGGAAAACTGAAGGAAAACAGAGGTATAGCGATGCGGTCATGCAAAACTGATCAAAGCTTCACCGACTTCATCTCGCTGGCAGCTACAATGATCGAACTTAGATGAACGTCAACAGGCCCTAAATAATTTCAGCTAAATTTGAAAACATGTAAGTTGCTTCCTAAGCTCACCCCTCCAAAATTCCTCCAAGCAAATCAGCAAACGGCGCGATGTTTTCCTCAACGCTCGCAGCTTCCAGCGCCGCCATATATGCGTCTCGATGATCTATACGGATCACAGTCCATGGGTGACCAGCTGCCGCCATCATCACATTCATCAGGAACCGCGCTATCCGCCCGTTTCCATCAGAAAATGGGTGGATATAAACGAACATGAAATGACCAAGGACGATGCGGGCAGCAGGATCAGTCTCTGATTTCAAGAGATCGAAGAAGGCTGGCATCGCATCGCGAACCGCTTCGACGCTCATAGGTACATGTTGAGATTGTCGAATAAAGACAGCGGAATTACGATAGCCAGCCAGCCGCGCGGGCTTGGCGAGACCCGCAGATACAGACGGGGCAAACAGTTCACGATACCAATCACCTAGACTGTTCTCAGCAACCACACCTGGATCAGCTCCCTCAAGAACTTTTTGAACACTCTTTTTGACTAGCTGGAAGGCTTCCCAGTACCCCCGTGCCGCCAATGCATCCTTTAATCCTCTGTCTTCCTCATTTGCGTCCGGATTCCACGCCCCTGTCCTGACCTTCTCAATCAAATCACGAGAAACCTGATAGCCTTCAATCGACAATGAATGGTAGGCATCAGTGACGTAGATATCATCCATTGCCTGTAAATAGGCGTCGATGTCATTTGGCGCAGGCTTTGCCAATGGAAATCTCCCAATTATATCACCTCGCATCTTTTCCCATTTCAATCGAATACGGTGCACATGGGGAGATATGATCCCTCCTGCGTTCGCGACTTCAATCTTTTGTTCAAACGGATCGTTCTCGCGCACGTCATGGGACGCTGACTTCATTGTGGATAGAATATCGTTAGCAATTTTCTTGCTGCCAATACTACGGAATGCGCCAGCAAGACGACCCGCCGCCCGCGTGTGTCCGCCCTCCAGTAGTTTGGCAAGCAAAGCAGATGCGTCCGGGATTATTGCCAGCACCGTGCGCGCATCAGTGGCTTGTTGCGAAAAGAAACTCTCTGATACGATAATAAGTGCGTCTTCCAGCGAGAACAGTCGCAATCCGTCTTTCCGCTTTAATTGATCACCTGTTGCAATGGCCGCGCGAACCTCGAAGATCGACGTATTGTGGGGGAATTTCGTGAGTTTATTTCGGGCTCCGGGTGCACGCACCAACAATTGTCGAGGAACTGTTGTATCACCGGCATGCAATATCAACGATTGTTCTGGTGACAAAGACCATTGATCACCGAAACGCTTAGTTAAGTATTGCGTGCAAAATCCCCAGAAGGATGCATACCAGGCCGTACTCTCACCCGCTGTCTCTTCCGGTCTTGAGGAAATATACCAGCCCTTCATGATCTCCTTTAGAAATCCAGCCTTCAGAAGGCGTTCTCTGTGCGTGCGGGACAGGTCTGCAGAACGTACCGCTATCATGCCGTCCGTTTGAAGGGTTTCCAATGCCTCCAGAGAGGCCGCAAGTTTTTCTGTAGCGACAACCATTGTACTCGTACACCTATTAGCTTTTTGTGCTGTGCAATAATTTGCTTATTATGCTGTACACCAATTAGCTTATCGTGTCGCGCAACAATTAGCTTATTGTGCCTTTATCCTTTGAGGACGACAGTTGGCGGATTTGAGAATTTGGTCGAATACCACCCAATTAATGTAAAGCTTTCTGCGTCAACTTAGGGTCTGTTGACAATCAGGATTTGGAGCGTGATATGAGCGAAAATCGTTCAGTTTCAGGAGTAAAGGCGCAAGGAGGGGTTATCCCCCTTCAAGCATTTACGACGCCAAAATGGGCGATTTTTGCCCTATCCGTGCCGGACGCGGCGGATTTTGGCCCTGAATGCGTTAAATCGCGCTTGTGGTGAATGGCACCACGGCACACGCTTTGCCTGTTCAGCGACAAAATCCAACTCGCGTCACACCCGAAACCTGATTGTCAACAGGCCCTAGTTTTGTACAAGCTATTGCTCTTCATCTCTCCCGCCGGTTCCACACCGGATAGGCTGCCCCTTCCTCTTCGAAGAGTGCGGCGCGGATGGGTTCGGGGAAGCTTGGGTCGTTGAGCAGGACGCTGAGATAATCCCGTGGTTCATCGCCATTGGTTTGTGCTTTCCAGGCAGCACCAAGCTCGGCTCGCCCCGCATAGATGCGAAAATCCGGCGCTGTCTCACTCTTCTTGGTGTCATTGGCGACAATCTTTGCCTTGACGTTGACCGTCAGGGTTCGGATGGTTCCGACATAACCGGCTTTTGTGGGCGTAAAACTTCCAATCGTAGCCATTGCTCAAACCTCTGTGCTTTGGGTTTAATTAGAGTCCGACTCGAAACTATTCCTATGAAATCAACCCCTTGCCAAACGCCTTGTTACCATCTTGATGTGGGCGATCAGCAACCAGCTTTGGGCTGAGAGGATTGATTTCTCCCAATCCTTGGCCAATCTGCGACATCTGCC
>JAJRZC010000015.1 GCA_024275435.1 Alphaproteobacteria bacterium
CCAAAGGTTTCGAGCTGTTTGGTTTCTCATTTGGTGGAAAATCTAAACCGACCACAAACCCTACCACTGTCGCAAAAGCACCAGTTGCTGCAAATGAAACTTGCCTGGAAGCAAAAATCTTCGGAATGCCACGCAAGAAGGTCTTGGTCGGTGCGTTCATTCTTATGACCGCTGCTTCCGGAATCCTTTTGTTGCTCCCACGCAATACGCCAGCTCCACAACATCAAGGTCAAGTAATCGAGCGTGTTATTCCCGATAATTTGTCCACCAGTCCAGAGGGCCTTTCCCAAACAGGTAAGTCGCAACCACAAACCCCAGACAGTGGAAGCTCACAGACAGGCACATCTCACGTTCCAGAAAAAATACCATTCAAAGGTGGACACGACGACGGTTTGGCCCCCATGGGAGATCGTAGCGAGATCATTGAGCCATGGTCTCGCACCACCGGAGAATTGAGCGGACCAGGCCGCAAAGCCGTTGCTTTGTTAGAGGGTGTCGCCCTGCAAACACCCACCAGACCGGTAACGAAACAAGAACTCGATTATATCGCGAACCAGCAGTCCATGGCTCACTGGTCACTAAAGCTCGGTGATGCTGCTTTCAAGGCAACACCTGCCGGTTTGCTGCCAGAATATCAACAGACGGCTCAAAACGTGAGCGCATCCGCTCAGGGAACGCTTCCAGTCCAGAAGGCTTCATTGCACAAGGCAGAACCGTCAAGTATCCCGGCACCATCTGCTCAGAAACGGTCTCAGCTTGATTTACCCCCCGCGACTGTAGGTCCACTTTCATTGCGCCTAGCTGCAGCCAATGGCGATCCATCAGCTGAATTCGAAGTGGGGTCCCGGCTCGCTGGCGGCAAAGGAACGAGCCAGAATTTCAAGAAAGCCGTAAAGTGGTACACGCGTTCCGCCTCACGTGGTTTCGCCCAATCCCAGTATCGTCTCGGAACATTTTATGAGCGAGGCCTGGGGGTCAAGAAGGATCAAGCCCGTGCCCGCATTTGGTATCGTCGTGCTGCCGAGCAAGGCAACACCAAGGCTATGCACAACCTTGCGGTTCTCAGCGCAAGCGGAACCAAGGGTACGCCAGATTATACAACGGCCTCCCACTGGTTTGCTCAAGCCGCTCAATATGGCCTCGCCGATAGCCAGTACAACCTCGCCGTCCTTTACGAGAACGGACTAGGCATAAAAAAAGATGCGAAGAAAGCCTACCAGTTCTATGCATTGGCGGCCCGTTCTGGAGACAAGGATGCCCGCAAGAGACGCGATGCCTTAAAAGCCAAATTGGATCAGGCGGACTTGCTGGAAGCCGAAGCCATGCTAAGTGGCTGGCGCCGTAAAATATCCGATAAAATGGCAAACGACGCATTTGCGGCTGGCCAGGCTTGGAAAACACGCACGTCTAACAATACCGCCAACTAGCACCGATTTTCCCGTAAGAACTCGAAAGAGCCATGGTTTCCCCAAGCCATGGCTTTTTTTCTTTTCTATCCCACGTTAAAAGCATCCCTAAAGCCAATCATATGAGGCACCACGCAAATCAGCTGAGCGGAGCCACAAAACTGTGGGATGGTGAACACGGTAATTCTCAGAAAAACGCCTTCTTGAGGAAACAATCGCCCTACCATTGACCCGAGATAAAGAAGGGAGCACACATTTGTGTGCAGCGCCGCATTTCCCCACAAACATCACTTAGGGCTAAAGCGGGGTTAGCTTTCTCATGAAACCCTCAACCGCTGGGGACCGACGGTACCAATGAACCTTTATCTTCCCATTGCCGAGATGTCAGCGAACATCTTTGTATTCCTGGGGATGGGCGCTGCCGTAGGCTTTCTATCGGGTATGTTCGGCGTCGGTGGCGGGTTTTTAATGACCCCGCTGCTGATTTTTTCGGGCATCCCCCCAGCAGTTGCAGTGGGTACCGAGGCCGCCCAGATCGTTGCCTCTTCTGTATCCGGTGCCATCGCCCAATATCGACGCAGGAATGTCGATGTAAAAATGGGTGCCGTGTTGCTGGCAGGAGGTGTTGTCGGATCTGTGATCGGTGTCCAGGTTGTAAAGATTCTGCGAGAGGCCGGTCAATTCGAGCTCTTTGTCTCACTGAGCTATGTAACTTTCCTGGGTATCATTGGTGTTTTGATGCTTATTGAAAGCGTCAACACGATGCGGAAGGTAAAAGCCGGCAAATCGGTTTTAGGTCGTGGTTCAGGCCAGCATAGCTGGATTCACGGTCTCCCCTTCAAAATGCGGTTTCACCGCTCCAAACTCTACATCAGTGCCATCCCCCCTTTGATGATCGGAGCTTTCGTTGGCTTCCTTGGCGCGATCATGGGTGTGGGTGGTGGTTTCATCATGGTCCCGGCTCTGATCTACCTGCTGCGTGTTCCAACCAATGTGGTCGTTGGCACGTCACTCTTTCAGATCGTCTTCGTGACCGCCGTTACCGCCATTCTTCATGCCACTGCTAACTATTCCGTAGACATCATCCTGGCTCTTTTGTTGATGATCGGTGGTGTCATCGGAGCACAATTTGGTGCCGTCGCAGGAGAAAAACTTCGCGGAGAACAACTGCGGGCTCTACTTGCCGGGTTGGTGCTTTTGGTGTGCCTGCGCATCGGCTGGAATCTGATTTCAACACCCGTCGATCTTTATTCTCTCGGTCATATTCTGGGGGGGCACTGATGCACAAAACTCCCAGCAATATCATCCAGAACCCAAGCGGTCTTTTTCAAACCCTGCTGAGAAGGCCCTCGCAAGGATTGAGCGTGACCCTCGCTCAAATTCTGCTGCTGGCCTTCCTGGCACTGCCTTCGACGATATCAGTTGCCTTGGCCCAGGAAAGTAAGCCGGACGTGAAAAACCAAACTGCGGATGCACCACCCGTGCGCACTTTGCAAAGAAATACGGCCATATCATTTACCGGCGATGAAACGGTCGAAGCGGATGTTTCGACGCACTCCATCGCAGTCACATCGGGATTCTCCGGAACGAAAATAATAATTTTTGGAACCGTCAACAGGCCGCTAAAAATTGCACCCGACCCCTCCGTCTACGACGTCGTCGTTGCGGTTGAAGGAAATTCAGTTCCTCTGATTACGCGGCGCAAGTCCCGTGTGCTGGGCATGTGGATCAACATAGGCTCGCTTCGTTTTGACTCGGCCCCCAGTTATTACACCATTGCTTCCACCCGTCCCATAGAAGAAATTGCCAATGAATCCGTTCTTGAAAGACTCCGTATTGGCTTTGAGCATCTTGCATTACAGGTTGAGCCAGCCCAACTCACCAAACGTTCTTTAGAGGAAATCTTGGAATATAAAAATGCTGTGATCCGCCTGAAACGCAAAAAAGATCTCTATCAAAAGCAGGATCATGGTGTGAATTTTATTGGCAAGAGTTTGTTTCGATCATCCTTCGATTTGCCCGCCAACGTTCCAGTTGGTCCATTGAAGGCCAGTATCTTTCTTTTCAGGGAAGGCAAGCTGCTTGCGAAATTCACTTCGCAAGTTGAACTGCGCCGTGAAGGGCTGCAACGGCTGCTCCATAATTTGGCTTTTAATTACCCTTTACTGTACGGTATGTTGGTCGTGATGTTGGCCGCTTTGGCAGGGCTCACCGCATCGGCAATCTTCCGCAACAAATAGAATTTGGAAAACCAAAACAGTTCTAGGTCACGACAAGCTCTCAAGCTGTTTGCCTGAAAAACGTTTCCGGGTTGCGAGAACAGGCCTGCTTAATCAGGCTGAAGCAACCGTGGTGCAATAGAAAAAAGTCCATCGTGACCAAGCATCAAGACATCCCAGCCCCGGCTCCCAAACATTGGCTCGAATTCTGGGCCTAGAATATTGTGTCCGCCTGCAAAAGTCGCAAAGGCCGGCAATATGATTCGCAAGCCATCAGAGACAAAACAAGGCCGGCGGATTTCATGCCCCAAACGCGAAACCTTGGCGGCAGGACGCAGCGCACCGGAAATTTCATGGGTAGCCAGTCCTCTTGTTGGTTGGTGACAAAGTGTCAGCCCCTCGGCAGTATATGAGCGGCGTATTTCTCCTCCGGGTAAAACACCTTTCTTGTCATCCGGTATATCGCTGACCCATATCCAGGAACAATGGTCCTGCATGATGGATAAGGTCTTGCGATCTTCCTCACTGATATGAGCACCTTGACTTGCCAACGTCCCATCGGTGTTGTCTGGAGCAATGCCACCGTCTAGCGCAATAACCCTCAAGGCATCATAGGTATCAATAACCGACGCTAGTCGGCTAAGTGTTTCACTAGTCTCATTTTCCAGTATTCCCGGCGCGCCACGTTCTGAATTGGTCGCAGTGGCAAGATCCAGGTCAGCCACGATGAGTGCGCGCTGGGAAGGCCAGTACAACGCACCAGACATATCCGCCAGAAAGGATTTCCCGCAGATCGAGATCTCAAGGTTCGTCATCTCATTAAAATTCAGACGTTCCGTCTTGAGTTCAAGCATGTGCAATCCTCTTTTCCCGGTAGATAATAGCTTGAAGTTGTCTGAGTCGCATCTGCTGGATCGCCTGTATTTGGAATTTCAAACCGGCCCGCCCGCGGCACGGCTTTCCTGATTCGATGAATACTGAGTCCACCTATAAACTACTGGAACAAGAGCCTATCCCACAATGACTTCAGTTAAGACCTAAATCCGGGGCATATTGTAACGGATGGCAATATCTTAGGCCCGGCCATACTGAGGGAAAAAAGAACTATGGATCGCAAGACTTTGCTCGGTGGCAGCCCCCTGGCCGTGGTCGTACGCCTGACAATTTTGTCTCTTGTGGTTGGAATTGTTCTGTCCACCTTGGGGATCACACCCCAGAATTTATTCTACCGACTGAATATCCTGGCAGACCGTTTGTATGATTTAGGTTTCAAGTCCTTTGAATGGGTCTTCGGCTACATCTTACTCGGCGCCATGGTCGTCGTACCTATTTGGCTTATCGCCCGTGCCTTCGGCCTCTTGAAAAAAAGAACTAGCAATTCCGACCAGTAAGCCCCCAGCACCCAACCCCAGTTCATCCTTCAAGTGACTTCGACGACCATTCTTGCGCTTTTACACCAATGAGTTCCTGGTAATTTGCCACACCTCTGGCAAGGCATTCCTTCGACAGATCGCTCTTGATCCGCGAAATCAGGCCCACGCCCTCGTAGATCAGTCCCGTGTAGAGTTGGATAAGCGTAGCCCCGGCCTTAATCTTTTCGACGGCACGTTCACCACGATCCACGCCGCCAATCCCTATCAGAGGAATTCGTCCACCAGTTTCCATATAGACCCGCGCAAGCATAACGGTGGAACGATGAAACAACGGTCGGCCGGAAAGTCCACCCGCTTCATGGCTGGAGTCGCTTGTCAAATCAGGGCGTGAAAGGGTCGTGTTTGAAACAGCAATGCCATCAACCTTGTGAGCAACAAGCCGACCGACAATTGGTGCGATATCATCTTCCGCAATATCAGGAGAAATCTTGATGATGATCGGTATACTAGGAGCCCCTTGTGCAACAAGCTCCCCGCGCGCTTCCATCAATCGGCCAAGAAGTTCATCAAGTGCACCAGGAGCTTGCAGATCACGCAGCCCCGGGGTGTTGGGCGAAGAAATATTGACGGTAAAATAACTGGCCAAGTCATAAAATGTCTTCAACCCGGAAACGTAGTCCCCACTACGATCGGAGGAATCCTTGTTGGCACCTATGTTAATCCCAACAACACCTTTGCCCTTGTGTTTTTGAAGTCTTTTGTAAGCGGCCTCGTGCCCACCGTTATTAAATCCAAGCCGGTTAATGACACCACGGTCTTGCCAAAGACGGAACACACGGGGTTTAGGGTTGCCCTTTTGAGGTTTGGGTGTGAGAGTTCCAACTTCGCAAAACCCGCAGCCCATATTCAACACCGCTTGAGCAACACGCGCGTCCTTATCAAAGCCAGCAGCAATTGCAATTGGGTTAGGCAAGTCTAGTCCGAAGACCTTGCTTTGCAAAGCAGGCTCATCTTTCTCCATCGGGCGTGGATAAAGCCCAAGTTCAAGCGCAATCAGCGTGGCTTCATGTGCCCCCTCCGGTGACATGACCCGCAGCACCGGTTTCGAGAGGTGGGCTAAGACACCAAACATCAAACAATATCTCCCGGAATGATCGGCACACCATCTCGCGACAGTTCAACATCGCGAACCCAAAGGCACGAAGAAGTGCTAATCAACCCATAGAGGTGGGGAAACAATGCGCCTCCGCGGGAAGGTTCCCATTTCAATTGATCGCCCAGATCGCTTGAACGAAGAGCAATCAACAGTAAGTCATTTTGACCAGCAAAGTACTTCTCTGCCGTTTGCGCAAGTTGTGGGCCTGAAGACAAATGAATAAACCCATCACGTTTATCGTGTGCCGATCCCAAATAGTTCCCTGTGCGGCAGGCGGCGTCCCAATCTTCCCGCTTCATGATTTTGTACACCAAATCACACGCAACCTGGTTCAACGAGTTCATAGATGTGAAACTCCAAATTGTGAAGACATGAATAGCACCCGCATGCGTTGCCAAAACCCATTGCCCAGCAGATCACAAGCAAAATTCAAGTTGAGAAGTGCACCCATCATGAAAAATAACAGCTGCAGAGGAGAAACCGAACAGAGAAATTTGCGAAAGCGTGAAAAACTATTTGAATCTTACAGCCCGCCGTGATGGTTTAGTGGACCAGTGAGGGCAATTTCTTTGTTTGATTTCGATAGCAAGTGTTCAATTAAGGTCACGCCAGCGAGATGGCGTAAGGAATATCCTTTGAGGTATCCTTGTTTTGAGGCTGGATTTGTTTATCGAGTAACTCTTGAGTACACGTATGACAGTCCCAAGACACCCTCAACTAACCGTCAAGGTAGCGCCTCTTAGCGAACTGTTTTCCGGTTTGGTGCGTTTCAAATTACCTTGGTTTCAGCGCGCTTACGCTTGGCAGGTGCCACATGTGGGCCGGCTTCTCACAAACCTTTTTGAAGATTTTCAAGCCCCACCCGATGAACAATACTACATGCTCGGCAATATTATGCTGGCGCCGTCTGATATTACCCGTGAGGCCGTGATCATCGACGGTCATCAACGGATCGTTACCATGACCATATTGTTTGCGGTCCTGCGAGACCTGGAAACCGATCCTGAAAGGCGAGCAACGCTACATGCGCGGATATCCTCAGAGCCCGAAGGGTCAGACAAGATGTCGAAGAGCTATCATTTGCAACCTCAGCCAATGCTGAAAGAGTTTTTTCACACACTCATTCAAAAGCCCGGCGCCACTGCCCTGGAACCAGATGAAACACCTTCCATCCTGACCGAAACAGAACGCAATATTATTGAAAATCGCGACTATCTGCGATCTGAACTCAGCAGCGAAGGTGTCTCGCAAGAGGTGCGCAGGGACCTCGCTAACTTCCTGGAAAAAGCCTGCCATGTCGTTGTTCGCATCGCGGACACGGAAGATAACGCTTGGCAGATGCTACGGGTGGAAGAAGAAACACGTCTTGATTTCCATAAGGCTGATCGTGCCAAGGCCACCTTAGTTGGCGTGATGCCGCAACATCAAAGAGAAAGAGCAGCTCTCGTTTGGGACGAATGCCAAAACGTTCTTGGATCGCAAGACACCTATAACTTGTTGGAAAACGTGCGGTGCATGAAAGCACGCAAACGATCCAGCGCCCCCTTGGAAAGTGACATATGCCGGCTCTTCTCCCTCGATAAAGACGGAGAAGTATTCATGGACACCATTTTCAAGCCACGAGCCCAAACAATGGCAGCCATACGCACGGGCACGTTGTCAGCAGGAAACAAAACACAAAGTGGGACGACACAGGTGATCGCTCGTTCCACACAGTTGATGAATTGGGTCAACAGAGACATTTGGATGCCAGCGGCACTGCAATGGATTGAAACCCGCGGTGTGGATGCCCCCCAAACAAAAGAGTTTTTCTTAAGCTTGGAAAGGCTTGTCTGGATACAAAGATTGGCGGGGATTGATTCCCCGCGTCAGGAAAGGCGCATAAATCGGCTCCTGTCCCAAATCGACTCAAGGTCTCCCCCAGAAGATATGAATACCTTGATGATCGAATCAACGCTCCGCAGGCAAGCGTTGAACTCCCTCAAACGCGTGAATTTTCGCCGGAAACACATCACGTCGGCTTTGTTGCGGCGAGTAAGTGTTGAAATGGGCGATAGCCTAAGCATTTTTAACACCCAGCAGGAACCAACAGTCGAGCATGTTTTGCCACTCAGTCCATCTGAAAAAAGCCATTGGTGTCGCACATTTAAAACTGCCAAGATTAGAAAGAACTATGTCAACCGTCTGGGTAATTTGACCTTCCTCACGCCATCTGAAAACCAACTGGCTGGCAACCAGGAATGGTCAATAAAGCGGGAAATATGTGAAGGATCAAAGTTCTCTATTTCCAAAGCGGCAGCACAAAATGAAGAATGGAACCAGCAGATAATTGAAAAGCGCACCGATCATATGATTGCACTTTTGTTTAAGGCCTGGGATCTTCCCACCTAGCCCAGTTTGAAAAAGTCCATACCATATGGCAATAATTGCTCGGTTCTGGTCAGCCCAGGTTCGGTTTGGGGTTTGCTTCACCAACGGCTATAGTTCTGAGCCAATGGTGTATCGTGATGTTGAACCACGCAAATCGCCAGTGTCAACAAGCGACTATGAGTTCATGAGCAAGAGTCCTGGAACCAGGGTGTCTTTCTGACAAGGGAGAAAAAGACAATGGCAACAAGCAACCGCGAGCACAATGCCTATTGGCGCGCGAACCTCAAGATTGTTGCGGTTCTTTTATTCATCTGGGCTTTCGTTTCCTATGGACTGGGTATCATCCTTCGCCCCTACCTGAGCAATATTAAATTCGGCGGGACCGATCTGGGTTTTTGGTTCGCCCAGCAAGGTTCGATCTATGTCTTCGTCATTCTCATATTCATCTATGCAGCAGCCATGAACCGTCTTGATAAACACTATGGCGTTGACGAAATCGATAAATCCGGCTGACACTGCGAAAAGATTGCACGTTAATAAAACTTAGAACGAGTTTGCATCTCAAGAGCAGGCAAATTCTAGGTCAAAGTACCTCTCACAGTCCCCCCAGAAAAATACAAACTGAATGGACCAGCCAACATGGACTTGCAAACGCTTTCCTTTTTGACCGTCGGTTCGACTTTTGCTCTTTATATCGGCATAGCTTTCTGGGCGCGCGCCTCCACCACCGGAGAATTCTACACCGCCGGTCGTGGGATTCATCCGGTCATGAATGGAATGGCCACAGCGGCCGACTGGATGTCGGCAGCATCCTTCATTTCAATGGCCGGGCTGCTAGCCTTCAAGGGTTACGCGGGTTCCGTTTTTCTGATGGGTTGGACCGGAGGTTACGTGCTTCTGGCCATGCTGCTCGCGCCTTACCTGCGTAAATGCGGCAAATACACAGTGCCGGAGTTTATCGGAGAACGTTACGCCTCAAACACCGCCCGCTTCGTAGCGGTACTATGCCTGATCGTAGCATCTATCACCTATGTGATCGGTCAAATGAAAGGTGTTGGGGTTGCCTTCTCTCGTTTCCTCGAAGTTCCTTTCGAGATTGGGCTCTTCATCGGTGTTGGCATCGTGCTCATTTATGCTGTGCTTGGTGGCATGAAAGGCATCACATACACCCAGATCGCCCAGTACTGCGTTTTGATAACCGCTTACACAATTCCAGCAATCTTCATTTCAATACAAATTAGCGGAAATCCCATTCCACAAATCGGGTTGTTCTCCGACATAACAGGAACCGGGACACCACTTTTAGAAAAGCTGGACCAGATATCGAATGATTTGGGACTGGCAGCATTTACCGCCCAAAGTGATTCCATGCTGAATATGGTGCTCTATACACTCGCGCTAATGATCGGCACCGCCGGCTTGCCTCATGTTCTGATGCGCTTTTTCACCGTGCCAAAAGTATCAGATGCCCGTTGGTCAGCCGGATGGACGCTGGTGTTCATCGCAATCTTGTATACAACCGCACCAGCCGTTGGCGCCATGGCCTATTTCAACTTGATCGGTACCGTTCAAAACGTGGATGCTATCGGATCGAGCAACGGTAACCTTGAGTATTCCGAACGCCCGAAATGGTTCCAGAACTGGGAAAAGACAGGCCTGCTGCGTGCAGCTCCGCCCTATCCTACCGGCGACACGCCAGCCGAACGAGCAGCACGAGAAAAAGTCGACTCCTTCCTGGCAGCCAACCCACAAGCCAAGGCTGTCTTCGAAGGAGAGGGCGCACAACGGCGGTTGGTTTTCCTCGACAAGAATGGCGATGGTCGCATCCAATATTATAATGATACAAACAAGGCATACCTCCAAACCGCAGCATCTTACGGCTGGAACGGCAACGAACTCGTGAAGGTTGACCGGGACATCATGGTTCTGGCAAACCCGGAAATCGCGGGTCTTCCCAACTGGGTCATAGCTCTGATCGCGGCAGGTGGTCTCGCGGCAGCACTTTCAACAGCCGCAGGTCTTCTCCTGGCGATTTCTTCAGCTGTCTCCCATGATCTTCTAAAAAGTATGCTCATGCCCAATATCTCAGAGCGTAACGAGCTTTTCGCCGCGCGCCTCTCCATGGCAGGAGCTGTTATCGTTGCCGCAATTTTGGGGTTGAATCCGCCAGGTTTTGCAGCCGAAGTTGTTGCCCTTGCGTTCGGGCTCGCCGGAGCATCGTTATTTCCTGCGCTGCTTATGGGGATCTTCTCCAAGCGCATCAATAACCACGGGGCAGTCAGCGGCATGATCGCCGGTCTGAGCGCTACGTTGCTTTATATCTTTGCCTACAAGGGGATGTTCTTCATCAAGGGAACCGAGTTGATCGCCAACCATCCGGAAAACTGGATATTTGGCATCGCACCAGAGGCCTTCGGTGCCATAGGCGCTCTCATTAATTTCTCGGTGGCAGCAGCAGTGTCCGCCATGACAGCGCCACCACCCCAGGAAATCAAAGACCTCGTGGAAAATATCCGGATCCCGCAGGAACATTGATTTACCATAGAGTTATCCTGGCTCACCAGGATTTCTATAAAAAAACATATAAAAAAATCGCTCGTGTAAAACCCAATTTACACGAGCGATTTATGAATGTGTGGATGCCAACTTTAGAAGCAGGCATTATCAAAACATGTCAGTACGTTGAAAACTTCTTATAGGTCACCCAAACCTTGGTCCCCCTTGGCACTCTCGGATAAAGGTCGAGTACATCCTCGTTATACATTCGAATACAACCCTTCGAGACCGCTGTACCGATTGTCCAAGGCGCATCAGTGCCGTGGATGCGATACATACTGGACCCTAAATAGAGCGCCCGCACACCCAGCGGGTTTAAGGGATGCCCACCGGGAACATGAGCGGGAAGCTTTGGGTTTTCGCGACGCATAGAGGCCGTTGGCGTCCAAGGCGGGTTCACACGTTTGTTAGAAACAAAGGTGCGCCCAGCCCAACGGCTCTTCTGTCGAGGGATAGCAATTGGATAGCTGATTGCTTCACCGCGTTTGTGGACCCAGTACAGTTTTCGGTCACCGAAGCTGACAATGAGCTGTCGCGGGCGGTACTTTGGCGAAAAAGAAACCACCTCACGCGAGCCACCCGACCAAAGAAACGAAAACATACTTTGGGCGGAAGCACTGGTCGGTAGAATGAAGGTCAACCCGGCCAACAGCAAGGCTAGGCTCGAATGACGGAGGGAATTCCTGAAAGCAGAACAGAATTTTATCATAGGTCGAGATCCTGTTTGTTTGTTTGTGCAAAGCATATCAGTTCACACGCAAAGAAAGTCCAGACGGTCACGAAAAAGCAAATAGGGCCAAAGCGTTTGAGAACTGGTCGGTAAAAATAAAGTTTGCAAATTGTGCAGTGTTCGAGAAAAAGCCTCAACCCTTTCTCACGCCAGTGAGCTTCCCAATGAACAACAATGACACACAAAGGCTATCGCCAAATCATACTTTCAAATATGTGTATCTGGAAAGACACATCTTTGTGTGCACCAGATATACGAACCAGGGTTAGGCTGCCGACCGACGCGGAGCGAGGTTCTCGCCTACTTCACGAGACTTGTGTTCGCGTGACCAGGGCTTGGACTTAAACCATGCGATCACAATTGCGGCAGCAATCAATATGAACCATCCCAGGATATTGATCAGCGGATAGGCAAGGCTATTCCTGTTCAGTTCATTCAGAGCAATACCGCCCGCCATCGACAACACCAGTCCCGTAAGAAAAACTCCAAGTGATTGACGCCCCACCAGGCAGACCACGTCGACAAAACGTCCTCTCAAGTTCTCACCAGCGACCCCTGAAAGACAATAGGCTGCATAGGCGAGGCTGAAAAAATGAACAAAGCGAAGTATGCCGTAGCCGGGTTTGTCAGACCAGGGTCCAAGCGCAATGGCCGTGTCTCTTAAAATAGGAATGGTCCGTGCAAACGGCCAGAAAGCAAGTGGTGCTATGAGTAATAAAACGACAATGGCTGCAATCAGCAATCGGTTGTTGAAGGCCGGCACCTCAATCCATCTGCAGGAGAAGGCAAAGCCTATAAAAAACAAGAGCTGCCACGCTAGGGGATGAAACTGCCATGACCTTTCACTCCAAGGCTCTGCCGGGAACTGTAGATAGCCAGATGTGGCAACAATCCAGAGCGCAACGGAACAAACCAACGGAACCAAGGGACCAAGCCGCGACAGCAGCATTGCAGCCGGGATCATCGCCAGCAACACCACATACAAAGGAAGAATATCAAACAGATTTGGTACATACGTCAAAGTGACAAGCCCAAGCAGGTTCGTGGCCGTATCACCAGAAAAGAAACGCGTGAGGTTGAGGCTGGAAACGTAGGTTTTCTCTGGAATAAAAAACCAGTCAGCCGCAACCATCATGGATGCAATAAAAACGAACACGCAGATGTGCGCCCAGTAGACCTGCCAGCAACGTAATGCAACACGCGCGCTTCCGGCAACAAAACCGCGACGCTCGAACGCACCTCCATAAGCAATGCCCGAAGCAAGGCCCGAACAGAACACAAAAATATCGGCGGCATCAGAAAAGCCGAACCGGGTCGGCATGTACGGATCCCAAGTATTGTGCGGTAGGTGCGCTGAAAAAATAATGAACAAGGCGATGCCACGGAAAAAATCGATCCTTGGATCGCGTTGCACAGGTATGCCCACAGCGTGTCGTGCTGCCAAAAGTATTCCCCCGGTGATCATAAGAAAATCGAATGTTTGAGAGTCTGATTTCCCTCAGATGCTGTCTGTTTGTCCTAAGCAAGACATCTACAAAGCGGCAGCATTTCGTTCATTCACACCTCGCAATATGGCCCATGCAACACACCGGGAAACCACACAGCTGACGAGAAAACAGCAGATACACAACGGCCCACATGCCTTACACTCTTTTTAAGTTTTAGTTGGAATTTGCAGTTGCTGACGGCACCACGTAGCTAAGGTTATGCTCGATCGAGACAACAACGGCGTGAAATAGGAAAGGTCCAATGACGCGAAAGCTCACCATATTAGACGCAATACAAAATGGGCCGCCTGAGAAAACAGCCATCAGCGCTTTCGCGCATCCTCCATTAAGTTATGCAGACCTACAAAAATTGACCGAGAATGTGCACCATGAACTAAACGCACGTGGGATTAACATTCATGA
The DNA here is from genome assembly GCA_024275435.1 of Alphaproteobacteria bacterium. Taxonomy (GTDB): domain Bacteria; phylum Pseudomonadota; class Alphaproteobacteria; order Rhizobiales; family Hyphomicrobiaceae; genus JAJRZC01. The sequence goes on from JAJRZC010000015.1 coordinate 13,721, forward strand.
TCGGGTAGCCATTGTGCTACCGAACGGCCCGCAAATGGCCACAGCTTTTCTCACTGTGGCTGCAAACTGTGCCACTGCGCCCTTAAACCCCTCATATCGTTTTGAGGAGTTTTCAAATTATCTTGGTGATATAAAACCAAAGGCATTGTTGGTCGAGAAAAATCATAACACCCCAGCCCGCGAAGCTGCCAGGGCACAAGGTATCCACATTCTGGAAATAACCCATTCGAACTCAGCCCCCGCAGGTTGGTTCAAAATAGTCTCATTTCCCAGTAACCGATATGAAAGGCGAGAGGGGCAACACCCCGGCCCTTTAGATGAAGCACTCCTATTGCACACTTCCGGAACAACTTCAAAACCCAAACTTGTCCCGCTAACTCAACAAAACCTCATTGTCTCAGCGCAAAATATTGTCAAAACCCTCAAGTTGACCCGTGAAGATGTCGGCCTCAACATAATGCCGCTTTTTCATATTCATGGCTTGGTTGCTTCTCTTCTTTCCTCCATCGTTGCCGGTGCTCGTGTGGAATGCACGCAGGGGTTTAACGCCATAAAGTTTTTTGATTGGATGCAGCTGGTGCAGCCCACCTGGTACACGGCCGTGCCAACAATGCATCAGGCGATTTTAAGCCGCGCACCGCGAAATCTCGCCATCATCGAAAAGCTTGACCTGCGCTTCTTACGATCCTCCTCCGCATCACTTTCTCCCGCAACCATGAGTGAACTCGAAAACGTATTCCGCGCTCCCGTGATCGAAGCCTATGGAATGACTGAGGCGGCCCATCAAATGGCATCCAATTCTTTGCCACCCAAAAAGCGCAGGTCCGGCACCGTCGGCACAGCCACAGGACCTGAAATCGCAATCATGAATGAGCACGGTGAAACGCTACCGCCCGGCACCACCGGTGAAATCGTAATCCGCGGCGCGAATGTTTTTTCTGGCTATGAGAACAACAACGATGCCAATCGTGTAGCTTTCTTCGGCGATTGGTTTAGAACCGGTGACGAGGGGGTGGTCGACGAACAAGGCTTTCTCACAATTACCGGACGTTTGAAAGAAATTATCAATCGCGGCGGCGAGAAGATCATACCACGGGAAGTGGACGAAGTTCTTGCGCGCCATCCCGCCGTGCAACAGGTTGTAACTTTCGCGCTCCCCCACCCAAAGCTTGGAGAGGATGTCGCCGCGCTAGTCGTATTGAAAAATGGAGCGGTCGCCACCGCAAGCGATATAAAAACCTTCGCTCAAAAGACACTTTCTGCTTTCAAGGTCCCTCGCAATATCTATTTTCAAGACGAGATCCCCCAAGGTGCGACGGGAAAGTTACAGCGTATTGGGCTTGCAAAAAAGCTTGGACTTGTGGAATGACAAAGATCTGCATTTTCGGTGCCGGAGCCATTGGTGCATACATTGGCGGTAAGATCGCATCTGCAAAGATCGCAGATGTTTCTTTGATCGCACGCGGACCCCATCTCCAAGCGCTGAAAACAATTGGTCTGACAATCCAAAAAGATGGCGTGCATTCTTCCGTTCATCCCAGAGCAACGGCCAACCCACGCGATCTTGGCCCTCAGGATTTTGTCATTGTTGCTTTGAAA
>JAJRZC010000235.1 GCA_024275435.1 Alphaproteobacteria bacterium
AGGTTCCCACCACAGCTAACCATCTCGCCTGGTCAAAAGATGGACATGACCTCTATGTGGGGGCGTTTAGCGCGGTGGCAGTTTTCGAAGGGGTGATGGAATAACCGCGCGGCACTGGCGAGTGCTTTTTTCCCTTCGGATAGCCTTACGGCTCAACTCAGGCAGACCAAAAGAGATGGTGTACAACTCATTGGTAATCGAATTGTCAACGCTGTGATATACTCTCACCAGAACAAAAAGCCGGAGAGTGCGGGTACACTTCCGGCGATCGCACACGCGGGGCGGCGCGTGGCAAAAATTATAGTAGCACAGGAACGCCGCTTTCGTAACTTGCTATGGATGCAATTTGTTGGGGTAGGGAAAATATCAACAATTGAAACCCAAACCATTTTTAAGTCCTCTCCGTTATCCTGGATCAAAGCGTCGGCTGGCTGGATTTATCGCCCAGGCGCTTTCGCTTAATGGTTTGCAACCAACATTGTATGTTGAGGTTTTTGCCGGAGGCGCAAGTGTTGCGCTTCATCTCATGCAAAATGATCTTGTGGATAAAGTCATCCTTATTGATGTAGACCCTTTAGTCGCGAATTTTTGGAAAGCAGTCTTTTTTGATACGGATTGGCTGATCGAGCAAATCCAAACAATAGAGGTTACTATTGATCGATGGCGTGAGTTCAAAGCCTTTCAGCCGATTACACAAAGAGATTATGCGCTGACTTGTCTTTTTCTAAACCGGACAAATTTCTCGGGGATCCTCAGGAACGAAATTGGTCCATTGGGTGGTCGCGAGCAAAAATCGCGTTACAAAATTGATTGCAGGTTTCCACGAGAAACTTTGGTTGACCGAGTGAAACGACTTGCTGATTTCCGCGACAAGGTTTTGGGAGTTTGGGATTGTTCTTGGAAAGACGGTGTTGAAAGAATACGCGTTCAGCAAAAAGCGGGAGAGTTGCCAGGAGAGAACACTTTTTTCTATTTCGATCCTCCTTTTTTTGAAAAAGCAGATTCGCTTTACCGCTTCTATTTTCATGAGCATGATCACGTTGAATTGAGAGATTTTCTATTGGGTTTAGAAGCCTCCTGGATTCTAAGTTATGACTCAGCCGATCAAGTAGAAAAGCTCTATGGTCACGCCATAAAAAATGGGACCAATGGGGCAAAGAAGCACGATGTGGAATTGATTTATAGCACAGGGATCATGCTGGGGCGCAAACCAACCAAAGAAGTCATCATTTCTAACCTAAAAGAACTTCCATCCGAAACGCGTTTCTGGAAGATGGCATCAGGCATTGATGGAGGGCGACGACGATGATCGATAACATCCATCAAATCATGAGCCATGATCCGCTGGCCAAGCTTATTCAGCCCCAAAATTTTGTGGGCTGGACATATGCTATTGATTACGATACAGCCTTGATAATGACCAACGATCTTTGGAAAGCCAATGCGTTGGGCATCCCACACAACTGTTTTTTGCTGGCAGCAACCTTTGACCCAGAGCGCTATGCAGATGTGGCAGGAGAAGAGAAAGAAGTGATTTTGTTTCGGGTGATTGGTTCGGCCAAATTACCACAAGATGATGATCTTGTAAGAACAAAAGTGGATTTCTTCCAGCAGAAGACGAGTATCTTTGATGCCGATGGACGTCAGGATTTCGACGACTTGACCCTCAACCAACTTCAGTTTGGTGGGTTGAAGTGCCGCGTTCTGGGTACATTTTTCGTGGATGATGGAGAGCTTTGGCTAGGAAGTGATCTGGAATCTTTCGCAAATGCCTCCCGACTGAACGTATACCGCCCCCATGGAGCGGCTTTGGAAACGATTGTCAATTATGTGGACCCCATTCGACGGCGTAACGCGCAGGAAGATGCGGAACGACTTGGCTTGAAAGGAACGATCAAGCCGTTCCGCATTGGAACGGTGCGATATACATCAACAGATCGAATGCATCGGCGCGACCCGCGCGCTCAGATCGTTCCTGTGTACATTCAGCCCGCAGATTTTCTAGCGCGACGGACTGCTGTCTTGGGAATGACCCGTACAGGTAAATCCAACATGATCAAGCAGATGGTCTCCGTGGTCAAGCGGGTGGCCGACGAGGGTAATGCAAAAATCGGACAGATTATCTATGACATCAACGGAGAATACGCCAATCCCAATGAACAGGATGAGGGGGCGATTTCGACTATCTACCCAGAAGACACAGTTAGGTACCGGATGATTGAAACCCCAGGATTCAAGGAACTCAGGACGAACTTCTATGAGCAGCTCAATGAGGGCTTCAGCATCATCCAACGCGAACTTGAATCGGCTGGCAGGTTGACTTCGGACTATGTTCGGGCGTTTTTCAACCTGACGCTGGACCAACCTGACGAAGGTGAGTGGGGAGAGTATAACCGCTGGAGAATCAAAGTTGCAGCTTACAAGACATTGCTATATGTAGCCGGTTTTGAGCCGCCTGCAGGACACCGGGTATCCTTCAAAGCTAATCAAACTGTGCGCGAGCGTGTCAATGAGAAAGCGGGAGCTAATCTACCAAATCCAGAACAAGGTATGACTTTGGAACAAGCGAAACAATGGTTTATAGCTGCCAGGTTGGCGAATGAAGAAACCCTATTGGAAAGCTCCTCTTCAGGAAGAAGATGGGTAGATGATACGCTTCAGATTTTGTTGAACATGATTGCCCAAAGAAGCGGCTCTAGCTACATATCTGGGCACCGGATTCTGGTAGATGCTATTCGCTATCACTCGCCCTGTCGAACACAAGATGTCGCTGAGGAGATTTACCAGTATCTCGCAGATGGCAAGATCGTGATTCTCGATCTTTCGGTCGGAGACGCTAGAATTCGAGACAACCTGAGCAAGCAGATTGCATTGAAAATCTTCCAAAACTCGATGAACATTTTTGTGCAGGGGCAAACTCCACCAAATATCGTCGTGTACATCGAAGAAGCGCACAACCTGATCGGACGCAATATGGATTTGACGGAAACTTGGCCACGGTTGGCCAAAGAGGGTGCTAAGTATCGCATCGCATTGGTGTATGCGACACAGGAGGTCTCCTCCATGCATCCAAATATTCTTGCCAACACAGAAAATTGGTTTATCACTCACTTGAACAATACACGCGAGATCCGTGAGCTGGCACAATTCTACGATTTTGAAGATTTCAGCCGTTCGCTCATTCGTGCCCAGGATGTTGGTTTTGCAAGGGTCAAAACACTTTCGGGGCCGTTCGTCATCCCTACTCAAATCGACAAATTCGATCCAGAGGCCGAAAGGCAACGTGTCGCTCAACAACAAGGCAGATCGCTCTGATTGATTGAAGGAAGAAGCATGCCGTACGAAGGTGAATACGCCAGCAAAATCTCACATATGGAATTTTTGCAAAATCCAGAAGTCAGAGCATTTCTGGACGAATGTGAGTACCTCACACCGCCATCGGATGAAGAGTGCGAGGCGCTGGCGGCAAGGTTTGGGGAACCTCCATCAATTGAAGATGTAAAGTTGCCCCCTTGCGTGATCGCTGTTGATGGAAGTTATTATGAATCAAGCCTGGATGAAAAACTCCCCAGCACGAAAATAGGTTATATCAAATTGGGGGCGATTTTGATCCAGCTAAGCGAGTTTGATCATCTCAAAATAGGCCGCTTTGTTGATCCGTTTCGAGTGGCAAAACTTCAAAAAGGCAATACTGCTTTCACCTTTTTTGTGCCCAGCGCAAATATCCGTTGGGGAGACCAAAAGGCTGTGCGAGAAAGCTTCCGGGCGATTTTGGATAAGCAATTCCGTGATGAGAAAACGTGGTTCGATAAAAGTGATTCGCGAACGAGTTTGCGCACCACGCTCTTTCATCTCGCATCTCATCGCCCAGGGGAAATGTTTACGGGAGACTCAACCTAACTCAAAATTCACAAGTGCCCCACCTGTGGCCAAGGCCCGATCACTCTCGAAGACATTCCGGAACAACAGTATTGTGACCATTGTAGGGAGGCAATCTATCCGACAGATTGTCTCCGCCTGTGGGAAGAAGTCAACGAATACCAATCCAACGGCACAGCGATTTCCCGTCTAATGCTTATTCTGGAGCACATCATTCCGATGCATTACATGCGGTTCCTCGCAAAAAAGGCCCCTCTCCTATTAAGTGGATTGGCATTTTTCGTTGATGGGCCATTGGCGATCTTTGGGACCGCAGCCTGGCTTCATCGTTCCTTTATGATCTTTCTTCAACAGGTCAATCGACGCTTGGCAAAATTCAAACTGGATCCAATGCTCATCATTGGACTGCAAAAGACCGGCCAAATCGTGGATCATGTTAATTTCATTGACCGCTTTATTCCCAATAACCGCCTTTACCCCATCGACGATGACTACCGCTACAAATACATCTTTCCCGGTCGCAGGCCTTCAGCGGGCGGGTTTGGATTTGAAACTTACTATGGGCAGGATTTTATCTACAAGACTGCTACTGGACGCACTTTTGTCTTTTCCCTGCCTTACCCCGTTCCGTCGAAGGAAGAGCTGGGGATAGATTTTGTGAGAGAAAAGATTCGACTGGACTGGTACCCCCAACTCCCTAAGGCGCTTGCGCTCATCAACCACTTTGAAAGTGACTTGTATCGCAATGCGGTTGTGCCTATTGCCCTGGCGCATCGCTATACCGCCATTAGTTTGCAACCCGGCGGACACGTTCTTGATTTGTTGACGAAAAACTCTCTGCAACGCTCATGAACCTCAACGACCACATTCGCATCATGACCCAAAAGATGCTTACGATGGAGTATCTCTGGGACTTGGCTGGCTTTCGCCCGAATCCCCAGCAGAGAGAAGCCATCCTGCATGTGGACGGCCCCCTTTATATCACTGCAGGGCCAGGCTCTGGAAAGACGCGGGTATTGCTGTGGCGCACGCTCAATCTGATCGTCTTCCACGATATAAAACCCGATGAGATTTTTCTGTCTACATTCACCGAAAAAGCCGCCAAACAACTAACCGATGGTTTGCGCTCCTTGCTGGGCTTGGTAACCAACTTGACAGGCCAGCCTTTCGACCTGAGCGGCATGTACGTGGGGACAGTGCATTCACTTTGCCGTCGCATTATCTCCGACAGGCGGCGCTTTTTCACTGATCGTCATCGCCAGCGCCCTCCAGTAGTTTTGGATGACCTGGGGCAATATTTCCGTCTGAATAATGTCAGAACCTGGAATGCGATGGTATCTTACGCGGGACTTGACCCCGATGACGCTGCCGAACACATCAACAAAATTTTCTCGGTTGATTCGATTTCTCGTCACCGTGCCATCGAGCATTTACGCCCAGTTTTCAACCGTTTTTCGGAAGAATTGCTTGATCCGGTCACAATACGCTCCCAGCTTGATACTTATTCCTGGGATGGGTTTTCTGGAGAACAAGTGGACTTGCTCCTGACACTTTACGAAGGGTACAGGAAAACATTGCAAGAAGGCCACTTGACCGACTTTGCGTTGTTGCAGCAAGAAGCTTTCCGTGTCTTGAATGATTTTTCCGGGAGCGGGCAAGTGTTCAGTCATGTCATCGTGGATGAATACCAGGACACCAACACCATTCAAGAACGTATTTTCTTCGAACTGGCATCTGGTACGAGCAATCTGTGTGTGGTTGGTGATGATGACCAGGCGCTGTATCGCTTCCGCGGGGCAACGGTAGAAAACTTTGTTCAATTTCCAGAGCGCTGTCGAGCTTACTTGAATATGGCCCCGCGCCGCATTGGACTGGAGACTAACTACCGATCCCGTACCGATATTGTGGATTTTTACACTCGTTTTATGCGTCAAATAGATTGGCACAGCGCAGATAGAAAACTTGTTTATCGTGTGGAAAAGAAAATCCGAGCGCATCGCCAAGACGCGTTCCCGGCAGTGGTTGCCAGCATGCCGAACAAACCAGTGCAGGCTTGCCAGGAGATTGCAGTTTTTGTGCGTCGGTTGCTGAATGAAGGTAAGGTGGATAACCCCAATCAAATAGCTTTTTTGTACCCCAGCCTTAAGTCGGTGCAGGTGGAACGGATGAAAAACGCGCTGGAGGCGCAAGGCTTACAAGTTTACGCCCCTCGTGCCGGACGCTTCCTGGATGTGGATGAGGCAGTCGATGTTTTTGGTATTTGCCTGCTCATTTTTGGCAGGCCGTCTCTTCGCGGCATGGGGAGAGATATTGAGGGTTTTCGGGAATGGTTGAATATTATCGAGGAGCGCGCGGAGTCGCTGATTTATCATGACCCCCGATTAGGGCGCTTTGTGGCGGACCGCCGGGCGGAATTACAACGCGCACTATCAGACTATCAGGCACTGCAACGGGTGGTTGCCCGCAATCACTGGGACACAAAGCAGCCCTATAACCCGGAAATGATGAAGCGCACCCTGGTCTCAGCTCCCGGCTTGTCCACATCTGGGCGCAAGTTGGTCAGCAGTGCTTATCTTGACCGAATTGTCATTAAGCGCATTCAGGAGGGTCGACCGTTTTCTCTCGATTACATCATTCGTCGGGCGACCTCGCTGGACTGGAATGTGCTCGATCTTTTCTATCGCTTGATGGGTTTCGAGCACTTCAAAGCAATGTTCGATCAGGCGGAGCGCCAAGGAGACGAAGGCCCAGTGGCCAACCTAGGTCTGATCACCCAATACCTGCAGCGATTTAACGAAGAACGGGTTTCGATCATCACCGCCAATTTGCTGGAAGAAAACCAGTTCCAAGGCATGTTCTTCAATTCTTTCCTGTTTGCCCTTTTCCGCCTCGGGGAGTCTGAGTTGGAAGACCCAGAAGACCCCTTCCCTCGCGGGCGTATTCCCTTCCTGACCATCCATCAAGCCAAAGGGTTGGAATTTCCTATCGTAGTGTTGGGCAACCTCTACAAACAGAATCGGGGCGCACCTCTGATGGAACGGTTGGCGCGACCTTTGCTCCCCGATAAATCCAGTGAGCCGCTAGAACGCATGAGCGAATTCGACATCATGCGCATGTTCTATGTGGCGCTCTCGCGAGCCAAAAACTTGCTCATTTTGCCGCACTTCAAGGGAAGTCCAACTACGAGTGCTTTCAAACCTTTTCTGCGAGAAAGAATTACCCGCCTTTCGGAGTTCGACCTTGACAGTCTCCCCACATCTCGAATGGAGGATGACGAACTGCCCAAGATTTACTCTTTCACCTCCGATTACCTGTTTTACAAAAAATGCCCTCGACAATACATGATTTTCCGCAAATACGGGTTTGTACCTTCTCGTTCGCAAACCATGTTCTTTGGCTCGCTGGTGCATCGCACGCTTGAAGACTTGCACCACGAATTGATTCGCCGTCGAAAATTGAGCCAGGCCCAGCCGCAATCAGGAGGCGACCATGCCTGAGAGCCCATCTACCTTGTCAATTGAAGAGTTCATCCAAGAAGTTTTTGAAGAAAACTTTGAATTATTGATTGCCGAAAGTGGGCACGCTATCTCTCCCCAAGCGAAGCAGGTGGCGCTGGAGCAGGTACTGCTCTACTGGCGCAAACTGCGCGATGTGGCCGAGAGCGTTACGGATACGGAAGTTCTGCTGACCCTGCCCGCACAGACCACCCCCCAGGGACGTGAATTCACTATCGAGGGTGTAGTGGACATCGTGCGCGAGGACGAGCACGTCATCATGTACGACATCAAGACCCATGATGCGGATTATGTGCGCGAAAATATTGAACTCTATAAACAGCAGTTGAACGTGTATGCTCACATCTGGCAGGAGCTACGCCGACAGCCATTGGATGCCATGGCCGTCATTGCCACGGATTTCCCTTCGGAAGTGAAAAGCGCCCTGGCGCATCTAGATCCGCGAGCACTGGATGCAGCGCTCGAGAGATGGGAGCCCATTGTGCCTATCGAATACGACCCGGCCCACAAAGACCGCACTATTTATGCCTTTGGCGAGATCGTGGACAAAATCCAAAATGGTGAGTTTCCCCCTCCCCCGCTTGAGGTTTTGCAAACCCCCATAAAAGGGGGGTGGCGCCAGGAGCGCTTTGGCACCCGCGTTTGCCGCAACTGCGATGCCCGCTTTTCCTGCGATTCTTACAGGCAGTATGCGATGGGCAACCGTCGCATTTCTGAGCGGGGAATGGAATACTTTACTGAAGACGACTCCAACCAGGAAGACTGGCGCACAGCCAGTTTAGACACAATGTTTTCAGAATAACTTTTCCACAAGAAAAGGAGGCAATCATGTACTTCGCCTACATAACTGATACATGTCGTAGCGAGGCTCAAAAACACAGTGTTTTATCAGATGTTGAGAAACAGGCCGAAAGAGTAGAGCGGATACAATTAATTGACAATCTTGATCCGTTTCCTAATGGGTTCGTCAAAAAGAACCTGGGGCGTAGTTTTCGACTGATAATTGGTAAACACTATGATGAACAGGGAAACTGCTTGCTGGTTTTCTGGCATGTTTATCCCAAAAGCAGTGATTCATACTCCAGATTTCTTCAAAATACCTCGCTCTTTCGTCAAGAGTTTGAAGATGATTGTAATGGCTTGGAATTAAGTAGAATTTGGCAAGAAAAATTGGCATCGGTAGATGCTAACACTGCACCGCCAGAATTAAGCAAAGCCGAAAAAGAGTTTTTGTTCTCAAGTCCCGGGGGACAACAAGATGATGGCGGTGGTTGGATTATTTTGGAGAGTGATGAGTGGATAACGCGAACTAGAGGGGACGCAAAAAATGGGCAGGACTTTAGTAGTTACCTGAGCGATATCCAGGATCTTGTTATAGGTGCTTTAGAAGAAGAAGATGATGATTTCGGGAATCTCTATGAAAAAGAAGGGGGCATTGGGCTTTTGTGCCGAAAGATACCTGCAGAAAAAATCTTGTTCTTGGCCGCCCCTTTTCGGAGACGAGACCAGGATGATCGTCGCCATTTAGAACAAGGCTACCAGGATGTCTTGAGCGCATCTTCAAAAAACATACTGCAACGCAAGAGTCACCGAAGTTACCCGGATATCGTATTGTATGATGACGAACTCTGGATTGAGAAAATCCAAAAAGAAGATGAGAAGGCCAATCTGGCACTATCGGCAGAAGAAGCAGGGATTTTGCAAAAATGTCGGGGGGGGCATTATCCACTCTTCATCAATGGACGACCGGGGAGTGGAAAATCCACGATTCTTCAATATCTTTTCGCAGAGCATTTGTATGATTATGATGCTTATCGAGATTCATTAAATGCCCCGCCCATTTATTTAACTTACAGCCAGGAATTGCTTGACACGGCTAAAGAAAATGTGCGCGCAATTTTGAAGAGCAATGCTAAAAAGATCGTTGATTCCCCCTTGGATGATGACAAAATAAAGCGGCTCGTAAAGAATAGTTTTCACTCATTACGAGACTATTTGCTCAGCCTGCTACCGGAAGATGAGCGTTTCTCACAGGATAGTTATGTGCAATTTCCGGACTTTCGCAAATGGTATGAAGAGACATTCGCGCGCAATCCCAATATGCGGAGTGTTTCCGCTGAACTGGCCTGGCATGTCATCCGAACTTATATCAAAGGAACGCCTGCTGATGAAAGTGAATACCTTGACTTAGAAGGTTTTAAAGAATTGCCGCGCGACAAATCCGTTTCTGACAAAACTTTCCAAGTAGTGGAAGAGCGTGTTTGGCGTGGTTACCAGAAGTGGTGTAGCGAGAAGGAGCTTTGGGACGATCAGGATTTGGTGCGCAAATTATTAAATCTTACATGGGAAAACAAGGTGGTCCTTCCAGAGCATGTGGCAGTATTTTGTGATGAAGCACAAGATTTCACCCTCAATGAATTGCGTCTGATCTTCCGGCTTTCGCTTTACTCACGCCGTAAATTAGACCAGCATCTTCTCAATCGTATCCCCTTTGCATTTGCTGGTGATCCATTTCAAACGCTCAATCCCACCGGTTTTGATTGGGATGCTATTCGCGGTAATTTTTACCAAATCATCCGTGACCAGTTGGATAGGAGTCAAGATCCGAAACTCGAAATTCAGTTTGAAGAACTTTCTTTCAACTACCGCTCTCGCAAAGATATCGTGCAACTGTGTAACTTTATTCACCTGATGCGAGGCGTGGCCTTTGGCAAACCGCACCTTCATCCTCAGGAAACCTGGTTCGAAGAAGCGGCCAACATGCCCGTGTATTTTGATATTGATAGTAAGGTCTTCCAGACCCAGGTAAAAAACCAAGAGGAAACGGTCATTATTCTGCCTTGTCAGGAGGGCGATGAACAAGTATTTGTGGAAAACGACTCTTTTCTTAAAACATTTGCACTCGGAGAAAACGGGCAAATAGTGCGCAACATCTTTAGCCCGATGAGGGCTAAAGGATTGGAATACAAACGAGTTGTACTCTATAAGTTTGGGCAAACTTGTGTGGACGACTATCCCGCTCTCTTGGGTTTAATGGATCCAAAGCGTCCGTTAGAAACGCTCCCATCCGAGCAAAAGCTGCCATTAGAATATTTTATTAACCGTCTCTATGTAGCAGCCAGCCGTGCCCGGATCCGGCTCTTTATTGCCGATACAGAAGAGGGATTGACAAAATTCTGGAAAAGATTCTTTGAAAATTGCGACCCGCGCGACTTTGTTGAAAAATACCGTTCTGTGTGGAAGCCAACACAAAAAGGCAGACTAGAAGACCATTCGCAATATCCTTGGGTTATCGAAGACCTCGTCAAAGTTCAACCTGGGAAACAAGATGACTGGCTTCACGATCGAGATGATCCTGCTGCATTGGCTCAAGAATTTGAATCCCAAGGACGAAGCAAGCGCGATTCGTACATTTTGCGGCGCGCGGCTGATAACTATCGCCTTGCTGGAGCAGAGGACAGCGCTTTGCGTTGTGATGCCTTGCGATTGGAACTTGACGAAGAATTTTTGGACGCGGGGCGTATCTGGATGCAACTTGGAGAAACAAAACGAGCGAAAGAACTTTTCTGGAAAGCCAAGGCGTATGCGGAACTCGCCAAAATTCAGGATAATTCCCTGGAACAGCGTGCTGCCCAATTTATGCTCGCAAAGGAAAAATACAACCTGGATGACTTGCGCCAACTCCTTACGGAAATTGATAGCGCATTGACAGACAAACTGGTACAGGCCGATCTCGTCTGGTCTGAGATCATCAGTGCGCTCTATCGGACTTTGTTGGAAGCAAGCAGGGAGAGTGACTTGAAACCCTTTGAGTGGGAGGGCCTGCGGCACCTTGCAACAGAGCATCACCGCAAAGGGCTGCTCACGCGCGACGAAGAAATCGCGCAACTTGAAGTTCGCGCTACGCCATATCCTGGAAAACTGGAGGTGCTGCAACGAATTGGCGCTGGCGCTAAAAAAATCGTTGCTGTCTTTCACCAAAATCAGGCGGTCGAGTTATCTGATAGACAGGTGGATATTGTCTTGCATGCACTCCAAACTCTTGATAAGAGTGCCGAACTGGAATCCCTGGCTGAACAGTATCCGTCTGCGTCGCGCTTTGCCTTTATGATTGCCTACTTTGCTCGCCAAAGAAAACAAGAAGACTTGTTTGCATGGGCTGAACGTCTTTTGGCTCTCTGGACTCAAGAAGCCAACTGGGATGCCGCGCTGAATTTCGTCAAAGGTAAACGCCTGGAGGGCCTCCTTGCTGAAAAAGATGCCGATTTGGTGCGGAACTATCATTGGCCCAAGTACGCGCTGGATGTGCCCTTCATCAAACTTCTTTCCGTGTCTGATGAATTGGTTCAGGCCTCCCCATCGGAACAAAACCAGGTGTCCCGCTATCTGACTGAGACATTGTTACAACACCCAGATGTTTTTTCGGGACAATTGACTGTCCAACAGGCAGGCGGAGCAATCGAGCGCGCCGGAAAAGTGATGGATTGCCTTGCGTTTTATGAGATGATTTTTCAACATCAAACCTGGCCAGCCAGCGAAGACGATCAGCAATTTGCCCGTGAACGCTGGCTGGTAAACAAAGGACGGCAGATCGGCATTACAACCACTGATGAACGTAAGCTCCGTATTCAGAAAGAAATCAATACTCGCGCTCGTGAGTGGAATGTGGAAATATCCGGTATGCCAGAATTCCCTGAAGTTAACCTCGATGCCAAACCCAAGCCTGTAACCTCTCGCCCTACTTCGCGAATATACACCCCGGAACCTTCCAAAGAACCTAGCGATATGTCCGGAGAAAAATTGGTGAAAACACCAATCAAACCGAATTTGCCTTATGCAAAAAGCGCTTCCGCAGACCTGGAGATAGGTACTAAGTTAACAGAACGTGTCCAAAATGAATCGCCCTCAAAGACGATCAAGATTCAGTTTGAAGCGGATGAGCAGCGTTTTCGTTGCCAGTTGGACCGTTCACGCGGCAAGGCCACTATCCAGCTTCATGGTGAGATGGAAATGGTTACGCTTTCTGCCGACGGTTTGACTGCTCAGGGATCTGATGAAGAATTCAGCGAACAGGTTGAAACGCTGCGGCATTTCTCTGGCCGCGCTGAGTACTTCATCGCCCCCTGGAATATTACCTGTGTGCTGAGGACGTTGCGCCGCAAGAAGGCCGTGGTTTACGTTGACTTGTATCTTGGCAGGAAAGAATTCGAACTACTCAGCCTGCGCCTGGCTGAGTAAAGAAGGAGACCTGACCCATGCCCGACATTCAAAAACTCCGTCCCTCCTTCACCTTCACCGAAGACCGTCTGCGCGAATTGCAGCAGGTCGTTCCCGAAGCCTTTGCCGACGGGAAAATCAACTGGGACACCCTGCGCGAGGCGCTGGGTGAGTATCTTGAAGACGAGATGCAGGAACACTTCGGCCTGTTCTGGCCCGGCAAGCGCGAGGCCCGCCGCCTGGCCGCCTGGCCGCCCAAAGGCACACTTATCCCCGTCCCCGGCGAAGGTGTGAACGAAGAGACCACCCGCCACATCTTCATCGAAGGCGAAAACCTGGAAGTGCTGAAACTCTTGCAAAAGAGTTATGCCGGACGGGTGAAGATGATTTACATTGACCCCCCTTACAACACCGGCAACGACTTCGTTTACCCCGATGATTACAGCGAGCCGCTGGAAGCCTACCTGAAACGCACCGGGCAGATGGACGAGGAAGGGCGCCGCCTGACCACCAACACCAAAGCCAGCGGCCGCTTCCACTCCAACTGGCTCAACATGATGTACCCGCGCCTGCTCCTGGCCCGCCAACTCCTGCGCGAGGATGGAGTCATTCTTGTTAGCATTGACGACAATGAAGTGCACAATTTGCGGCAGGTATTAGGTGAAATATTTGGTGAGGAAAATTTTGTTGCAGCTATTTGTTGGGAAAAGGCAGATAGTCCAAAGATGGATTCAGAGTTCTTTTCAGTTAAGCACGACTATATTTTGTGCTTTGCCAAAGATATAACTGCCTTCGAAATTCATCGTTTAATGTATGGCGAGGAAAATATCCCATCTCATTACAACAGAGTGGATGAAAATGGTAGAAAGTACTACTTGAAGCCACTCCGCGCAATGGGCGGACAAGATACCAAAGAAGATAGACCTAACCTTTACTACCCTATAACTGCTCCAGATGGATTAAAAATATACCCTAAATTGCAGGACGGGAGAGATGGCCGATGGCGTTGGAGTCGTGAGAAGTTAGAGAAAAACATAGCAAGAATAGAGTGGACTAATAATAATGGTACTTGGACGCCTTACTTCCGGATTTATGCTGATGAAAGTAAGGGAAAGCCACCGGAGACTATGCTGTTTAGCCAAGATGTTGGAAGCAATCGGAATGCAATGGCAGAAATCAAATCTCTATTTGATGGTGCGAAATTTTTCGACACACCAAAACCTGTTAGGTTGTTAAAATATTTTGCTAGCATCTCTACGAACGCTAACGATATAATTTTGGATTTTTTCGCAGGATCTTGTACAACTGCCCAAGCAGTACTTGAGAGGAACCGAGAAGACAACGGCACTCGCCAATTTATCATGGTACAACTGCCCGAACCCACGCCGCCCGATTCAGCCGCCTACAAAGCGGGCTACCCAACCATCGCCGACATCGGCAAAGAACGCATCCGCCGCGTGATTGCCAAGATGCAGGCCAAGCGGGAAGGCCAGATGGACCTGCATCCGGACGAAGACCTGGGCTTCAAGGTCTTCCGCCTGGAGCGCTCCCACTTCAAGGACTGGCAGCCCGTGGAGCCCACCGAGCCGCAAAAACTGGACGACCTCTTCGCCCAACACGCTTCCCCCCTGCGCGACGGCTGGACACAAGAGACCCTGCTGACCGAAATCCTGCTCCTGGAGGGCTTCCCGCTCGACAGCCAAATCATCCCGCTGGCCGAGGCCTTCCCCGAAAACGCCGTCTGGCGCGTCCACCACCCGGATGTGGCTCATGACTTGTTCATCTGTCTGGATAAAAGTCTCGCCGAAACCACCGTCGAAAAACTCAAAACCGGCGCGCTCCTGCGCGGCGAAGACATTTTCATCTGCCTGGATGCCGCCCTGACCGACGAGGCCAAAGTGACGCTCGACGACCGCCTGCGGTTGAAGGTCATCTGAGGGGGAATGCGTCCATGCTCAAACTCCAATTTGACCCCAATCAGCCCTACCAACTGGAAGCCGTCCGCAGCGTGGTGGACCTGTTCGAGGGCCTGCCGCGGCAGGAGAACGCCGCTATGATGCAGGCCGAAATCGTCCCTAACCTGCCGCCCTACGAGACACTGGCCGAAGACTGGCTCTACGACAACCTGCGCCAGGTGCAGGCGCGCAACGGCTTGCAAAGCGAACTGCTTGGCGCGCTGGCTGTGGACGACGGCATGGTGCTGGAGGGCGCGGGCTACGAATCCTGGCGCTACCCCAGTTTCACGGTGGAGATGGAAACCGGCACCGGCAAGACCTACGTCTACCTGCGCACCATCCACGAACTGCGCCAGCGTTACGGCTTTGGCAAGTTCATCATCGTCGTGCCCAGCATTGCCATCTACCAGGGCGTCATCAAGAATTTCGAGATCACCAAAGCCCATTTTGCCGCCCTGTACGGCAACGAGACCGTCAACCTGATTCCTTACGAGGGGAGCCGCTTGAGTCAGTTGCGCGGCTTCGCCGCCTCCACCTTCGTGGAAATCCTGGTGATGACCCTGGATTCGTTCAACAAAGCCTCCGGGCGTTCATCCAATGTCATCTACCGCCCATCCGAAAAACTACCCGGCGAGCGCCTGCCTATCGAGTACATCCAGGAGACGCGCCCCATCCTGATTCTGGATGAACCCCAGAACATGGAATCGGCCAAGGCGAAGGCCGCCTTGCGGGCGTTGCATCCCCTCTTCGCCCTGCGCTACTCCGCCACCCACCGCACCAGCCCCAACCTGGTTTACCGCCTGACGCCCTTTGACGCCTACCGGATGAATCTGGTCAAGAAGATTCAGGTGCTGGGCGTCACCGAGCGCGAGAACTTCAACCAGCCCTTCATGCACCTGACCGGCATCGAGGTCGGCAAACGTATCACCGCCCGCCTGCGCACCTACGTGCTGGATAAAGGACGCCTGAAAGAAGCCAAAGTCACCCTGCATCACGGCGACGACCTGCACGCAAAAACCGGGCGCGAAGAACACCAGGACGGCTACCGCGTGACCGAAATCAATGCCGGGGAGGGGTTCATCGAGTTCGAAAACGGTCTGCGCCTGACCCTGGGGCAGTACGTCGGCCCGCGGCGGGAGGAGATTTTCCGCGTCCAGATTCGCGAGACCCTCAAACAGCACATGCAGATGCAGGAAAAACTGGCGCGCAAAGGTCTCAAGGTGCTTTCGCTCTTCTTCATCGACCGGGTAGCCAACTACACCGATGAAAACGGGATCATCCGCCGCATTTTCGATGAAGAATTCGAAAAAATGAAGCAATTGTATCCCTTCTACCAGCACATGCAGGCCAAAGATGTACGCAGTGCCTATTTTGCCAAAAAGAAGGCAAAAAAAGGGGAGGCAGAGATTGCTATCGACACCAGCGGACGAAACAAGGAGGAGCGCGAAGCAGAAAAGGCAGCCTTTGAACTCATCATGAAGGACAAGGAGCAACTGCTCAGTTTCGATGAGAAAACCTGCTTCATCTTCGCACACTCCGCCCTCAAGGAAGGCTGGGACAACCCCAACGTCTTCCAGATTTGCACCATCAATCAGACCGTCTCGGAGATGAAGAAACGTCAGGAGATCGGTCGCGGCCTGCGCATCGCCGTCAACCAGAACGGGGAACGCGTCTTTGCCGATGATGTCAACATCCTGACCGTGGTGGCCAACGAGAGTTACGAACAATACGCCGCCACCCTGCAAAGCGAATACGTGGAAGACGGGCAGGCCGCCCCGCCGCCGCCCAGCAAGGCAGGCAAGGCCAAAGCCAAACGTAATGACCGGATCTTCAGCAGCACACAGGCCTTCAAGGACTTCTGGGCCAAACTGCAAAAGTGCATTACCTATGAAATCGCGCTGGACACCGACGTCCTGGTCAAGAACTGCATTGAGCGCATCAACAACAAGCAGCTGCCCACCGCCGTACTGGTGGTGGAAAAGGGCGCCTTCGTGATGACCGATTACACCATCGAACTGCTTTCGGTCAGCGGTGAGACTAGTAAAATCTCCATCTTCAAGCAAGATACCCGCGGCGACGAAGAGCAGCGCAAACTGACTTGCAACCTGCGCGACGATCTGGAGCGGTTGGTTGGCGATGAGCGCCTGCGCGGTTACAAAATCGTGGAAATCATCGAAGCGGGCGACACCTCGCGCGTGGTCTTTGGCAATGGGCAGATCCTTTACGTGGGGCAGCGTCTGCGCTTCCAGAGCGAGGGAGGGCAAAAACCGCGAGAGCGCGCCTCGCTGGCGCCTGCTGAAAAATACCCCCTGACCTTCAACCTGCTCGACCGCGCCGCCCGCGAAACCGGTTTGACGCGTCCCACGCTTTTGCGCATCTTCCAGGGGTTGAGCGAACGCCGCAAACAGGCCATCTTCGACAACCCGGAAGGCTTCGCCAGCCTGTTCATCACCGAAATCAGCAACGCCCTGGCTGACCACATCGCGGAGCGCATCCAATTCCAGGTTGGGCCGCTCACCTCGCAATGGGGCTACGACCTGGATGATCTCTTCCCGTCTGAAAAAGAGTTCCCGCAAAAGGAACTCATTCCCGGCTCTAACGCCAGTCTGTACGACCAGGTGCAGGTTGACTCCGAAGTGGAAAAAGGCTTCGTGGAAAAGCGTCTCAACCCGGATGGGGAAGTGATCTTCTACTTCAAGTTCCCCCCGGCCTTCAAGTTCGACTTCCCGCGTGTCATCGGCAACTACAACCCCGACTGGGGCATCGCTCGCTATCGCAGCGCCGAAGACCGCGTCATCCTGGAGTTGGTGCGTGAGACCAAAGGCCAGACCGACCCCGGCAAACTGCAATTTGCCCACGAGACCCGCAAGGTCCGCTGCGCCCAGAAACTTTTTGAAGCCCTGGGTGTGGACTACCGCATCGTCACCGACAAAACAGTGGACTGGTGGCAGACGGACCCGCAACACAATCTGTTAGCGTCTTGTCAAGTGGTGTAAAAAGGTCTCGCGTGGTCGGGCCTGAGTTCTTTAACAATTCATGGCATTAGCCTTTTCCGTCTGGTTTCTTGAGCACTTTTTGCATCGAAGCAGCGCTGAAATAGCGG
>JAJRZC010000236.1 GCA_024275435.1 Alphaproteobacteria bacterium
AAAGGCCCCTTCTCGTTCGCACGCGACTGAACGAATATAAAGAAAAAATGCGAAATCGCACTCATATTATAAGTGTAGATAAAAGAAAGGTTTGATACAATAAAAAACTGTATAAGGCGGTCTGACAAAACTAACTTAAAGGGCCAAATCAGGGCAGAATCATGCTTCGATGGCGATTTTGTTAGAGTATATAATTGTACTGTATGATTTATTAAAGAAGTTTAAGTCCTTTGTACGATTAACTTTCCAGGGGAATGGTCCCCATGGAAAGGATAAGTCATGGATCGACGATTTGACGTACGGAAACGGGAAATTCTCAAAGAAGCTGAGGTAAAGCCACAGGTGATCAAAGGCATGCTGAACCGCTTGGAAAAGTTCGCTGAACCATTCGTGGCCAGTTTGGGAAGATTGGAGCGAAGGGAACATGCTCAGGTCTATATCGCAGGGTTGTTGTCGGACTTGGAAAGGAAGAACGTCGAATCGATTGCCTATCGTCATGATCAGGAGCGTGTGAATCTGCAACGGTTTATTGGCCTGTCGCCATGGGAACATCAGCCTTTGCTGGCAGAGCTGGCTTGTCAAGTGGGTTCGCAACTGGGCCAAGACGATGGTGTAATTGTTTTCGATCCGTCGGCTCACAAGAAGTGTGGCAACGATTCGGTGGGTGTGCAACGTCAATGGCTGGGCCGACTCGGCAAAATAGACAATGGCCAAGTTGGTATCTATATGGGTTATGCTTCGCGTAAAGATCATGCGTTGGTAGATACGCGTTTGTATCTGCCGAAAGAGTGGGCTAAAGATAAAGCTCGTCGAAAGAAATGTGGCATTCCGAAAAAGATTCGTTATCGAACAAGACATGAATTGGCCTTGGAAATGCTGGCAACCAATGGCAAGAATCTGCCCCATAGATGGATAGCCGGAGATGATGAAATGGGCCGTTCGAGCCGTTTTCGGCGTGATTTGCGGGCTTTGGACGAACAATATCTTCTGGATGTCCCTTCGAACACCAACATCCGTGACCTTGAAGTTGAACCGCCTGTATACAGCGGGCGCGGTCGATTTCCTAAGCAACCTTTCCAACGTGTCGATGTTTGGCGCGATTCGTTGGGCAAAGATGCTTGGACGCGAATTGATGTTCGCGATGGCGAGAAGTGTCCGTTGGTATTGGAGATTGTCAAACGACGGGTATCGGCGCGAACCGAACGAAGTTGCCGCGAGGCAACAGAAGAGCTGTTGGTGGTTACGCGTTCGCCGGATGAGAATCACAAGATGAAGTACGACTATCATCTTTCTAATGCCCACCCTGACACACCGTTGGAGGAACTGGCACGTGTGGTCAAAGCCGAACATCGCATAGAGGATTGTCTCAAGCGAGCCAAGAGCGAAGCCGGCCTGTCCGATTACGAAGTACGTACTTGGGCAGGTTGGTATCATCATCAAACTCTTTCACTTATTGCGACATGGTTCTTGATCAAAGAAACGCGTCGGGGGAAAAAAGTATACTCCGGCGTTGACCGTGCCACAGGTTCGCATTTTGCTGGATATGCTGTTGCGACAAGAGTACGATTGGAGATATCCAAACTGGTTGATGCACTTTGTCAAGCGAAGAAGCGAACGCCGAGAGCTGGCTCGCTTTCATCATTACAAGCAACATAACTTATTGGCTCCACTACGTGTTACAGAAAAAAAATGAACTCATACAGTACAGTTAGAAGAGTTAGTATTGTTGCCATGTGAACAAAAAGCATCTTTATTAAATGAGGAAAATTGAACAGGGTCAACACTTTTTGCTTTGAATAGTGTTAATTTAAACGGAAGTATTCGTGATATATTTTTTTCT
>JAJRZC010000002.1 GCA_024275435.1 Alphaproteobacteria bacterium
ACTATTTCCTTGGCCAACTGTTCAGGGCGTATATTATCCTGCTTGAATTCCACACTGGAATTCTCGCCGTTGGCGATTACCTCTTTCAGCCTCTCTTGGTTCAACACTCCCTCAGCTCCTTGTCACTATTTCTTGCTTGAAAACGTGCTATAGCGGTTTCCCATTTACGATCACTTTCTTTTTCACCCACCCAAATGAGCAAGTCTTTTGCTATATTCGTCGCACGCAGCTTGCAGTGAAAATGGTACGGGCAGCCGTAATTGGCTGTTTGTACACATTTCGTCCAACAAGCGGACATGTTCCTGGCAATCCCTTTCGCGCTTAAGGCGCTGATAATGTTTTCTGGTCTCATCCACCGTTTGACCTTCAAGATACGCGAACCAGGTTTCGATACACCATGTCGGCACAAAAATCGCCACACTCTCATTATCCTTCCTGGCATCAATACCATGTTCTTGGCAGGTATTCTCCAGGATTTTCAGCCGTGCATCGACACCCTCTGCATCGCCATCGATCATAACAATCAAGGCTTGGTCAATATGGCGTTTTCTCCTGATTTCAAGCACTTCATGTGGATACCGTTCCCTTACAAACTGTTCACCGGAGCCCCGCCCACCCGGTGCTTTTTCGATTCGCAGGCGGCGGGTTTGCCAGCCTCATTTTTTTTAGGAACCTGCGAATAAACGTTTCATGTTGCGTGTCTTCGCACAATATGACCAATTGAACATTTCGGCTCATTACTGCCATCCCCTTGCTATCAGTTCAGAAAGCTTGAGTCCATCGCTGTCTTTGTATTCAATTTGGCGAATGGTAACTACACCAGATACCCCACGTTGTAGTAGAAGGCCCCGTTCACGGCCAAGATAATCGATTAACTCTGGATGATGAGAACAAATGATTGCTTGAGGGAGCTTGTCCCCACAAGCATCAGAAAGTTCAATAATCCATGGTTGAATTTCTGGCAAGGCTATGTAGTTATCTGGTTCATCGAGAAATAATGTATAACCTTGACCTGCTGTTACAAAAACAAGGGCATACAAAGCAATAAGGATACGTTGACCATCTGATAGTTCATCAAGGCGAAGTTCAAAACGTTTTTCATCTTCTTCAAAAATAACCATGAATGCCCGCGTTTCCTGCCCGACTTTTTCGAGCCGAATGCCACTAAATCCATCGATTACTTCACGCAATGCGTTAATGTAGTCTGGCACGAGGTCTTGCCTCTCCTGGAAAATGTGTCGGTACCATGCCGAAAAATTCTGTCCGTCACGGTCCAACAAAGGATCTTCTGTCGTTGATTCGGTCATGAATTTTTGAGGGTAGAGCCCGCAAACGAGAATCTTGCGAATAAAATCGAGAAAATGGTTGAGTCGTTTATTATCGTGTCGATCACCCACTCTGGCCATTGCCGATTCTGACCAGTCTGCAGAGTAAACAGGCCCTTCAGAGTAGTCGTCACGGTAAAGATGAACCTCTCCATTCTTAAACTCAAACAAAAGATTCCCTTCTGAACTTAACCTTTCGAGCATAATCCTGGCACGACGAGTATAGCGATCATGTTCTATTTCCAAGCGATAAACCAAGTCAGGGTCGTCTTCGAGACTGATTCCTAACTCGAAAACTTGAGTTTTGCGTTTTTGCCATCGGGTCAGTGTCGAAGTGGGGAAAATAACCTTGTCTGTAACCTTGGCAGTACCACCAAGAAGCTGGCGCAGAGCAAAGACTATATCCAGTACGGAGGACTTGCCAACGCCGTTTGTACCAAGCAACAATGAAAGTTCTTCCAGCTTCAAATCAAAATTGACCAAACATTTGTAATTGTCAACATAAAGTCTATTAATCATGTTGCGTCTCCTTTCGATATTTTCTCGCGATTCGTTTCTCGGCCAGGGTTAAGTGGTGGTCATTGATGCGGTAGCCTTTGAACAAGTGGTACCAAGGGGCGGATTCCACATCCTTGCCTCGGTCCTTGTTCCATTTGATATTGGGTTTGTCTCGCAGTACGCCCGCACCTTTTTTCTTGACATCAGGCACGGCCATAAAGGGGCGGATGTTGAGGCGCACGCCATCGTTCAGGTCGGGTTCCCAGCCGATGGGCTGTTTTGAGAGGGGTTTCCAGCGCACGAAGATATCGTAGGGCGCTTCGCCTTCGAGGATCAGTTCCAGCTTTTTCTTTAAGGATTCGGCGGCGGCGAGTTTTTCTTCCGCACCATCGACGCCGCTGGCAATATCCTGTTTCTGACGACTGATCCAGTCGCCCAGGTAGGTGTAGATCAGGGTCTCCAGCAACTTGGCGTCGAACTTGTGGTAGTTGACCAGGGCGGCAAAACCATCGGGCAGACCGTCCCAGATGTGCCAGATAAAGGGACGGTGATGAAACAGTTTGCAGTGCTGGGCGAAGAACTTGTCCCTGAGCCAGGTTTCCAGTGACTTGCCCGCATGGTTGGCGTTTTTCAACAGCTCGGCCAAAATATCATTGGACCAGGCATCGCCGAAGGCGGCGGCAAGCAGGTTCAGCAGACGTTCTGGGGCCGCCGCCTCGCCCGACACCGTCGGGATGCAGACGATGTCGTCGTCATCTGCATAGGGCAGCAGCGCTCCGCAACGGTTCACCCATTCGCGCTGTTCATCGGCCAATTCCATATCCGCATCTAGTTCAGCGGGCCAGCGATAACCGAGCAGGCGGGCCACGGCGACTTGCAGCACGGTGTCGTCAGTGCGCAGCGGGCCGTGGGCAGTCCACTTTTTCTCCTCATCCCAGACCACCGAACCGCAAGGATGGCCGTGGAAGATCCATTGGGTGGGATCGTCGG
>JAJRZC010000237.1 GCA_024275435.1 Alphaproteobacteria bacterium
CGCGTTTGGGATCGCTCACATTACGGGAGTTGGCACTTGTACGGCCATTCGCATGGCACATTGCCACCGTTGAAGAACAGCCTGGATGTGGGCGTAGATTGTTGGGGATATCAACCGGTTGCCATCGAAACCATTTCTCAAGTGTTCAGCCATTGGTAAGTTGGATTGTTTCAATTCAACTCACTCATGGTCAATGCGCAACATTTGGCGCGATTAAGTTAATTTCGCGATTAGATATTTCACTCCCCCTGAAAAGACGGTGCCAGCGTTTACAGCCCGGGACGCGTCCAGCCGCTCAACTG
Organism: Alphaproteobacteria bacterium; assembly: GCA_024275435.1. Classification (GTDB taxonomy): domain Bacteria; phylum Pseudomonadota; class Alphaproteobacteria; order Rhizobiales; family Hyphomicrobiaceae; genus JAJRZC01. The sequence goes on from JAJRZC010000237.1 coordinate 303, forward strand.
GCGGCGGATATGGTTCGGGCCCACATCACCGGCCAGCAGCAGGGCGCTTTCAAAGACGGGTTCATCCCCGACCAGTTCGAGCAAACGAGTGAAGTCCATGTGTTCGTTATGCCATTTATGACAAGTTAATGTAATGGCTTGCAGAGTCGTTGCTCAATCGCGCCAGAAAAGTTTGGTCTGTGACAACCACGTTGAGGGCAACACTCGAGGGTTTTGAAATTACATACACAGCACAGGGGATAAGATCAAGATTTTCTTCCCCCCTCCATTATCAGGTTCTGTTCTGCAGAAAGCCCCTAAAACCTCTTAACTAAACTTCCGCTTAGTGTATAATAGACTTCCAAGCCCGTTCCGCACTATCTAATTATCAATCCGGCTTCGCATTATGAAACCCATATACAAGTTCCCCGTACTCCGAGGTGTTCAAGCTGGGCGAGAGTACTATCTGGCAATGTGCCCCTTGAAACTTGTCCCCAAACTATTCCTTTACGACGAAGAAGGCGTACCACCAGAACTTCGCGCACAAAGAACCCTTAACAAGAGCCGCATCCCAGAGATAGCCAACTATATCATAAAACACCCCAATGAATATGTGTTTTCGGCGATAACCGCGTCAATCAGCGAGGAGGGAGTATTCACCCCTCTCGACGAGACAGGGGACGCTCGCAATGTGGGTTGGTTAGAGATTCCTATGGATGCCACCATCATCATCAACGATGGTCAGCATCGCCGCGCCGCCATTGAAGAAGCCATAAAAGAGCGCCCTGAATTAGCCGATGATTCAATCGCTGTCGTATTCTTTATCGACGCCGGCCTCAAACGCTCGCAACAAATGTTTGCCGATCTAAACAAGCACGCAGTAAGACCATCGCGCTCTTTGGGTATTTTGTACGACCACCGAGATCCAATGGCTATCCTGGCCAGACATCTCATGATAAATGTGCCCGTTTTCAAGAATTTGACCGAGAAAGAAAAGACCAGCATCTCCAATCGCTCACCTAAATTATTTACGCTCAGCGGGATTTATCAGGCAACGCAAGCACTACTCCAGAAAGGAAAAGGAGAAGACATAACCAACGACGAAAAGAAACTGGCTGTTGAATTCTGGACGGTGGTAGGAAACACCATTCCCGAATGGGGCATGGCAAGCCGAAAAGAAGTTTCATGTGCATCCCTTCGGGAAGGATACGTCCACGCCCATGGAGTTGTCTTACACGCTCTTGGTATTGCGGGGGCTGACCTAATCTACCAGTTCCCAGAAGATTGGCAAACCAGACTGCAAGCATTAAAGAATCTCGATTGGTCGAGAGAAAACTCCGCGCTATGGGAGGGAAGAGCCATGCTTCAGGGCCGCATCAGCAAAGCTTCGCGCCAGGTTCACCTCACAGCGAATTTACTGAAGCACACTCTGGGCATCCCCCTGAGGGCTGATGAAGCCAAGCTAGAAAGAAAATACATGGAATCGTTAAAGGAACAACAATGAGCCAAGCCGCGCAAGAGCTAACATCGTTTTTCCAAACAAACTCTATACGCAATCTATATGCCGAAATACGTGAGACGTACCTATCCAATCACTATCCCTGGGTGATCGGATATAGTGGTGGCAAGGACTCAACAGCGACTGTCCAACTGGTTTGGTATGCCCTGGCAGAACTACCGCCGGAGAAGTTAGAAAAGCCTGTTTTCATTATCGCCTCTGACACATTAGTAGAAACCCCAGTCGTAGTAAACCAAATTGACAAAACCCTTCACCTGATGGAAAAAGCTGCTTTGGAACAGGGGTTGCCCTTCTTTGTCAAGAAGGTTTACCCTAAAGTTGAGGACAGCTTCTGGGTCAACCTTTTAGGAAAAGGCTACCCGGCTCCTACTCAACGTTTTCGCTGGTGCACAGAGCGACTGAAAATCAACCCTGCCAACGCTTTTATCCTAGAAACTGCAGCAAGCTTTGGTGAAGTCGTCATGGTGCTTGGAGCTAGAAAGTCTGAGAGCATGTCGCGAGCACAAGTGATGGGGAAGCGAAGTATCTTGCCGGGCACCCGTTTATCTCGCCACTCTAGCCTCCCCCGCGCATATGTCTACACCCCTATTGAAGACTTTACGACCGATGATGTATGGACTTATTTAGACGTTTACGACGCGCCCTGGGGTGGAGACAATCGCGAATTAGCCGCTTTATACAAAAGAAGCACGCTATCCGATGAATGCCCCCTCGTCATCGACACCAGCACCCCCTCTTGTGGAAACTCCCGCTTCGGATGTTGGGTATGCACCGTGGTTGAACAAGATCGTTCAATGCAAGCCTTGGTTCAACATGGCGAGGAATGGATGAAACCATTACTGGAATTCCGCGACCTTCTTGCCCAAACCCAAAAGCCAGAACGGAAACATGAGTTCCGAAACTTTAAACGACGCAACGGGCAAGTCATTATCCAAAAGAACGGCCGTCTCATCCCAGGGCCATACAAGTTTGAATTCCGAAAAACACTATTACGCCATCTATTGGGGATACAGAAAACGCTCCAGGAAAATGGCCCAGATCCAGACCTTACGCTGATTTCAGCACCTGAACTACACGAGATTCGCCGCATTTGGCGCATTGAGGAATCTGATTGGGAAGACAGCCTTCCAAAGATTTATCGAGAGGTTATAGGCGAAGATTTAGACTGGATTCCGGATGAAACGGGCACGTTTTCCAGTTACGAACATGCTGTCCTGGAAGAACTATGCACACAAGAAAACATACCTGTGCAACTGGTGACTCGATTGATTGACACCGAACGGCGAATGCAGGGAATGGGCCGTCGAACGGGAATCTACAACGCCATTCACCGGTTATTTGCCGAAGAATGGGGAACAAGAGACGAAGTGTTGGCTCAGGCTGAGATGGAACAGTCGCGACAAGTAGAATTAGGGCTTGACTGATGCGCTTACTTGAATTGAAATTGCGAGATTTCGGGATTTACCGGGGATTACACGCGTTTGACTTGCAACCTCGTCAGGGGCCAATTGTGATCTTTGGCGGGAAAAACGGGGCTGGGAAGACCACCCTGCTGGAGGCCATTCGGCTATGTCTGTACGGCGCGCGTTCGCTGGGAGATCGTGTAGGAAAACGAATGTACGAAGAGTATATAGTCAGCCGAATCCACCGCCAGCGCGACGTGACACTGGCAGCCCAGTACGCTGAAGTGACGTTACGATTCGAGTACGCTCAGTTTGGAAACCTACACACTTATGAAGTCACCCGTGGATGGGAGAAGAAATCTAACCGGATCAAAGAACAGCTAGTCGTTCGCAGAGATGGAGACCTGCTTTCTGGGATGGCTGAAGATCGCTGGCAGGATTTCATCGAGGATATCATTCCGTCAAGAGTCGCGGAACTCTTTTTCTTCGACGGCGAAAAAATCCAATCACTGGCCACGGACAGCCTGAGCGAGCAGACCTTGGGGGAGGAAATCAAACGACTGTTAGGGCTAAACTTGGTAGAGAGACTGCAGGCTGACTTGGATATCTACCTGTACCGCCAACGAAAAGAAAACGCAGTCCCAGAACTGGTTGAACAGCTCGAAGCGATGCGGAAACATCGAGATGAAATCGAGGCGCGCTATCAGGCGAAACGCCAGGACCGGGCACAAACTCAAGCGCGCCTCGATCATATACGCGGGAAAATCGAAAGGCTCGAACGCACAATCAGCCGGGAGAGCAGTGGATTTGCATTGGCCCGCGAAGAGTTAAAAACAGAGCTTGCCCGTATCGAAGCTGAACTAGCCCTGGCGGAACGGGAATTACACACTCTGGCAGCCGGATTATTACCATTCACCCTGGTCCCCGAATTGACGCAACAGTTAAAATCCCAACTTCTAGCAGAAGCGCACTACCAACAATGGCAGGCTTCACAGGAGGTTGTGCAGCCAAAAGTTAGAGAAATTCGAGACACGTTCCGATCCAATGCGTTTTGGCAACAGATTAACGGCAACCTGTCTCCGGAAGAGCGAGCCTCCCTCATAGAGCAACTTGACAAAATGCTGGACATGCTTTCGCAGCCCCCAGATACTGTTGAAGAAACTTCGCTTCTCCATCAGATTTCAGAACCAGAGCGTGTACAGTTATTAAGTTGGATCGAACAAGTGGAAAGAGATATTCCCAGGCAAGTACGCCTGGCTGGTCAACGGTTGGAAGAATTCGCCCGCCAGCGTGAGGAGATCACGCTACGGCTTCGCCAGGTTCCGGAAGACAATATATTGAAACCGCTAATCGTAGAGCTGAACAATCTGCATCAAAACTTGGGTGAGATCGAAGCGCAAGCCACTCGTGAAGATCAGGAACTCCGTTCGTTGGATTTTCAACGACAAGAGGCGCAACGCAAGTTGAGAAAAGCGTACGACGCGCTACGCGGAGGGGAAGCGCTGGAACGACGTTTAGAGATGGTGACGAAAGTACAAACCATCCTGGATAAATTTTTGGATCGTATCACTCGTGAAAAAATAAGTGAACTGGAGCGTCTGGTAGCTTCCCGATTCAATGACATCAGTCGCAAGCCGGATCTGGTTCGAGAAGTACGCATTGATCCAACGAATTTCAAAATCACTTTGATTGGACAAGATGGAGAACCGGTGCCCAAATCTCAACTTTCTGCTGGGGAAAAACAAATTTTTGCGATTGCTGTGTTATGGGCATTGCGCCAGCTCTCGAGTCGCCCTTTCCCAATCGTCATTGACACGCCGCTTGGACGCCTGGATAGCGACCACCGGGCAAATTTAGTGCAAAACTATTTCCCTTATATCAGCCATCAAGTGATCTTGTTCTCCACCGACACCGAAGTGGACCAGGAATACTTCGATGCCCTGAAACCTCACATTTCCCATGCCTATCATTTGGAGTATGACCCCGACAAAGGGGCAACGCTTGTAAGCGAAGGATATTTCTGGAACGAGGCATCTCATGCAGTTGAATAGAATCCGTGTTTGCGAGCAGGCTGATAACCGCCTACGCCAATTGAAAGCCCGCACTGGTCTCACCCCTAATTTGCTCTGCCGAATTGGGTTCTGCCTGTCTTTACGAGAGCCGACGGTTCCCAACCCTGAAGATTACGATGAGAACAGCCCGCGTGAATTCAATCGCTATACGCTCACCGGGCAGTGGAACAGTTTCTTTGTAGCCTTGCTAAAAGAGCGCTGCCGCCAGGACGGTATCCCCCTGGCAGACCTGGAAACGCAGTTCGTTGCCCACATCAACCGTGGGGTGCTGCTCCTGTTTCAGCGGGTCAAGGATTTGGGAGATTTGAGCCGGTTGGTGGAGGAGGCAACCGCACAGGAATACGTTTATAAAGATGGAGGTAGACGTCCTACTTAATAGGGTCGGGGAGTGTCGCTTGGGGATCATTTACGACTGCACGATATTGACTCAGTAAATCATACTTTTTGTTGCGAGGCTTTTCTCCTACCAAATACAAGAAAATACTTTCTAACAACACTTTGCTAACAGTCGCGTTTATTCTTTTCGTGCTGGGATTCCAGAGTACATATGCCCAAGGCTTTTGATTTAATTGCATAGGCACACGGGATAATTTGGCCACGGCACTTTCCATATCAACTCCACGCTCCAGCATTGTTCGCACAGCCTTTGCAAACGCTTGCTGCCCAGCCGGCCTAAACATTAGATGTCCTCCTTCTCTGGTGCGATATTTCCCCGCGATCTGTTTCTCGGAAACAGAAGAGAACATCTTTTGATATTCTGGAAAGTGCTTTTCCAACAAACGCCAATAGCAAACTTGTTCCTGATAAATCTCTTCTAGCAGATCATCAGATGGACGTCGTATCTTTATCTTTTTTAATTGTTGCTTCTTTTCCGCATCGGCATTTGTCAGGTCAGGCACATAAACGAGCTGCGTGATCTCGTATAACGCAATAATGGAGGTTAAATTGGTTTTATCCTTGGACGGAAGAGGCGCTGTTTTCCCAAAATGAACGCGTCCCATTAACAAGGTTAAATTTTCAACCAGACGGCGGGTGATTATTGCAAAGGCATCATCTTCATCTAGAGCGATAATTTCGCCTTTAGATACTGGTTTTGCGTATCTGTTAAGAGTAGAAAACAATCTTCTGGTTCGTGTTCGACCGTTTTCGTCTATGCGATGGGCCACAAAGATCATACTCTGTTCTTCGCTTTCCAGACTTGGATCTCTGTTGATTGCAAGTTTGATAGCCTCTACTCTATGCTGACCATCAATCGCGAACAACTTTTCATCGCCTTCTAATACCAACAATCCCACAGAATGACGGCTGTCGCTTTCCAGGTTAGCATCTCCAAAGATCGGACTTTCTCCTATATCGAGCGGGTACCATTGCGGGTCACCACCATACACACCTACCACAATGGCGTTAAAGAATCTCTCTTTTTGTTCCAATAGGTAGTCGGCTATAGGCCCAACTCGATTGGTTAATTCGCGTTGAATCATATCGCGCAGTTCTTTACTCTGGTGAATCTGGTCTGTACGTTTGATCCAACAAGCCACATCAGAAAATTTCATAAAAGTCACGTAATATACCCAATCTCCCATGTGACACCGGAGGGCCGGAAAAGTTTTGGCTTTCGTGTTCATCGTAACACCTTCATAGGTTCGCGAATCTCTGCTGGAAACTCTTTGTTATAGGGAGGAAGGTAGGCGGCCAGCAAATCGTTTTCGATATCTCCGATTATATCCACTTGTCGAATGGTAGCGTAACAAAACCATAAATGTTCCTTCCACTTATTGAGCATCTCAAAAACATGGGGGCGCTTTCGTGGCTGTGATTGGTCACGCAGGTATTCTTGATATCGTTGGCGAAAGTTTCGAGTTGTCTTGCCGACGTAAAGCAGATAAGAGCAGCTTATGTGGTTGGCAATGCCAGGGATGACAACAAAACTGTAAACTCCGCAAGTGGTATTTGGCACGCGAAGCACATCATCCGGAGTGAACTTAACCATATTCCAGCTCAGATTCACACGGTTCGGATACTGTCCCCAGCAGTTGGGGTTCAGAATCATCTTGTCGATCCTAAACGATTTCAATTCATCGGCTTGTTGTAAAAGGTCGTACATATCAACCCCAGTTACGAGTTACCGAATTATGCTGATCATATTCCACAACGGCTGCCCGCCCTCGCTCAACAAACTGGCGCGCAACTCATGGATTCCCGCGTTGGCGTACTCCTCAGCGATGGTCAAAATTTCGTCCCGGCTCAGCAGGACGTTGATGGCACCGCTGTCAACAATTGCTAATGCTTTGAGTATGGGGATGTCGTTTTGGGGCGTGAATTGGGCCCAGCGGAAGATGGTCACTCGCTTACCGGTTAGAGGGCGCCGCTCGCCGCGTCGATATCCTAGACACGCGGCCCACATAAACACGTCCTTCATCGTACGGAAGGGAACACGAACAGGGTCGTTCCCCTCTGTCAGTTGTTTGTAAATTTCATGAACACTCTCAGCAATAGAAACAGTGTCCCGGGGGGGTGTAGCACCGGTCATTGCGTAACCTCGACAATCTCTGTGCAACTGGTTTGGTGGTTAAACTCCAGGCGATACTCCGCGCCTATGCGAGGCTCCAGGTTGTGACGAGCCTCATCGCGCAATTCTTCATCGGTGACAAACAACACCAATTGGGCAGCCAAATCTGGCAAATGTTTGGTAATACTGTTTCGATGATAAGACGACAGCCGCCCAAAAGGAGTATCCATTACCAGCGGGGCTTCTTCGCCGCTGACGCGAGACATGGCAGTGATAAACGAGAGGCTGAGCACCTGACGTTCGCCAGCCGAGAGTTCTGGACGCGCCGGTAAACCATAGCGATCAATTACTTCCAGGTTGTAATCTGACCCCAGGCGGATATCCTGAAAGTGGCTATCTTTCCAGATCAACTGTTTGAATATTTTCTTAGTCTCAGTCTCAATGCGTTGGCGCATCTCATCTGCAAAGACTTGGTACATTTCAGCAATGGCATCAGCGGCATGTTGTGCCAGGCTTGCCTTGCGGGTTAGCAAACGCTCTTTGCTTTCAGCCTTTTTCGCCTTTTCAATCTCTTTTTCTAGATCAGCAATCTGCGTATTAAGCACGTCGATTCGAGTCTCCAGATTGCCTTGTTCTAATCTACAACTGTCAATATCATCCTGAAAATCCTGGCGTTGTTTTTCTAGTTTACTGACCTCTTCTTGTGGAGAGCCCTTTAGCTGCCGCCTGATATCGTCCAACTCCTCATCAAGAGCCTGAATAATATCTACCAGGTTGGCGCGTCGGCGCATGGCTTTTCCTAGATCGTCTTTGAACTTTTGCCCTTGATCTGCTAAAGATCGCAAAGTCGCACTCGTATCCAGAACTTCGTCTTCCAGCGACCCTGGCAGACTGCTGTCCATCAACGCAAGCAGCCGGTTATGCTCTGGACTATGCAACTCGAAAGGACGTCCACAGATACATCGCATTTGCTCAATCAAATCCTGGATGAATTGCTGGCGAATACTGCTGGGGATCTCCCCGCGTGCTCGCTTTTCTTCAAGAATCTCCAAAACTTGGTTGACGGCCGGTTGTGCAATCGTCACAAAGCTCCCCGTTGTTATTCCTCGAATCTCCTCGATCAGTTCCCTGAGTTCAGCCTCGCGCTGTTCGAGTTCGTGCTCGATACGTTCACGCTGCTGCTGCAAAGCACGAACTTCTTGAATCTCTCGCAATCGCTGATTAATATCAGCAATCTTGCGGCGGGCAGACTCAATTTCGCGCTCTAGTTCTTCCTTACGCGCTAAGGCTTGTTCTTTTTTTTCGCGTGCTTTTTCCTCACGTTCGACCAAATCACGCAATTCACCACGAGACACACGCTTCAACTCCCGACGGTATTCTGCCGCTATGCTTTCCAGATGCTTTTGTCCCCGCTCCAACACTTCCAGTTTCAACACATTATAAATCGCGTAACGCACCTCATCGCTGGCTTCGGGCTTGGCAAAATTATCAATCTTTTCACCATCAAACAAAAAGTATGTGCGCACGTTGCCAGGGAGAATAGCATTCATCGTACCAACCGGATTATTTACCCGTTTGGCCTGTCCATCCCTTTGGACACGCATCATAGTAAAGTCATCCCGGTCTCTATTGTCAACGGTAACCGATCCATCCGACTGCTTTATACCGATTAGATGGCGGGAAACCAGGAAACGTTCACCATTATGAGTAAAAGCCAGTTCCACAGATGTTCGAATCGACTCTCCGGGCTGAGCACGATTGATGGCCTCTTTGCTCATTAATTTCCCAACTTTAGAAACCCCCTCCCCATATAAGCACCAGTTGACCGCCAGGAACAGCGATGTCTTGCCAGCCCCATTCACTCCATGAATCACTGTTACGTTACGCTGGGGATCTATTGAAAAAACAAGTCGTTTACGACCATAGTATTGGCGAAAATTTTCCAGGACAATACGCTCAAGTCGCATTTTTGACCACCCGATCTATGATGTCTTTAATTTGTTCTTTGATACGCGGTCGCTCCATGCTGATATGCTCTTGTTCAAGGGCCAGCACCTCAGCGATGACTTCCCGCACATCTGCCTCATATTCTCTGAATAGCTCCAATAAACGATCTTTGAGCATGGCTCCTCCTAAAAATCCAAAAGGCTATAGCGGTTGGCAATACCCCAGATTACATCCAATGCCTCATGCTTGTTTCGCGCTGGGTTCGCAAACTCCTTGAAACGTTTTAACTCCCTACGGACGATGCTGCGTTCGGCGTCAAACGTAGATGAATCCGGCGCTCCATACCATGCCGTCGGTGGCACTGCTATCAAATCATGAATAACAGAAAACTCTTTGCCCGGCGACTTACGCAAAATGCGCCCGCGCCGCTGAATAAACTCTCGTGGATTGCTACTGCTAGCCAGGATGAAAGCCGTGCGCGTACTCGGTACGTCTACACCCTCATCCAGGCACTTCATCGCCACGAGTGCTTGTAAAACGCCGCTGGCAAAATCAGCAAGCAACCGCTGGCGTTCCCGTGTGTCTTCTTCCGCTGTGAAACGGTGTACCAGCAACCCCTTTTCCCACCCCAGCAGGTGTAATACGTCATCAATCTGCCCTGGCGCGCAGTAGAATAAGGTATGCTTGACTTGATCTTGCCTGTCCACCAATTCGGACAGAACATCTAATTTGTTTTCGGCCTTGTTCAACAAATCGGCCCGGCGAATGAGCAGCATTTTCAATGCTTGTTGTCCATCCTCGTCGTCTCGATTCACCAACCGAGCGATTTTCGCGGATAACTCTTCATATCGCTCCAATTCTTCATCCGTCAGTGGCACCAAATGGGGGTAGTAGTAATACGGTGTAAGGCTAACGCCGATAGCATCCTCCAATGGAAAGGCGAAAACCGTCTCTCCAAAGTATTCACGCAATGCGGCGGTACCTACTTCATCGAACCAACGATCTGGTGTAGCCGAGAGCGCCAACCGAAAGGGTACATGCTGTGGATAACTTTGACGACTGCGCTCAGCGCCTAAGTGGTGAACCTCATCGGCAATGAGTAGTGATGGTGAAGTCAGTTGGGCGAGGCTGTTCTGGAATTCAGTGCTAATAAAAGTTGTATGCGTTGTGATTACCGAGACAAAGCGACGATAGCCCGCGATGTATTCCGTGATTTGCTGTCTCAACGTGTCCAGCCATCGAGATTTGCTCTGATAAGCCAGCACGGGGCGATAACCAAAGGCTTTTGCTTCCTCATGCCACTGATCCACCAAGTGTTGATAAGGGACGGCGACCACCACGGCTAATCGTCTTTCGCGTTCATACAACCTAGACGATGCTGCCAGGGCGGTGATAGTCTTACCAGTTCCCGTCGCCATCTCCAGTATCCCATGACAATCATGAGCAAACCAGGCATCAATCGCCTCGCGTTGATAATCACGCAACTCAATATGGCCTGGAATGGCTGGACGTGGAGGGGCATAGTTTGGAGCAATCTCCCGCAACCGCCGGAGGCCAATCCATGGCGGTTCAGGGTAAGGCCGTTCACCTTTACGAAGGCGCAAAATTTTCCTAGCCACCTGACAGTTTTGAGAACATAATGAGAACATAAGCAAAAACGCTGGTTGAGTAGGCCGAAAGGCCGTATCGAAACCCGTTTTTGCGGCATCGTGGTCTCGATACACCCCTTGCGGGGCACTCGACCGACGATGACTGGCAAAGTGTCAGGTGGCTAG
>JAJRZC010000238.1 GCA_024275435.1 Alphaproteobacteria bacterium
GTCCTACCCTGACGGCGAGGCGTGGCAATCTGCCAAAGCCAGTTTTGAGGATGCGGTGAAGCGCGCCAATGGCTAACCCTGTTTCCAGCATCCGCAACCTTGGCCCTACATCTGATGCGGGGTATAAGCGCGCGGGGATTACAAGTGCCGAGCAGCTCCGAGAAATCGGGGCAGATGCGGCCTATGCAATGCTGCTCGCCGCGGGCACCCAGCCCCATTTCATTGGGTATTATGCTTTGGTGATGGGCCTGCAAGGGCGGCCCTGGAATGATTGCCAAGGGGACGAGAAAAAGGCACTCCGCGAGCGGTTTGATAAAATCAAAGCGGGCGCCTCGCTCCTCCAAATTTCTGAGATTGAGCGCGCTTTAGATGCTCTCGGAGTGGGTGAAACAAAGCACTTTAGGTGAAATCAAGCTCAGAACTTGAACAAGAATGAGAGGGCTATGTGCAGCAATCACGATACTATTAACACTATTGTTAACATTTCTTAAAGGCTCAACCTTTACAAAGTATCACCATGATATATGTATTGTAGAACATCTAACCTGATTCGGAGGCCACTTGGAAAAGCCTGAAGCGCAAAACATCATACAATTAAAGGCAGGGACTGTGCGCGAATACATTAACGAGCCATGGTCCCCAGCGGAGGCAACTGACTTTATTCGAGAAATGGCGGCTCATATTGAGATGTCCCTAGCCTTCAAGCGGCACGCGAAGGAACAAATGGATGCTCGAAGTATCGTTATGGGCGATATTTTATATGTCCTGAAAAACGGCTTCGTCTATGACGACCCTTTGATGGCAAAGCTGAGTGGCTATTTTAGATACGCAACCGAATGCGTTTCTCCAAATAGTGGCAGCCGAAAAATTAGACTGATTGTAATCCCTGACTACAAGAACTGCACAATTAAACTGATTACAGTCATGTGGGTTGATGAACAAGAAACTCGTGCAGGTACAATTACTGAGGAAGACAAATGACTCATTACCATTACACTGAATGCGGTCTGCAAAACGTGTACATTAACGGCTTAGAACCTGTCGTTGATATAGAAGAGGATGAAGTCTTCACGATTCCCTTCATCAACGCCCTACATGCAGAAATTTCCAATGGCATCATCCATCATGGCAATGGGATAAGTGGTGACGAACTACGCTTTCTGCGTACGGAAATGGGGCTGACCCAAGCAGAGCTGTCTTCAATAATTCACAAGGATAAGCAGACGATTGGACGCTGGGAGCGAGGAGAAGTTGAATTGGATAGCGCATCAGAAACCATCGTTAGGTTGCTGGCAATAGAAAAACTCTCAATTCCTCACGAAGCAAGTGTTGAAGACATTTCGCGACGATCAGTCGCTTCTGCCAAGCCGCAGACTATTAATATTGATAAGAACCCCGATGGCTATCGGCTTTCTGCCGCATAGTTTCAATTTTCTACACATAAACTGGGCCGCTCCAAAATCGAAGCGGCCCTTGATTTTTTAGGGGTCAGAGCGGCGGATTAGCCAACCAGCTCAAGCCCGCTGAAGAAGTATGCAATCTCTTCGGCGGCAGTTTCAGGCGCATCGGAGCCGTGCACCGAGTTTTCACCGATGGAAAGCGCGAATTCCTTGCGGATAGTGCCCTCGGCGGCGTCAGCCGGGTTGGTTGCGCCCATCACTTCACGGTTTTTCGCAATCGCGTCTTCGCCTTCAAGCACCTGCACAACAATCGGCTCGGAGATCATGAATTCGCAAAGTTCGCCAAAAAACGGACGCTCGGCGTGCAC
>JAJRZC010000239.1 GCA_024275435.1 Alphaproteobacteria bacterium
GCGCCTGTTCACCGCAACCGGCAGCAGCGCTGCGCCAGATGAAAGCTCCGCGCAGCAGCCGGTTGCTCAACCTGCGCCAAATGGCGTATCAAACCAAAGGGCTCAAATGCCGGCTGGATGAAAGTTCAGTGGCAGGTCAATCTGATTTCAAGCGTGCGTGATGAGCAGTTTTGAAGATGTACACTTTCCCCATTTTGGGATGCCACGATGGGATGAAAAGACGGGTTGATGCCTCTCCTAGTTGACGATCTCCCAACACGCCTTGTAGCGCTTGCTCAAGGCTATTGGAATTATGCTTTGGCCCCCAAAACGCCCATTTCAACTTCTTAGCAGAGTCTGTGGCCTTTCCTAGAAGCCCTCTCCTTGTTTGAGAGAATATTTCCGGACCGCGATCCTCATATAATTCTAATAAATCTTGAGCCGACAACCCCATCGCCAGCCCAATAGCAATTATCCCACCGGTAGACGTGCCGGCAATCAGGTCAAAATAATCTACGAGGGGGCGTTCAAGATCTTGCTCTATACTTGCAAGAAAAGCAGCAGGGAAAACCCCTCTGATACCTCCTCCGTCAATTGATAGTATTCTTTTCATATCAACTACTCGTATATATTGCCATACGAAGTAGTGATTAGATAGTTAAATTTCAAGGTATGGTTGTAGGGGCGACAACTCTTGGCAGTCATAAGCCTGCCATAAAAGAAGATATCCAACATTTAATCCAGATATTGTTGATCTCTGCAAGCAGTAGATAGGGGTTTTATCGGTTTTCCCTAAATCCATCCATCAAATTCGCCCAATCCTGCATCAACTTAGCACGCTGATCGAAATAGGTTGCGCGGTTATACGTCCGACGAATTTGGTTTTGGTCTTGGTGCGCTAGTGCTGCTTCAATCACTTCTGGATTAAATCCGCGGGTGTTTAGGATGGTACTTGCGGTCGCCCGAAAGCCATGGGCGGTGACTTCATCTTTGGTGTATCCCATGCGACGCAGGGCGGAGTTGAAGGCGTTCTCAGATAGCCATTTCCGGTTGGATACGAGCGACGGGAAAATCAGGTCTGCTCCCTCGATTTCAGGCCAGTTGTCTTCCACAATCTTCAAGGCTTGATCTGACAGCGGGATCTTGTGTTCGCGCCGCATTTTCATACGTTCAGCTGGGATTGTCCAAGTGCGTTTCTCAAGGTCGAATTCTTGCTTCTTTGCCCCGCGCACTTCGCCCGGGCGGGTCATGGTGAGGATCTGAAAGGTCAGAACTTCGATGATGATGCGCCAACCGGTGTATTCGTCAAAGTCGCGCAGGAGCTGACCAAACACCTCTTCGTCGATGATGGCTGCACGAGGTTTGATCTTGGGTGGCAGCAGCGCATCTTTGACGGCCACTGTCGGGTCGTTCTCACAACGGAGCGTCACTATAGCCAGCCGAAACACAGCAGAAAGCTCGCTGCGCATTTTCTTGGCGGTTTCTCGGCGGCCACTCTTTTCGATGGCTTTCAGAAGGTAGAGAACTTCAGCGGATGTGATTTCGTTGATGGGTCGATTGTGCAGCGGCTTGGCCAGATCCATCAGAATCCAGTCTTTCTTTGCCATGGTCGCGGGCGCTCGACCGCGTTCATCCATATTTTCGATGTATTCTTCCGCAATCAGCTTGAAGGTCGTGCGCGCCATGGTTTCAGCATTGATCTTATCCAGCTTGCGCTTTGTAGATGGGTCGATGCCTTCCAGCAGCAACTCCCGAACTTCATCCCGTTTCTGGCGTGCTTGCGCCAGTGTAACGCGCGGGTAGGGCCCGTGGGACAAGAGCTTCTCTTTGCCGAAAAACGTATATTTTTGCCGCCACAGCTTGGATCCACCAGGATTCACCTGCAAGAAAAGCCCGAAAGAATCATAGAGCTTATAGGCTCTATCCCTCGGTTTTGCCTTGCTAATTTTGAAATCTGACAGGGCCAAGTGGGGTATAACCTCCGATACAGTAGAATCTACCCCAATCAGATACCCCAAAAAGTGGGGTACAACTGGGGTAACCTATGTTTCGCTATGTTCAAAAGGATGCCACAAAACCCCTTGAAAATCAAGGGTTTTGAGCAGTTATGAGCATGTATGAGAAGGGTAAATGGTGCCCAGGAGAAGACTCGAACTTCCACGTCCATAAGGACACTAGCACCTGAAGCTAGCGCGTCTACCAATTCCGCCACCTGGGCAGGTGTCGTGTGGGGCAATTAACCCGCCGCGCGGGGGGTGTCAA
>JAJRZC010000240.1 GCA_024275435.1 Alphaproteobacteria bacterium
AGGCCGTCGTTGGCGGACACAAAGTGTATCTCACGACAGGTGAATATGAAGATGGCCGGATCGGTGAAATCTTTATTGATATGCACAAGGAAGGCGCGGCGTTCCGCTCCTTGATGAACAATTTTGCCATCGCCATCTCACTTGGTCTTCAGTATGGCGTGCCGCTGGAAGAGTATGTGGATGCTTTCACCTTCACGCGCTTTGAGCCAGCGGGTCTTGTGCAAGGCAACGCAACCATCAAAAACGCAACCAGTGTTCTCGACTACATCTTCCGCGAGCTTGCCGTTTCGTATCTTGCGCGTAATGACCTTGCCCATGCGGACCCGGGTGATCTTGCTTCCACTGCCATCAGCAGTGGTGATGGGGCCACTGAAACGCCAGTAGCTCCGGCTCCCAATGTGGTATCGCATGGCTTTACCCGAGGTGCCTTGGTGAACCGGTTCGGCCCGCGAGGAGACAACGGCGAAGGGCAAGTGAACGTTGCATCTGCGGGGAATACGAATACGCAAACGGCGGCGACGCTTCAACAGGGGCTGGCTGATGCTTTTGCGGCAAACGATGCAACGTCTCTTGCAGAAGCAGAGGCGAATGAAGCATCCCTTGCTACCGATGGTGCGTTGGCGTTGAAACCTGACCGTAATGATGAACTTCGTGCCGAAGCCAGGGTCCGGGGGTATGAGGGCGAAAGCTGCCATGAGTGCCAGAACTTCACACTGGTGAGAAATGGCACTTGCCTCAAATGCGATACCTGCGGTTCGACAAGCGGTTGTAGCTAGGTTTGAACGCGCGACTACCTCGCATGAAAAATGGCATTTTTCTTACAATAATGGCCCTGGCATTTGATGCCGGGGCCAAACTATTTTGGGGAACTAAGCGACTCAAAAATTGAATAAATTTCTCAACATAGGCTTTGGAGTGATGCCTTAAATCGGTTCATCAGTTGTGCCGCAATCTTCATAGACTGCCTTTATCCCACTGCACTTGCACCATAAAATCGCTTGGTTGCACGGCTAGATATGATCGCTATGAGTGTTAACTATGTCTGTCTTCATACTGCCTCTGGTGGTCTGGATTGTTAGGATTATCGGCTCTTGCTGGTTGTAAAAATGAAAGGAGAGCTACTGTGCTCCGCTTATTTCCCCTAATGGCATTTCTTGTCTTAAGCGTGCTTGTTCCCAACCAGGCTTTTGCCAGGCACCCTGAACCACGCGCCAACCTTGAAGTCATCAACGGTATCGATGTTGGTCCAGGTCAGGAGCGAATTAATGTTCCAGTTGGTGTTCGGAAAGGACGTTTCAGAGCCATTGCCGTGCTTTCAAATCATCGGCCTGTTTTTCTACGCGAGATTACAATCAGGTTTGGCAATGGTCAAAGACAGGCCGTGCGTATTGACCGGTGGCTCGATGAAGGGGAATTGAGTAAAATTATCGACCTGCGGGGTGAAAGACGAAAAATCAAGTCTATTGTCCTGCAGTTACGTCCCTGGCGATCAAGACGCACAACCCGCGTTCAAATTCTCGCTGATCGCGCCGGGCCTCCTTTGGAAGTTATTAATACCGTCAGATTTAATACCGGTGAACGACGCGTTGTCATACCAGTTGGACGGCAGGAAGGACGCTTTCGTGGTCTGGCGTTACGTGCCCTTGACCGCTCGTTACGACTACGTGAAGTTGAGGTTGTGTATGGAAACGGCAAACGCCAGTATCTTCGCGTTGGCCAACGGCTAGACGTGAATGACACAACTGAAGTTCTCAAACTTCGAGGTGAGCGGCGTTTCATCAGGAGAGTTATCGTTCACACGAGACCCCTTAGGGGGCGTGGCCGGGCCCGCATTCAACTTTTGGGTCTCAGCAGTGGCGGCCCAGGCCCCGTTGTGCCTGTGAAAGAGAAATGGGTGCTGCTCGGATCCCAGCGTGCGGGTCTATTCAAAAAAGATCATGATGTGTTTTATGTTGGCAAGCAGAAGGGACGTTTCAGGGCCATTCGCGTAACAGCAAAAAAACACGATATCCGCATGTATGGCATGAAGATCATTTATGGCAATGGCTACGTGGAAGAGGTTGGCACGCGTGGCATACTGGAGGATGGTCGCTCGACCAGCCCCTATGATCTTAAGGGTTCTGACCGCTATATTGAAAGCATCCACTTTCAATATAAAACACGATTGAACTTCAAAGGCACCGGTTTCGTCGAAGTGTGGGGTTTGAAAGTCCAGTAGGGCAAATGAACCCACTTTAACCAGTGCTCATTTCACTTTCTTTAGGCATGAACATCCGGGCCATGGGTCAGCAAATCATTTGGGTTGGTTTGCTGGCCCACTGTCTAGAGCTGAGACTTTGCATTGAACCCTATGTGGTCTATTGACGATGCGATGCAAAATTTTGA
>JAJRZC010000241.1 GCA_024275435.1 Alphaproteobacteria bacterium
GCTGGAGGCATGCTCATGGGAGCCATCGCGAACATGGACCCAGGCATGTTCCTCGGGATCATCGCCGATGTCCCCTTCGTCGATGTCTTAAACACCATGCTCGACAAGGACCTCCCCCTCACACCTCCGGAATGGCCCGAATGGGGAAATCCAATCGAGAATAAAGAAGAGTTCGAAATCATTCATGCATATAGCCCCTATGAAAACGTGAAGGCTCAAGCTTACCCCCACATCCTGGTCAACGCCGGCCTTACAGACCCACGCGTAACATATTGGGAGCCGGCCAAATGGGTGGCCCGTCTGCGCACCCAAAACACCTCTCAAAATTTGATACTGTTGCGCACGAACATGAAGGCGGGTCATGGCGGCGCTTCGGGACGCTTCGAACAACTGAAGGAAACAGCCATTAACTATGCATTTGCCTTGTTGATCTCGGGAAAGACCCAAATCAAGACACACTAATATAAAGACACTTCTTTTCTGGAGCCATAAGCTTGGCATGTGTTGCTAAATCCGAAAACAAAACCTCAACCACCACCCCGCTGAAAGGCCAAATCGAACCTAGCCACATAGTCAAGTATCTGCCCCCGCTCCACACCATAAAAATTCAGCGTTACACAGGCACGCGGCAAGGCAAGTAGCCCACCCAGCACCTTAGCTTCCCGTTCTTCAAATTGTATATCCACATAGCCTTGCTCCACCTGAAATCGAACGGTCTGTTTTTTCAGTTGGACTTCAGTGAGATTTTTCAATCCCAGAACCCCTATGCCCCGTAAGAAATCATCCATCGTCAGGCTCATGGTCTTGGAAATAACAATCAACCCATCGTGCTCGACCAATGCACTTACCCTCCCGCAACTGGAGGCCACACAGCAACGGCATCACCCTCTTTTAAAACTGTCTTTGAGCGAACACTCGGTGGCTGGAAAACACCGTTAAGCAAAACTAAATGGCAAGCCTCCCGCGGCACCCCAAAAGCATCAATGAACTCTTCAACCGTTGTTCCAGCACGAACGGAAGTCTCCAAACAGTTTCGCGACGCCTCAGAAGGCAGATACCCACCTAAAGAAGCGTAGAGCTTCAAAGTCACCCCAACCATCTCAATCAAGAACGCAATCCTCTCTCAAGGCCACAGATATATTAAAGGGCACACAATGCCCGGCCCACAAAGCCAACTTCTCATTATAATGCTCTGAAACGAGCTTCACTGGAAAAATCCGAACCGATCCGCAAAATAATTTATATCAAATTGCATTTAAATTCGACAGACCTGAGTAGGAATAGATTAAGCAGGTCAGCAGACAAACTAAATTTGTATCGAGATTAGATAAAATTCGAACAATTTTCGAAAGATCATCATCATAACTTACTGGCAAAACTCTATTCAATCTTGAACCTTCTTGTTCACAAAATAGAGAGTATATGGCCATGTCCTGGAAAAACCCACCCACAATGATGTTCCCAAAGGACACGAGCGGGAACGTATCAATGATCTTCGTAATCCTATTGTTCCCAATAATTATGGCCGCTGGCGGTGCGCTGGACTATGCAATGGCCGTCAACATGAAGACCAAAATGCAAAATGCTTTGGACGCAGCCACAACCGCTGTTTGTTCCGACCCAAGCAAAAGCCCGGAAGCGACACTACGCGACAGGCTTTCGCAGCAGATTTCCGAGTTCGGTCTCCAACTGTTACCCGAGCCACCAGAAGGAGAAAACCAGTCAACGCCAACAGGCAGTCAGGCCATAGTCTTAAATACGGCCTTTGATTTCAACACAGGCTCGATGATCCCAAGCCTCCAGACGAATATGCCAACCACTGTATTAAACCTCGCTGGTTTGGATTCAATCAACCTTGGCGTAACAACGAGTATTTCCTGCGGAGCAAAGCGCCTTGAGCTTTCTTTGGTACTTGATGTAACCGGCTCCATGGGAAGCACCGTCAACGGTTCCACCAAACTCAGCTCTATGAAAACTGCCGCAAACGATGTTTTCGATATTTTTGAAAACAACATGCAACTCGGCGCCGCACGTATTGCATTGGTTCCCTTCTCGGAAGCAGTTAACGTAGGCCCAACATTGGCACCGCTTGTTCGTGGTAATGTCCCCTCCACAAAGACATTCCAGAAATGGAACGGAGACACTCGAACATGGAACCTGACAACCTGCGTAACCGGCCGCACAGGATCCCAAGCCTACACTGATAGTGCTCCTGGATCAGGCAGCTATGTTAGCCCGATGTACAAATCATCTTCTTGCAAGCCAAGCCAGCAGATAGTTCCTCTAACCAATGATGTCGCCAACCTGCGCGCGGTTGTTAACGGCTTCAGTGCAAGTGGTGCTACAGCCGGTCACGTCGGCACAGCTTGGGGATGGTATTTGCTCAGTGAAAGCTGGGGGAGCCTGTTCCCACAAGAAAGTCAGCCAGAACCTGTAAACGAGGACGAGTTGATTAAGGCGACAATCATCATGACTGACGGCGTATATAACCGCCAGTACTGCGAGGGTGTTCGCGACAGTTACATCAACTGTTACTCGCCAAACGGCAACTCTTTGACCCAGGCAGCAGCGTTGTGCACAGCCATGAAGGCTAAAGGAATCATTGTCTATGCTGTCGGTTTCGGCCTTAGCGAAAATTCTTCAACGGCCCAGGGCCTTAAGAATTGCGCCTCCGATGACAGCAAGTGGTTCTTCCCATATGACGGCACAGAATTGAGGGCAGCCTTCCAGTCGATCGGTCAACAATTGGCAGCAGGCCAGGCAGGCCAGGCAATCATCAACCAATAGAACACTCTACCAGTCCCAGACGAGCCAAAGAGGCGACACCACCAAGTGTCGCCTCTTTGCTATGAAAAACCCCAAAATATCATACAAAATCCAATTACCAGCGCACGCATAATCTTCATACCACAAAACAAAAGATAAAATTATATTCAAATCCAGCTTCAGTCATGAAGAGCCGTTTAAACACGACTAATGGAAAACCAATTGAAAGACGACATTAGATAAAATTTGAACTTGTTCCGAAAGGTCATCCACATCTCTTGCGCGCAAAACTCTATTCAAAGTCGAACCACAACGTTCACGAAAAGTAGAGAGTAGAGAAGAAGAGAGAGAGTAGATTACCATGGCCCACAGAAGCCCACATATAAAGAGGTACCTGCAAAACACGAGCGGGAACATCAACACAATTTTCGTTATACTAGCAGCTCCGATCCTCGTTGCAGCTGGTGGTGCAATGGATTATGCAACAGCTGTTAGCATGAAGACCAAAATGCAAAACGCATTGGATGCCGCCACAACCGCTGTTTGTTCAGACAGCAGCCAGGATCCAGATGCAGTTATCAGATCCCGTCTTTCAGAATCTATCTCTGAATTTGGCCTCCAGCTTCTTCCACCACCAGCCCAAGGTGAGCCGGCTCCAACGCCAACTGGAAACCAATCAATAGTTCTCAACACAACCTTCGACCAAACCACAGGCACTGTTAAGCCGTCATTGACGACAAACATGCCAACGACTCTCTTGAACATGGTCGACCTTAACGAGATCGAGATTAAAGTCGAAACTCAGGTCAGCTGTGGTGCTAAGCGCCTTGAGCTGTCCTTGATGCTCGACGTTACCGGTTCCATGGGCTGGAGAATCAATGGCAAAACCAAACTTTCATCCATGAAAACCGCTGCCAACGATGTCTTCGATATTTTCCAACGCAACATGCAAGACGGCAGCACACGCATTGCTCTGGTACCATTTTCAGAAGCTGTGAATGTCGGTAGCTACGCTGACGCAGTTCGTGGCACACCTTCATCAGGCTCATGCTGGACCCCCGGTTGCAGCAAGTACAAGTTCTACGACAAATGGGGCTACTACCGGAAATGGTCAATCAGAAACTGTGTCTCTGAGCGCACGGGTGCCGATGCCTACACTGATGCACCTCCCAGCAGCTCTCCAGTTGGACCAGTTTACAAATCCAGCTCCTGCCGCCCACGTACAGCCGAAATCGTTCCACTTACGAATGATGAAGCCAAGCTTCGTGCAGAAATCGCAAGCTACTCGGCTTCAGGTGGAACAGCCGGTCATCTTGGAACCGCATGGGCTTGGTACATGCTCTCTGAAAAATGGGCATACCTGTGGCCAACTGCCAACCAACCTGAGAACCCAAATCCGGACGAGTTGATCAAAGCAACCATCCTGATGACGGACGGCGAGTACAACGAAGAGTACAAAAACGGTGTCGATGATGACTACCTCTCTTGGAGCAACCAAGCGCCAAACGGTTCGTCAAAATCTCAGGCAGCTAAACTTTGTACCGCAATGAAAAACTCAGGAGTTGTCGTCTACGCTGTTGGCTTTGGACTAAATCCAAACAGCTCAACCGCTCAGCGCCTCAAGGCCTGCGCATCCGACGACAGCAAATGGTTCTTCCCATACAACGGTGAACAACTCCGCGCAGCCTTCCAGTCCATCGGTCGCTCACTGGCCGCCGGACAAACCGGACAAGCAATCGTCAAACAATAATAATAAAAAAATAAATCTCGAACACGAAAAAAGAGGCGGCACCTTGGGGTGCCGCCTCTTTGCATTCAATGTCATTTCATAATTCTTTACGCGTTCAGCAAAAGAAAAAGGCCGCTTGCGCGGCCCTTTCCCAATGGCTTGAGTTCATCAAGCCGCTTTCTTGCCGAAGGCCGGCGTATTCGTAACCCCCGCAAGCCCTTTTCCGGATCGTAACGCAATTCCTATATACCGGACTCTTCCTGCAATTTTACCTTTTTGTACGCCTAGTTCACCAAACTCACGTCCAAATGTTGGTAGAGCTAATGGCTCCTTCTCTTTCGTTTCACACCACGCACAGTACTCTTCATAAAGTTCAGTTGCAGTAAGGCTTGATCCATCCTGTGTTTCGACCTTCTCTTTATAGAACCTCTCCACATCATTTTCGGGAGCGACTCTACGTTGGGGCACATCCGACCGATTGTCGTTTGCACCAGAACGCGGCTTTTCTATCGCAACAGGTACCGGAGTAACTTCCGGAGCTGCCACCGCTGCCGCAGCGGTGCTGACTGTACGCCTCATACGAGGTGCAGCCGGCGCGTGACGTTCATAAAGACGCCACTGACTAAAGGCGACATACATACCCAAGCCAGAACCAACCTCAAGCAAAATTGCTACAAACAAGGTCAATCCAAGCTGGATCTGCTCCATTTCAAACCCCGTCAGCGAAGCCAGTATTTCGGCTTGCGGATCGGCTTTAGAAGAAGCAGTTGAGCCACCTAAACCTTCTATTTTTGCTCCTATACTTGCAATGCGAGCCTCAAGCGCGACAGATTGCTTTGCCGACGCCAACTCGGAAGACAGAGCATGATATTTGTCACAAAAACCTCGCTTTGACCTACTTTTCGTCGATGTACACGCCTTCGTCCAGCGCCACATCCTTTGGTTTTTAAGGCTATTAATATCCGCTTGCACAGTCTGAGCAGGACGATGCTGCGGCACCCAGCTAAGTTGATCCTTGGCCCGCTGCAGGTCACCTCGCAGGTCTTTATAGACCTGATGTTCCTGGGCACGTTTGCCAGCAACGTCAAAGCGGTTCAGCGCGGCATGACCAAATGCCGAGGTTAAAGAGTAGGAGGTTACAACCACCCACACCAATGCGGATGCCACTGCTTGGCTCCACATTCGATTACGAATCGCCGCCGCCAAAAAGAACGGCAACAAGGCTTTCAAACAGTCCGCTGCAGCACTTGCTGCACCATATATTTGACCGTCAAACTCGGTACGCCCGAGATTTAAACCAAACCGCCAATTCATTGCGGCAGATACAGCCAATAAAACGCCGGCTGCGAGTACGCCTAACACACCTAGAGCATGTCTCATTGCCCTCTCCCTAATATGGGCCATCAATTCACGCGCAACAAAGGCCACGTGCACGCAAGCCTACCCAAGAGAACGGTAGGCAACCCGAGCTCCAACGAAATAATGGTGACGAAATCAACACAACCTGAAAATCACCCTGAGCACCCGGCGCTTCCCCCAAAGAAGCATCCGGCAGGTGGCAATAGGTGTGCTAAAATAAACGCACCGAGAGCTGGATCCTCTGTCCCGATTCCACCCAGCCCACATCATCCGTCGCCGCTGGACAAGAGATGTACACAAGTTGTTCAACCGGTCAGAGCATACAAGAAAATCACGCAATACGTTTCCCTCTAGCCGCTGAAGCTACGTGATTCGATACGATCTGTTAAGGGAATCAGCTTTCTATCGGTCGCCCTCAGAACTCATGGAGAATTTATCTCGCCTTGAATGCGCGCTGATGACAATGAGATATCCACATGGAGTGGATAACTAGGCAGGTACTCATTCACAGGTCTGTGGAAGAACGTCTTCCACCTCTATCAGTGTGTTGCAACAAGGTACCAGTGCCGTTCACTCAAAAACCATCTCCCTGCAAAGGGCAGATACACCCCATATCCATGCATCAATATTCCAAGCGTGAATATCCTATAGGAAGAAGCACTCTTATATACACGTTGATAAAGCAACCCTACCTTCAGGCGAAATCTTGCAGACGATACTATTTTTAGTTGTATCGGGGCTTAAAAACCCATATGATTCAATAAGAGATCATTTCAAATATTTGTCGAGCATCCATTCTGAACGGATCCCAGGACGACGCTGCAATCCGCAAATTCGTTCGTGCACAAACGAAAACCTAAAGTATTGATTTGATTACGTCGTAGGGACCCGATAAGATATATCGTGCCCACAGATTATCTGGAAACCAAAGTTATGCGCTCCATAGTCGGCCTAGCCCTACTCATGATCGGCTTAAGCATCGGGACTTACGCCTATTACCCACAGACCGTTCAGCAGCATGTGAATCTCGCCAACGTCACGCGGGTCATAGCTCCTGTCACTCAGCACACTGCCCATCCACCCTCTCCCAAGTCGGATGCACAGTTCGCAAACGTGTCATTCCACCAAATAGCCGATGCAAACTACCACCCAGAAAAGCGGAACTTCTCACCAAACTCTCGCTTGTTTTCTGATATCGCAAAGGCAATCGAAGCACCCCCGACACAATCACCAAAATTGAAAAAAAATGCGCAGCGGGATCAAAAATCCATCACCACAGCGTCCCTCCAGCCAACCGAACGAAAAAACAACCCTAAATTATCCCTCGCACCATCCCATGTAGGTTGGGCCACCGTTGTAACACCAGCTGTTCCACCTAAATCAGGGAGCCGCCCCTTAAAATCTTCCCTTCCAGCCGACGGCTCGGCAAGATACGCACTCGTTCGCGATATCCAACGTGAACTGAAACGGGTCGGGTGCTATTGGGGCAAAATTGATGGAGATTGGGGACCCGGATCAAAACGCGCCATCGAGGGTTTCATTCAGACTGTAAATTCAGCCCTGCCAACACGTGATCCCGATTACATACTTCTTGCACTTCTGCGCGCTCAACAAGATCAGGCATGCGGAAGGTCCCAAGAAAGATCCATCATAGCCAGTCGGTCAAAAAGATATGATCCAAAATCAGGCAGCAAAGCCCGTTTGCCCCATCGTCCCAGACTGGTGGTCCATCCGCGCCTCGTAAAAAGATCATCATCACAATTTGCAAAAATTGCGCCTCCCCCAGAACCTATCGCTGCCTCCCGTTCAAACAAAAAAGCCCAAGCCGGCGCCTATGCCTCACGTCAACCGCTTCCCGGTCGCATGGCTATCGGTGGTCCAAGGCCCAAGGATTTGAGAGCAACGGAAACTGCACCGGGCGTATCTTCTATTCCGCTTGAAAACCAAGCATCGCAATCAACAATTCGCGGAGCCCACAAGGTTCGAAAGAAGAAAACTAGAAGGCATGCGCGTGTCACCTCTGCAAAATATAAGAAGAAATCACGTCGTAAAACCTACCGGCAACGCAGAAGCAGAAGCCCCTTGAGAAATTTATTGCTCCAAGGCGTTCACTGAAAATCCGCTAGGATCCGGCCCTTAACTCTAAAACTTTCGCTTTCAACAATTCCTATCAAGAAACACGCAAGGCGAAGCTGAATCACGCTTTGGAGGGATCTTTTGTCTCGTCAACGATCCAATCCAAATATCTTTGTGAACCACCCACAACATCCAAAACAAGAATTGCAGGGGTATCATAAGGATGGCGATCCTCCATCAGCAAAACCACATCCTCACGCAAAGCAGCCCTCGTTTTTACAATCATCACCACCTCCTCGGCCGTTTCCACACAACCCTCCCATCGGTAAACTGACGTCATACCAGGCAACAAATTAATGCACGCCCCTAGACGAGCATTAATTAAAGCCTCTGCCACCTCCACCGCCGACTCCCGATTTGGAAAAGTGGCATAGACAATGATCGCCTCAGTGGTGTCTTTCACAACAATCCTCCAAAAAACAGCTCAATCACTCAACAACCCCTCCTTCATGTTCATATCCTTTCCTTTATGGGAAAGATCGCCGTTTAAGCTGCTAGAATGTAGGTTCAGAAAATATGTAAGGGCATCCCTTTATTTTTAGACTAATGAAAGTTTGCCCTAAAACATGCGATGCAACAACGCGTGTAAGCTTCATCATTCCTGAAATGAAAACAAAAAAGCGCACTAGAAATTCTCTGGACAACGCATAAAACCTGCTATCGGTAGTGCATCTCTCAACAACCTCCGACACAGCTGCAATGACAAAGCCACCCAAAAAATTCGAGCACATCGCATTTATCGCCAGTTCTGTACCGGAAGCGCGAATGGCCCTGCGGCGCCTTGCTCACCGGTACGGCAATGCCCCCATAGACCACGCCGACGCAATCGTAACGCTGGGGGGCGATGGCCTCATGCTGCAGACATTGCACAAGCATATGAACTCGAAAACGCCCATATATGGTATGAACAGGGGCTCTGTCGGCTTTCTGATGAACGAATATCAGGAAGACGATCTCATCGAACGCCTAGAAGCCGCAACCACAACCACCATCCACCCCCTCTCGATGATCGCCTACGACCAGGAGGGTAAAACCCACAAGTGTCTGGCCATAAACGAAGTCTCGATGTTCCGTCAATCTTATCAGGCTGCCAAATTTCGCATATCTATCGATGGTCGCGACCGCCTCGATGAACTCATCTGCGATGGTGTTCTGGTCGCAACACCCGCAGGATCAACCGCCTACAATTTATCCGCCCATGGGCCTATTCTACCCATCAATGCACCACTACTCGCACTAACACCCATTTCCCCTTTTCGTCCCCGCCGATGGCGAGGTGCTTTGCTCGACAATAATGTACGTATTTCAATCGAGGTTCTGGAATCCAAAAAGCGCCCCGCAAGCGCCGTTGCCGACCACAGCGAAACACGCGATGTTCAACGAGTTGATATTGAA
>JAJRZC010000242.1 GCA_024275435.1 Alphaproteobacteria bacterium
CGCTCAGTCAGTCAAGCATCACGCTTTATCTCTCGTGGGAGAGCCCGCCTACAAAGCGGACTATAAGCATTTTGACTGGGTCAACCCGGAGGCACCCAAGGGTGGTATTGTGCGTCAATGGGCGCGTGGCACCTTTGATAATCTCAATCCGTTTACATCGAAAGGTGTTACAGCAGTGGGCACCACCTTGATGTATGACAGCCTCATGGTGACGAGCCCGGATGAGCCGTCTGTTGAATATTGCTTGATTTGTGAATGGGTGTCTTATCCCGAGGATTTTTCCTCAGTAACGTTTGGCCTACGTGAAGGAGCACGTTTTCAGGACGGTAAACCGATTACACCTGAAGATGTGGTGTTTTCCATGCAGGCCTTGAAGAAGGCGCATCCGCAATATGCCTTTTATTACAAGAACGTGGTTTCGTCTGAGGTGACGGGTGAAAGAGAAGTGACATTCAAGTTTGATGTCAGTGGTAATCGTGAATTGCCGCAGATTGTCGGTCAGCTCAATATTCTGCCAAAGCATTATTGGGAGGGGGAAGGTCCAGACGGAAAAAAGCGCGACTTATCGAAAACGACGCTGGAAGTGCCGGTTGGATCGGGCGTTTACAAAATCAAGGCGATGGAACCGGGGCGTTATATTACCTTTGAGCGCGTGAAGGATCATTGGACGAATGATTTGCCGGTTCGTGTTGGGCAATGGAACTTTGATGAAATCAAGTTCGAGTACTATCGTGATCGCGTTCCTGCTTTTGAAGCGTTCAAGTCTGGAGAGATTGATGTTTGGCAGGAATCGCTCTCGAAGGCGTGGGCTACGCAGTACAATACCGAGGCGGTGAAGAAGGGTTGGATGAAGAAAGAAGCGATCGCGCACAAACGCGTCGCGCCGATGCAGGCTTTTGTATTCAACATTCGACATAAGAAGTTTCAAGATGTTCGCGTACGCAGGGCGTTCGGTTTAGCGTTTAATTTTGAGCGTGCCAACAAGACACTATTTTATGGCCAATACACGCGCACCAATAGCTACTTCGGCAACTCGGAGCTGCAATCGAAGGGACTGCCGAGTGGGCGAGAGCTTGAAATTCTCGAAGGCCTCAAGGATCTTGTGCCCAAAGAGGTGTTCACCACTGTTTGGAAGAATCCCACCGCTGCGGGAGCTGGCGATCATCGAAAAAACTTACGCGAAGCGGTGAAGTTACTTCGTGAGGCGGGGTGGCATGCAAAAGATGGCGTGTTGCGCAACAAGGACGGTGAAACGCTTTCTGCTGAGTTCCTGCTGGTGTCACCGGATTTCGAGCGGATTGTTCTGCCTTATGTGGAGGAGTTGAAGCGTATCGGTGTGAAGGCGAGGGTGCGTCTCGTCGATACGTCGCAATACAAACGTCGGACGGATAATTTTGAATACGATATTATCGTGGATACTTTCGGCCAGTCGCACTCTCCGGGTAACGAGCAAAGAGACTATTGGGGGTCGAAGGCTGCTGATGCACACGGCAGCCGAAATTCTATCGGCATCAAGAATAAAGCCATCGACAAACTTATAGATCTGATTGTGTTTGCTAAGAGTCGCGAGGATCTGGTTAGCGCGACGCGTGCACTTGATCGTGTCTTGCTTTGGAACTTTTATGTTGTTCCGCAGTGGCACTATCCGTTTACGCGTCTGGCCTATTGGGACAAGTTTGGCCGCCCTGAAAAAAT
Organism: Alphaproteobacteria bacterium; assembly: GCA_024275435.1. GTDB lineage: Bacteria > Pseudomonadota > Alphaproteobacteria > Rhizobiales > Hyphomicrobiaceae > JAJRZC01. The sequence continues at coordinate 1,696 of JAJRZC010000242.1, forward strand.
ACCTTCTCAGCAACCGGCGCTCTTACAGACCTGGTGGTATTCGCCGGAGCGGGCCGAAGCGCTTAAGAAGGCGCGCGGCAAATGATATGGCTGTCGGTTTCAACTTGTTTCCGGGTCATGGCACTGAGGCTCGTGGTTCTATCGCTGCTTGTCATGGGCCTTGGCGTTTCTAATGCGAGTGCCGGACAGCGGAGTCATGGGCTGTCGTCTTTTGGAGAGCTAAAATACGCCAAGGACTTCACCCATTTTGCCTATGTCAATCCGCTGGCGCCAAAGGGCGGGCGGATGTCGATGATCGGGGATAGTGGGCGGACCACTTTTGATAGTCTCAATAATTTCATTCTCAAGGGTGATGCGGCGAACGGACTCGGCTTGATGTTCGATACGCTTATGACGCGTGCTTTTGATGAGCCTGATGCTGTTTATGGGCTTGTTGCGGAATCTGCACAGGTGGCAGAAGACAAGATGTCGGTGACTTTCTGGTTGCGTCCTGAGGCGAAGTTCTCAGATGGCACTGATGTGCGGGCCAAAGACATCGTGTTTTCCTTTGAGATATTGAAAGAGAAGGGGCATCCCCAGTACTTGATCTCGCTTAAGGATGTGGTGAAGGCTGAGGCTCTTGATGAACTTACCGTGCGCTACACGTTTACGGGCACAACGGTTCGCGATTTGCCACTTGTTGTTGCTGAACTTCCTGTGTTGAGTGCCAAGTATTACAGTTCGGTTGACTTTTCGAAGACAACATTAGATCCACCGCTTGGATCCGGACCTTATCAGGTCAAGGACTTAAAAGCTGGTACTTTCATTACCTATGTTCGTCGCGAAGACTATTGGGGCAAGGATCTGCCTGTTAATCGTGGCCGTTTCAATTTCAATGAATTGCGTTTTGAATATTTTCGTGACCGTACTGCGGAACTACATAATCTGCTTTCTGGGAATTATGATCTGCGTGAGGAGTTCACATCTGTGGATTGGGCGACGGCGTATAATGTGCCGCCTGTGAAGGATGGGCGGATTATTCGTGCGACTTTTCCTGATGATAGACCTTCGGGAGCGCAGGGATTTTTCATCAATACCCGGTTGGAAAAATTCAAGGATAAACGTGTTCGAGAGGCTTTGGGGTTGGCGTTCGATTTCGAGTGGTCGAACAAGAACTTGTTTTATGGTCTTTACAAGCGCACGGCGAGTTTTTTTGAGAACTCTGAGATGAAGGCTTCGGGTCTGCCTAGCGAAGAGGAACTCGCTTTGCTGGAGCCTTTTCGCGACCGTTTGCCTGAGGAAGTTTTTGGAAAACCCTTCACTCCTCCTGTTAGTGATGCTTCGGGTCGTGATCGCTCTTTGTTACGGCGAGCAAACCAGCTTTTAAAAGAAGCAGGCTGGGTCTTAAAAGGGGGCAAGCGAGTCAACGCCAAGGGTGAGCATCTTGATATAGAGTTTCTAACGTTTTCGCCGTCGTTTGAACGGATCATCGGGCCTTATGTGGGAAACCTAAAGAGATTGGGAATTAACGGGTCCATCCGGCTTGTTGATCCCGCCCAGTACCAACGCAGACTCAAGTCCTTCAGTTTCGATATGACGACAACGCGCTATAGCCTTCGATTGACCCCTGGGGCAGAAATGCGAAACTACTGGGGGTCTCATAATGCACAGACCGAGGGTGGGTTTAATCTCTCGGGTATTGAAGATCCAGTGGTGGATGCGTTAATTGAGAAGGCCATGGCGGCGAATTCGCGTAAAGAACTTCTGGTGGCGACGAGGGCCATAGATCGGGTGCTGCGAGCGGGACACTATTGGGTGCCCCATTGGTTTAAAGCTTCTCATAACGTTGCCTATTGGGATAAGTTCTCGTATCCGAAGGTCAAGCCAAAATATAGCCGTGGCATTGTCACCACCTGGTGGTTTGATAAGGCAAAGGCGGCTGCACTTGAATAACAGTGAAGGTTGCGAAAGAACCGAGACGTTTTTCTAGCTCGGCTGAGGGAATTTGGACTTCTAACCGTCAAGGATAAGTTCGCACAATGGCTGCATATCTATTAAAACGACTGGCTTTGATGATCCCTACAATCCTCGGGATCATGCTGGTGAGTTTCGTTATCGTACAGTTTGCCCCTGGCGGGCCAGTTGAACAGATGATTGCACAGCTCACGGGGACAGATGTTTCGATGTCGTCTCGCATTAGTGGCTCTGGTGGCGATGGTATTTCATCTGGAGGAAATGGGTCGCAGTCCGGGCAGGGCTCTGGTGATGCGGTGACATCCAAGTATCGAGGTGCGCAGGGGCTTGATCCTGAATTCATCAAAAGCCTTGAGAAACAATTTGGTTTTGACAAACCGGCTCATGAGCGCTTTCTACTGATGATACGCAACTATGCCGTGTTTGATTTTGGTGAAAGCTATTTCCGTTCGGTGTCGGTTCTTGAATTGATCAAGGAGAAGCTGCCGGTATCAATTTCACTGGGTTTGTGGATGACCCTTCTCACCTATCTTATTTCTATTCCGCTTGGGATTAGAAAAGCGGTGAAGGATGGGGAGCCGTTTGATGTTTGGACATCGGGGGCCTTGGTTGTTGGATACGCCGTTCCTGGATTCCTGGTGGCTGTCTTGTTGCTGGTGGTGTTTGCCGGGTCTTCGTTCTTCCAGTGGTTTCCTTCGCGTGGGCTGTTTTCTGAAAACTGGAACGAGCTGTCTCTGTTTGGAAAGATTACCGACTACTTCTGGCATTTGACGTTGCCGCTTATTGCACTGGCACTTGGTGCATTCACAACGATGACGTTCCTGACCAAGAATTCGTTTCTGGATGAAATTCGAAAACAATATGTTTTGACTGCGCGTTCCAAGGGGCTCAGTGAGAATCAGGTGCTTTACGGGCATGTTTTCCGTAATGCTATGCTGTTGATTATCGCTGGATTTCCCGGTGCTTTTATTGCGGCGTTCTTTTCGGGGTCGTTGCTGATTGAAACGATCTTTTCCCTGGATGGCTTGGGGCTTTTGGCGTTCGAATCTATCGACAAACGTGACTATCCAGTCGTTTTCGCGACCCTTTATATCTTTGCCTTGATCGGTCTGGTGGTGAACCTGCTTTCTGATTTTGTTTATACGCTCGTGGATCCTCGGATCGATTTTGAAAGTCGGGAGGTTTAGCGATTGTGGATACGATAACAAAAGAGCCTCGTGGCGTGATCGCTGGTAAATTGAAGCAAGGTTGGATGAGCCGTTACGGTTTACATTTTTCCGGGCTTTTTCGAATGTCTCCGATCAACAAACGGCGTTGGGAAAACTTCAAGTCGAACCGGCGTGGGTATTGGAGCCTTTGGATTTTTCTGAGCTTGTTTGTGGTGGCGCTAAGTGCCGAGTTTATTGCGAACGACCGGCCGTTGCTGGTGCGTTATAATGGTGAATGGCTAGCTCCCGTTTTTATAGATTATCCCGAAGAGAAATTTGGGGGGTTCCTTGCTACGACGGATTATCGTGATCCATTTATTATCGAAGAGATAGAAAAGAATGGGTGGATGATCTGGCCACCCGTCCGTTACTCCTATGCGACCATCAACAAGGACTATCCAAGGCGCAAGGGGGAAGGCGGGCTATGTCTTGGGTTTCCTGCACCTCCGACGTGGGCTTCGACGGCTGCTCCTTGTGATGCGCCAGCCGATCAGATTGCACGATATGAAAATGTCTGGAACACCAATTGGCTGGGGCTCGACGACCAGGGGCGTGATGTTCTTGCACGGGTTATTTATGGTTTTCGGGTTTCGGTCTTGTTTGGACTTATCCTGACGGTGTTGTCCTCCATTCTCGGGATAACGGCGGGGGCAGTACAAGGATATTTCGGCGGTTGGGTTGACCTGATCTTTCAAAGGTTGCTCGAAATCTGGTCCTCAATTCCCTACCTGTTTGTCTTGTTGATCATTTCCTCGGTGCTGGTGCCGGGGTTTTGGACTTTGCTGTTCGTGTTGCTGCTATTCCACTGGACGTCGCTTGTGGGCGTCGTGAGGGCAGAATTCTTGAGAGGACGAAATTTCGAATACATAACGGCGGCGCGGGCTTTAGGTCTGGGCGACAGGACGATTATGTGGAAGCATTTGTTGCCCAATGCGATGGTGGCGACGCTCACCTTCCTGCCGTTTCTTTTGTCTGGATCCATATCGGCGCTTACGGCTCTGGATTTTCTCGGCCTTGGTTTGCCACCTGGTTCGGCTTCGCTTGGGGAACTTCTGCTGCAAGGCAAGAAGCACCTGGAAGCGCCATGGCTTGGTCTTTCGGGATTCTTTTCTCTGGCAATCATGTTGTCGTTGCTGATTTTCATTGGTGAGGCAGCGCGTGATGCACTTGATCCTCGAAAGACGTTTCGGTGATGGCAACAAGTCATGAAATAATCAAACAGGCTCAGTTTTCGGGCCATATTACGAGGGCGGTATGTCGTTTAGCGAAACGCTAGTTCAGGTGCGCAACCTCTCGGTTGAGTTTCAATCCGGTAAGACGCGTAACCTCGCGGTGAAAGGGGTTTCGTTTAATATCGGTAAGGGCGAGACCGTTGCTCTGGTTGGTGAGTCTGGATCGGGTAAGACTGTTTCAGGTCTTTCGATCTTGAAACTTCTGCCTTATCCAGCGGCCAGTCACCCTTCTGGAGAAATCTTCTTCAAGGGTAAAAACCTTCTGGTAGCAGAAGAAGAAGAGATGCGCGAAATTCGCGGCGACCAGATCTCAATCATATTCCAAGAGCCAATGACATCGTTAAACCCGCTTCATACCATCGGGCGGCAGGTGGGAGAGGTGTTGAAACTTCATCAGGGTATGAGTGATGAGGAGGCGAGTGCGCGTGTTTTGGAGTTGCTGCAAAAGGTGGGGATCAAGGATCCTGAAAAGCGTCTTGGGGCCTACCCTCATCAACTATCAGGTGGTCAACGTCAGCGGGTGATGATTGCACTTGCTCTTGCAAATGAACCGGACCTTTTGATTGCAGATGAACCGACAACGGCTCTTGATGTTACGATCCAAGCGCAAATTCTGGAACTTCTCAAGAAACTAAGTGACGAGATGGGTATGGCGATGCTGCTCATCACGCATGATCTGGGGATCGTGCGGAAAATGTCCAATCGTGTTTATGTGATGCGCGGGGGAGAAATTGTCGAGAATGGATCAACGAAATCTGTTTTTGCAAACCCACAACATGAATATACACAGCATCTCTTGGCAGCGGAGCCCAAAGGAGAACCTCCAAAGACGGACCATCAAGCGCCAGTTGTGATGGAGACTGAAAACCTGAAGGTCTGGTTTCCAATTAAAAAGGGTCTGCTGCGACGGACAGTGGACCATGTGAAGGCTGTTGATGGGTTGAGCTTAAAGCTTCGCAAGGGTCAAACACTTGGCGTTGTTGGCGAGTCTGGTTCGGGGAAGACGACTTTGGGGTTAGCGATTTTACGGCTTATCTCCTCGAAAGGCCCGATTTCCTATCTGGGCAAGCGTATTGATGGTTTGACGTCGCGGCAAATGCGACCACTTCGCAAAGACATGCAGATCGTATTCCAAGATCCTTATGGTGCGCTCAGCCCAAGGCTATCGGTCGGCCAAATTATCGAAGAGGGTCTGTTGATCCAGGAACCGGAACTCCAATATGCCGAACGCCGGGAGCGGGTTGGGCTTGCGCTAGAAGAAGTGGGTCTTGAAGCTGATGCGCAGGATCGCTATCCGCACGAATTTTCGGGAGGGCAGCGGCAACGTATCGCGATTGCACGCGCGATGGTTCTGGAACCCAAGTTCGTGATGCTTGATGAGCCGACAAGTGCGCTTGATATGAGTGTGCAGGCTCAGATTGTCGATCTATTACGCGATCTTCAACGCAAGCGCGATCTTACTTATTTGTTTATCAGCCATGATTTACGTGTTGTGCGCGCGTTGAGTAATGAGGTTATTGTGATGCGTGCTGGTAAGGTTGTGGAGGAAGGGCCGGCCATTGAGGTGTTTGACAATCCTAAAAATGATTATACGCGAGCACTGATTGCGGCTGCCTTGAACCTTGAGGCTGTGGATGATGCCTTGGTGGTGGCAGATTAGGACTTACACCTTGAGAGTTCTGGCGATGTACTGCGGTGGTGCTTTTGCTGCTATCTGAATTCATTGGTGAGGCGTTTGATGGCAGCTATTTTAGAACCAGTGTTTGCAATACGCTCTTTTGCTTCTGGGAGTGTTTCGAAGGTAACCGCCATGTGGTGCGCGTTGGCATGAAGAAGCATGATGCCGTCACTCATGATGCCGACGTGGCCGTCCCAGAAGACTAGGTCGCCGCGCATCAGACCTTCAAGATCATCAGGGACAAGAACAGTCGTGCCCAATTCTTTCAGCTGCATGTCGCTGTCTCTTGGTGCCTCAATGCCGGCAGCCTGAAGAGCCACCTGCACAAGACCGGAACAGTCGATTCCGATGCGTGTGCGCCCCCCCCAAAGATAAGGTGTGCCGATAAAACGTTCGGCGACTTCGACAAAGTCCTTGGCGTATCTTGATCTTGGAGCAAGGTGGCGGACGGATACAAAGCCGCCTGTGGCAAGTTTGTGGAAGTTGTTTTTAGTGTCGATGACACTCAGCTCCGAGTTAAGACTCAAGTGCATGAGTGGGGGTGTTTTGATGTCTGGATCCGGGTAGACGAATGTTCCGATGGAGCGCACATGATGGGTGGTCGGGTTCGTTCTTTCAGCGAGTGTATCGGAGGGGATATATCCGACGTAGGAATCTCGTGTGAGCTGGATCCATGCCCAACCGCCGTTGTTTTCAAAAACTGTTACGTGTTCTCCCAAAAGTGCTTCTGTATCAATAGGGGCAATGCCGCGAGGTTCACGACGTACAGGAACCGATGGTCGTGAGATCATTGCCGGTGTCCCTTTGACGAAAGAGTTTGCGTTGACTCTTCCTTCCAGGCGCTGGTCGGCGAGGTCGGGGCGGAAGGCATTGCGACGCGGATCAAGGGGGAGTGCCGGCGGTGTTTCGATAGCGATCGCTTCTTGGTAGAGTTGTTCAGTTTTGTGCTTGCTCATAGGAGGCTTCAGTCCTTGGTCAACTTTCTTATTTCGGCAAACAATGTTCGTGCGGCGTGGGCTTCGCCTCCCTTAGGTCCTAGGGGGCCGTTCACAGGTCGCCATCCATACATGTCAACGTGGGCGTATGTATGAGCGTTTTTGACGAATCGTTTCAAGAATAGTGCGGCTGTTATAGCTCCTGCAAAGGGACCATTGGAAATATTAGATATATCAGCGACATGGCTGTCTAGCGAGTTATCGTAGCCTCGCCAGAAGGGTAGGCGCCATAATGGGTCACCGATGGCTTGGCCGGTTTCGAGAATAGATTGGGAAAATGCATCGCAGGTGCAAAAAAGCGCCGGTAGGTCGGTTCCCAGGGCAACGCGGGCGGCGCCTGTGAGGGTTGCCATGGAAATCAGGTAGTCAGGTTTTTCCTCGTCGGCGTAGCTTAGGGCATCGGCGAGGACGAGGCGTCCTTCAGCATCTGTGTTGCCGACTTCGACAGTTAAACCGGAACGGCTTTTCAAGATGTCGCTGGGGCGGAAGGCATTGCCGCTGACACTATTTTCAGCTGCGGCAATCAAAACGCGCAGGCGTATTTTCAGTTGGGCTCCCATGATCATTTTTGCCAGAGCCAGAGTGCTTGCGGCGCCGCCCATATCTTTTTTCATCAGGATCATGTTGCTTGCAGGCTTAAGGTCAAGCCCACCTGTGTCGAAGGTTATGCCCTTGCCTATGAGCGTTACACGTGGTGCTTTGTCATTCAAATTTTTGGGTTGCCAACGTAAATCTATGAGACGGGGGGCGCGAGGGCTGGCGCGACCGACGGCATGTATCATGGGGAAGTTCTTTTCAAGAAGCTCTTCTCCTTCGATTATTGAGATCTGTGCACCGTTGTTTTGGGCTATGGTTTTGGTGGTTTCTTCGAGTTGTGCGGGGCCTAGATCGGAAGCGGGCGTGTTGATGAGGTCGCGTCCGAGCCAAATGGCCTCGATGATGTTGATGATGCTGTCATGGTTCAGCCCGGTTGGCATGACAAGTTTGGCTGGCTGATCGCTGTTTTGGGATTTGTAACGCTCGAAGCGGTATGCTCCCAGACCCCAGGCAATGGCGGCCAGTTCCGGCTCTGCTGGTTTAGAGAAGAGGTGGTAGCTGCCGGCAGGTAATTCACGTGCAAGTTTTCCCAGTAAGAGTTCTCCTGGACCACAGGGCTTGCCGGAATTTTTTCCGCCAAGGGCAAAGGCCACACCTTTTAGTCCGCCTTCTGAATTGGGAATAGTTATGTGTTGGCCGGCTTTGGCCTTAAAACCCGATGCTGTCAGCCATTTCTCTGCTTTTTCATCTTTTTCTATGGAGGCGAGGGCTTTGCTGTCTTTTGCAAACTCGTCAGGAACCAACCAAATGGGTTTGGATTGTTGGGTTTTGTCTTCTTCACGTTCGAATACGGATCTGGCATCTTTTGAATATTTGTCGATGTTATCAGCTTCTTCCATTTCTGGATCCTTGTGGTGAGCATGTTATTTTTGACGTGTTCCGTTTTCGAGTTTTAACGGTCGGGAAGTTCCATTGCAGTGTTCTTACAACCTGTTTGCTTGAAAAGCGATCTTATCTGCTCTGATCAGACTCCTCCTTAACTTGTTGTTATGTAAGCATTTTTCTTCAGTTTATCCCTGATATTCTTATGTTGGCAGCGTGAGATAGCGCTCGTTTTAGCGGTTAATGTTTTATTGAGCACTGTCTCACAAACTGACGATTATGGAATCGATTCGCTCATCCTGCGCGACGATAAGGGAGTTAACAATGGCGCTTGAATTTGCGCGAAGCTGGGTCAAGGGATTTTCCCGACCGGTTGGACTAATGGCAACGCTGTCGCTTGGATTATTTTCTGGCGGTTGTGCACAGATGGGGGTGC
>JAJRZC010000243.1 GCA_024275435.1 Alphaproteobacteria bacterium
ATCGTCTATATCGGCGACCTCATTCAAAAGAGCGAAGGCGAGATGTTGCGTACGCCGAACTTCGGACGTAAGTCTCTAAACGAGATCAAGGAAGTTCTGGCGGGCATGGGGCTCCATCTGGGCATGGAAGTGCCCAACTGGCCACCTGAAAACATTGAAGAACTGGCAAAACGATACGAAGACCAATACTAGGTCTAAAGATCGTTAAGTTAAAAATATTGAAAAGACGCGTGCGAGGCATGGGGATTCCCAAAAGCCGATACGCAAATTGAAAAGCGGAATACGGGAAAGCGTAACGATGCGACACAGAAAACTCGGACGGCGATTGAACCGTGACACAGACCACCGCAAGGCAATGTTTTCCAACATGGCCGCGGCGCTTATCAAGCATGAGCAGATCGTCACCACATTGCCCAAGGCGAAAGAACTGAAACGGGTCGTCGATAAGTACATCACGCTTGCCAAACGTGGTGACCTGAATTCCCGTCGCTTGGCCGCTTCCCGCCTGCGCGATGAAGCCATGGCCAAAAAACTCTTTGATGTCTTGGCAGAACGCTACAAGGACCGCAACGGTGGCTATACGCGCGTTTTAAAAGCCGGCTTCCGCTACGGCGACAACGCACCGCGTGCCGTCATCGAACTGGTCGACCGCGATGAAAGCGTAAAGGGCAAGGAAGACCGTGAACGCCACGCCGCATGGCTCGCCGAGCAAGACACGGCCGAAGCCTAAGCGACGAGCCACCTTAAGGTACGGTGCTAGTTCATAGCGTCTCTATAGAAAAAACGCTCCTTCCTTACCAGGTGGGAGCGTTTTTGTGTCAAGAGTACCTGCTGAGCACTTGTGTTGAGCACTTGGCTCTGTTTCTGCAGTGCGATTTTACCAACATAGAAAACCAATGTTGTCTGAATATTGCCGTTAACCGGGCCAGATCTGTTCCTAAAATCAACAAGCCAGCAACATACTTCTTAACCAGGGCCTCTTCACGGCCATATCAATCTCGACTATATGGGCAAGATATGAATGGGCACCTTGGCAAACGCTTGTACCAACGATCACATGGTGCGTAAGTGTACGCCAATGCGACAAATCCAGACAAATGCAAATGAATATTGCTGAGTGAAAAAGAAGAGCCAAAAGAACATGACAAGCATCAAACGTAGCTTGGGGCCAAGTGGAAACCTTCTGGTATCTGTTTACGCTGTGATGTTGACCTTCACGCTTTTAGGTAGCGCACTTTATGCCACGTCCGTAGCCGCCCAGGATCGCCAAGTCCCTCCTTCACAACAGGCTATGCAGTATTCCTTTGCCCCCATCGTGCGCAAAGCAGCTCCTGCTGTGGTCAACGTCTACGTCAGTGCAAAGGTAAAAACATTTGTTTCCCCCCTTGCTCGTGATCCGTTCTTTCGGCGATTTTTTCGAGGCATCCCTGGCCTCGGCCAACCCACGGAGCGTATGCAGAAATCCCTTGGCTCTGGCGTGATCATTAGTCCCGATGGCGTGATTATAACAAACGCCCACGTCATTAAGCTGCGCGGTGAAACCAGCATTAGAATTTCACTTTCAGACAAACGTGAATTCGATGCCACGGTTCTCTTGCAGGATGCAAAATCCGACATTGCCGTTTTGAAAATCAAGGGTGATCTCAAGAACTTTCCGTATCTGAAAATTGCCAACAGCGACAACTTGGAAGTGGGTGATCTGGTTCTGGCCATCGGCAACCCCTTCGGTGTCGGCCAAACGGTAACCAGCGGCATCGTATCAGCTCTAGCCCGCACCCAGTTCAAATCAGATGCTGTCTTTATTCAAACCGATGCGGCGATCAATCCTGGCAACTCCGGCGGTGCATTGGTTGATATGTCAGGCCGCCTTGTGGGGATCAACACGGCGATCTTTTCACGTTCCGGTGGCTCAAACGGGATCGGTTTCGCTATTCCCTCAAATCTCGCCAAAATCTATGCAACAACGGCAATTGATGGCGGTAAAGTCCAACGTCCCTGGCTCGGCGCCCGCATAGAGAACATGACTCGAGACCTCGTTGATGCGTTGGGTTTGTCACGCGTAACCGGTGCCTTCGTGTCCAAGGTCTATGACAAGTCTCCCGCCTTTTATGCCGGGCTGAAAACCGAAGATGTCATTGTCAAAGTGGACGGTTTTGAAGTCAACGACACGCGTTCCGTGAATTACAGACTCACAACCAAAGGCGTGGGAAACACGTCCGAAATAACAGTGATACGTAATGGCCGCCTCAAGGTACTTACAGTGAAGCTGTCACCAGCTCCCGCTCCCGGACCCAACGACATACGTAACCTTTCCGGCAATCACCCCTTTGAAGGGGCCAGGGTCGCCAACATTGGGCCGGTGATAGCAGAAGAACACAATCTGAGAGAAAGCCATGGCGTGATTATTCTCTCCGTGGCTCGAGGCGGAGCCGCCAGGATCCTCGGATTTCGCAAAGGCGATATTATCTTGCAGATCGCCGGCAAAGAAATAAACCAAATTACCGACCTTGATGTCGTTTTGTCTCGCCCACGCCGTTCATGGTGGATTACCATACGGCGCAACGGCCGCAAGATTAGTTTCCAGGTGCCCGGTTAAACACCACGAAGATCAAGAAGACCGAAGGAATTAACGTGTTCCCCTCAATTTCCTTCACTCAAAGAGGCATGAGCATCTATAACTGTGACTTGATATTTTGACGATCGGTAGCTTGGACAAAGCGAGCTGTCATGTGGATATTCAACAATGAAGCAGTAACCTCGCAAACATAGTTAGCCGGAGCACAGCAACTATGACGGCAAATTTATTCCTCAAAGAAGCCGCACGCCGCCTGGGCGTTTTTTCCCAAGCCAGAAAGCTTTATCGGCGCTTCAGTCCTGAAGTGGAAATGCAAACCCGCGGTGACAAAGCTCTTTATAGCCACTTCATCCAGAACGGCGACCTGGTTTTCGACATCGGTACCAATCTGGGAAAGAAGGCGGAGATTTTTCTGGCTCTCGGCGGAAGGGTCATTGGACTGGAGCCAAACCCGCTTTGCCATCCCATTTTGGACTATGAGTTTGGCAATCAGCCAAATTTCACCTGTGTACCAAAAGCCGTGGGCGCTAAGCCGGGCCACGCGACATTGCACTTCGTCAATACGGCAGCCACCGCTAGCCTGAGAACCGATTGGGCTTTCCTGACGTTGGGTGGAGAAAAACCCAGCGAGACGCAGGTTGAGGTAACCACACTAGATGCCTTGATCGAGGAGTTTGGCAAACCAAAGTTCTGTAAAATTGATGTTGAAGGCTTTGAACCGGAAGTTTTTCAAGGATTGTCCCAGTCCCTCGAGATGATTTCGTTTGAATACCATCGCGAAGAACTGCAGCGAATGAACCAGTGCCTCGATAAACTTGCCTCCCTTGGTCCTGTTTTTATCAATCTGATCGTTATGGAAGAACCTGACCTTGCCTTCAGGAAATGGAAGACGCGGGAGGAATTTAATGATTTCATTCGAGGCGGAGAGTTGCCCTTCGTTGGCGATATTTTTGTGTCCACAAAACCACGCACCCACTAAGCAGGTTCCCATCAAGGAAGCGATCTGCGCTCAATGACTTTGATGAAAACCACTGGGAAACAAGTATTCACATCATAGTTTCCCACCTGTTTCAGGACTCCCCAAGTGATTCCTGCCCATAAACTCTTCTAACGAGGTCCAACCTGCTTTAAACACTCTTTCTATGAGCAATCTGTTTGAAGCAGCCGGAATGGAAGCCGGCGCACCCAGGCCATTAGCCGACCGCCTTCGCCCTAAGTCCTTAAGCGAAGTTGTCGGACAGGACCAACTCGTTGGCGATGAAGGTACGCTGACACGCATGCTGCGTGCCGGTCGCCTATCGAGCATGATCCTTTGGGGGCCGCCAGGTTGCGGTAAAACCACCATCGCACGGTTGCTCGCAAACGAAACCAATCTTGAGTTTGAACAGCTCTCGGCGATCTTCTCGGGCGTCCAGGATCTACGCAAAGCTTTTGATCGCGCCAAGGCCCGTCGGCAATCCGGCACCGGGACGCTGCTGTTTATCGACGAAATTCACCGTTTCAATCGCGCCCAGCAAGACAGCTTCTTGCCCCACATGGAAGACGGTACCATTACCCTCATAGGTGCCACAACGGAAAACCCATCCTTTGAATTAAACCCCGCTGTGCTGTCGCGCGCCGTTGTTCTGGTTTTCAATCGTCTCGATGAAGAAGCGCTCGAAAAGCTGCTGTTACGTGCAGAAGAAACCGAAGGCCGCCCTCTGCCTTTAAACGAGGAAGCACGCCGTGCCATAAAAGCCATGGCAGATGGTGACGGTCGCACCATCATTAATCTGGCCGATGAGGTGTTCGCCGCAACGACGCAACAAGGTGAAAGCCTCGACAGGGATGCTTTGGCGAGCATGCTTCAGCGACGCGCTCCAATTTACGACAAAGGTCAAGACGGTCACTACAACCTCGTCAGCGCACTGCATAAATCCATCAGGGGATCTGATCCAGACGCGGCGTTGTATTGGTTGGCGCGCATGCTGGATGGTGGCGAAGACCGTCTCTTTATTGCTCGGCGTCTCGTTCGCATGGCTGTAGAAGATATCGGACTGGCTGACCCGCAAGCTATTGTGCAGGCCAATGCAGCAAAAGACGCTTTCCAGTTCCTAGGCTCACCCGAAGGGGAGCTGGCCCTAGCTCAAGCCACCATCTATCTGGCAACCGCACCCAAATCCAATGGAGCCTATGTCGCCTACAAGGCAGCCATGCGACAGGCAAAATCTGAAGGGAGCTTGAGCCCGCCGAAAATAATACTGAACGCCCCCACCAAGCTGATGGCGGAAGAAGGCTATGGTGAAGGCTACCAATACGACCACGACACGCCCGAGGGATTTTCAGGTCAAAACTATTTTCCAGATGAAATCACCAAGCGGCCAAAGTATTACGACCCGCCAGAACGTGGTTTCGAGAGGGAAATATCAAAACGATTGCAATACTGGGATGCCTTGCGAAAAAAGCGCAGCAGCTGAGACACTCCGATTAAAGGCGGGAAGAATAAACGCAATCACGTAAATCGGCTGATAGAATTGCACCAAAACGAATAGTTCGTTTCAAGAAATCATCAAAAAGAATTTCAGAGGCAACAGTTGCATGGGGACCATGGACATTTTGCATAGCAAAAACTCAAAAAAATGTCCTTGTCACCAGACTTGTCCGTTGGTGTTGCCTCTTACAAGTTTCTCACCAACACCCTATTGACGTATCATTTCTTCACTGAACCCAATGACGGGATGGCGTGCATCCCCCCGTTTATTTGTGGGGCGCACGTAAGTGATAATCGCATCAGGGTAAGTTTCTTTGACGCACAAGGCTGCAGTCAGGGCATCATCGGCTTCGATAACCACATGATAGGGTTGGTTATTGGTTTTGTGTCCAACAGTGAATTGCATCAGAAGACCTCCTTTCGCATTCAAAGTGTGACGGTCAGGAAACTCTACCTCGAATTTCCAAGTTCGTCACCTGCCTGAAGACAACAAGGAGCACATGGAACAAAACGTATTTTCTCATGATTTCACGCAGTGAGAGCAGTCACAGCTTTGAAAAGAAACTTAAAAACTGGTATCTGTAATATGTTTATAATTGAATTAGACTTCATGGCGCAAACTTCGCGGTCTTCCATGAGGGGGAATTTCAGAAAAATGCCAGCTCAGTTCTATCTCTATGTTCAAAAGGCAAAGTTGTCGGCGCGTATAGGTATTCTGATGCTCTTAGCTACCATTATGCTTTCGCCCAACATTA
>JAJRZC010000244.1 GCA_024275435.1 Alphaproteobacteria bacterium
ATCGTTTAATCTGACAAAGCACCACCAAACCAACTAAGCCGCGACATGGGATGGATTACGCAGTGTCGCGGCTTAGTTGGTTCTGGGTGTTTTGGTAAGTTCTCTAAGTCCCTCATCCACCGAGAAAAAATTAACAGATTATTTCAAACTGTTCCAGGATCTGTCTCAAACAAGCTTTAGTGAATATCCAGCCCATTTGAGAGAGCAAATCCGCCCCCAAAAAATAAGTATGGTTGGCTGATCGTTTAGACTTTGATGCTAATTTTAATCATCAAAGTCACGAACTGCGTCACAGCAACAAGCAACTGTGTCCGTGTCAGGAATATTATAATATGCGTACCTCGAGGCGGATGCTTCGGCAAATCCGCCGGGCACTCTTTGCTGCTTTCTTCTTCTCCGGCTGGATAAATATCCTCATGCTGGCCACGCCTCTTTATACCTTGCAGGTATTTGAGAGTGTGGTCCCGCTTGGCAGCATGGAGACTTTGGTTGTCCTCACGCTCATTGCAGCGGTTGCCATTCTCGCTTTGTCACTTTTGGAAACTGTTCGCGATGTGATTCTATTGCGCGCCGGTCTTTGGCTGGATCATGAACTCGGCCAGCATATTCTGGAAAACGGACTTAAAGCCGGCCTCTCGCCAATGGACCTCAAAACCGCATCGCGGTCTTTAGAGCAATTTCGCAGCTACATCACCAGTTCGGCAATCGTACCTTGGTTTGATACGCCCTGGGTGCCAATATTTTTGGTTTTGTTATTTGTTTTGCATCCTGTTATCGGAGCCGTTGCAACAGTTGCAGCATTTGCCCTGGCCATTTGCGCACTGCTAAAGCATGCCTTGACAAAAGGCATCGGTATTGAGGGTGTGCAAGCTCAGGAACGCTCTCATCATTGGTGGGGAACTGTCGCCGCCAAAGGTGAGCTGACCGGCGCTTTGGGTTTTACAAAAGGAGCAACGAACCGCTGGGAATCCTTTAACCGTGCGCACATTGCGGCCTCATATTCGCGCGGCAAACGGGAAAAATTCGTAAAAACCATTGCAAGAACAGTCCGCATCGGCTCGCAGATCGCTGTCTACGGTTTTGGTGCCTGGCTGGTGATACGAGGTGAACTGACCCCCGGCGCGTTGGTCGCATCAGCAATCATGATGGCGCGCGCCCTCGGCCCCCTGGAGCAACTTGTAAATACGGTGCGAGCCACCCAAACAGGTTGGCAGGCCTATAAGCGTCTTCTACAATTGCCTGAAGACGCCAATCTGCCAATGGTAGATGACAATGGAAGTACCATAACCGGTCAACTGAAATTGTCGGACGTTTCATATTATTATCCCACACGAAAGACACCGGCGCTACGTGGAATTTCACTAGAGCTTAAGCCTGGCGAGTGCGTTGGTATCGTCGGTCCAAATGGTTCCGGAAAGTCAACATTGGCCAGTTTGATCGCTGGCGCCATCTCGCCCACAACAGGCGTTGTCGACCTTGATGGTCTTCCCATCGCCAAGCTGCAAAGATCATTGGAGAACCCACCTGTCGGATATCTGACCGATGAACCGGTTTTAATCGAAGGTACAGTGCACGAAAATATCGCTTCTTTCACAGACGTGAGCTTAATGAGTACGGCTCACTCGGCCATGTTGGCTGGTGTTCATGAAACCCTTCACGCACTGCCCAACGGTTACGATACTTTAGTTGGTCCTTCCGGAAGTTTCCTCGCCCTTAGAGAGCGTCGAGCCGTCTCACTGGCGCGAGCCGTTCATGCCCATCGAAAATTGATTGTTCTGGATGAACCCGAGGTCGGTCTCGATGGTTCTAGCTTGCGTCGGTTTCTCAAAGTCTTTTCCGAAATAAAGGCCAATGGGACCTCCTTGGTGATCGCCACCCAAGACCCGAGAGTACTCACTTTGACGGATAAGGTTCTGGTGCTTTCAAACGGAACCATTCATTCAATGACAGACGCCCATGCTCTCAACGCAGGACTAAAAAGTTCCAACGGCAACATGGCTTCAAATGGAGCGCCAACGGCAAAGAAAAAGCAATCAAACGCGCCGCAGGACAATTTGAAAACAGCAATGGGAAGCCTTAAGCCTAAGCCGTTTATGGTCGGCACACCCCCGCGAAAGTAAGCGCGAAACATAAAGCGTGACTGATGGAAAGTAGGAATACTGTGGCATCCAAGAAACTAAAAACCCCCAAGCTGGATATTCGCGTACCTGTCCGTTTTGGTCTTCTGGTGATTATTCTGTTCTTTGGCGTAGGCGTCGCAGGTGCAGCTTTAGCGCCGATCGACAAAGGCGTCGGTCTTCCCGGAACTATTATCGTCGAGTCCAAGGTGAAGTTCGTTCAGCACGAGCGCGGTGGAACTGTGGGAGTTATTCATGTGGTCGAGGGGCAGACCGTAGAGGCCGGCGATATACTGGTAACGCTCGATACAAAATCCCTGACAGAGCAAATTGCAGCATTGAGAGCCCAGGCCGAAGCAACCAGTCGCCAGTTGGATTTGGCGCGCCAAGAAGCAGAAACAATGCTGGAATTGCTGAATCGTAAACTCGCGGCGCGATCCAGGGTCTTGGGACTACAGCGCCAAGTGGCACAGATTGAAAAAGAAGAGGCGGCATTAAACGCCAGAATAACCGTCGCTGAGCAGGAAATCTCACGTTCAGTAATTCGTTCCCCGGTTTCCGGCAGGGTTTTGCGCCTGCACGTTAACGTGCGAGGAGCAGTTATTTCTTCCGGAGGTGTTCTCGCTGAAATCGTCCCGAAATCAGATCGGTTGGTTATTGAAGGGCGCCTCTCGCCCAACGCGATCGAGAGCGTAAAACGGGACATGCCGGCCAAGGTCTGGTTGTCGGCCTTAAGTTGGCGTGAACAACGACCCATTCCAGCAACATTGAAATGGGTTTCCCCCGATAGTGTCGAGGATAAAAGAACAGGATCAAGCTACTACATCGCGCGCGTTGAGTTGAACGAAACCATCGAGGAAATTGCAAAGTCCGTCCAACTTCATCCCGGTATGAGAACGGAAATACTGCTGCTCACAGGAAAGCGCACGTTACTTGATCAGCTCATAGATCCTTTGATGCGTAATCTCAATCGTGCCTTTCGCGGATAGCTGGCAGGAAACCTTCTCAATGATTTGAAAGGATGAGATAGGGCGCGATTAGCATTCTGTTAACCCTGAATCATAAGGTCCCGGAAAGCTTATTCTGCTATTAATGGCAGATCTTATATGGGGCAAAAAAAGATACCATGACAAATGAAAATCAAATCTCGACACTGGTCACAGCCAGCATCGTTATCAGCGGGCTGGTTGTCGCTTGGTATTTTATCAGCTCAATCTTCTTCAAGGAGGAGGAAGTGGCTTGCGGAGCGTCCGCATCAAACATTTACCAAATGAATGTCAAATCCTCAACGGGCCAACTGCTGACCCCCATCGGCCTCCAATCAGAACTTGGGATGAATGCTTTGGGAATTCTTGAAAATACCCGGGTAGTCAACACAGGCATTTCCACACCTCCCGTGGCAATCGAAATTTCTCTTCCCGAAGGTTCAAGCTCTCCGTATCAATCATCGCAGAAGACCGGAGGGATTGATTTCAAATGGCAACCACGAGATCTCGTTTCCGCGAATACAGCTTGTGTGCGCTTCGCGCTGAAATTTAACGATGATTTCAAGCCGGGCAAGGGTGGTGTTCTACCGGGAATATTTGCCGGTAATATCCACCTTGAAGAAGACTCTGACGGAAACAACGGATTTGCAATTCATGCCTTGTGGAACACCAAAGGTCAGATCGAATTGCACGCCCAGATTCCCAACAATAGGATCAGCAATCCAGCGATTTTGAAACGCAAACAATTTGACATTGCCAAAGGGAGATGGGTTTGGATCGATCAGCAGATCACTCTAAACACGCCCGATGAAAATGACGGCACTTTCAAATTGTGGATCGATGGCAAGCTGGCCTACGAGAATGCCAGGATTGCTTGGCGTAAAGACGCTAGTCTCGCACTAAAGGGTGTCAGTGGTTCCGTTTATTATGGCGGTCCAAAAAAGGTGTCAACAGCACCTGAATCCACGACTATTGGGCTGTCACCGTTCCAGTTGAGTTGGAAATAGTCGCGCTCGCATTCCCAGCAACGTTTCCCCCGCAACTTTTCCGCAGCAACGTTTTCAAAGGCCTCTTGCCCAGAAACAGATGCTTCACGGAATCAATGCCGAACGCCACTGCG
>JAJRZC010000245.1 GCA_024275435.1 Alphaproteobacteria bacterium
CTCCGAGCGCAACATCGTCATCGCCTCGCCCACCAACCTGATGGTGGCGCTGAAAACGGTGGATAACCTGTGGTCGATTGACCGCCGCAACAAAAACGCGCTGGAAATCGCCAAGCGGGCGGGGCTGCTCTATGATAAATTCGTCGGCTTCACGCAGGATATGGAAAAGGTCGGCGAGCGCCTGACCCAAGCCCAAACCAGCCATATGGCGGCGATCAACAAACTGTCAACGGGCAGCGGCAACCTCGTGGGGCAGGTGGAAACGCTGAAAGTGTTGGGGGCCAAGGCCGCCAAGCAGATTGCGATGGCGCATGAGGAGGAGGAAAAATAGTGGTCATCCTTGTCGCGCTATAATTGGGCTCTATACAGGGCCCCATCTATAGCGTAGAATCTTGCCAGAAAGGAGCAGGTGCAATGGCTACGCCAGATCAAATACCAACTGATCTAACAATTGACCTCGGGGACGATCTCGCTCCCGACGAATTTGTTGCAGCTGTTCGAAATTTTCTAGGATACGTATCTGAGATAACCGAATCTCAAAAAGGCGACGGAGCTGAGGTGAACTGGACCGTTAAGGTTCGAGAAGGAAGTGCGTTAGTGGGTGTTTTACCTAACGAATCCGCGCCGGCATCCAGACTCGCAATGATTTACAAACAAGCTGAATATGGCCCTTCCGCGTTGGCCCGAGGAGACATTAAAGGTGCGGGTTTAACCGAGAAAGCAATCGGGCATTTGAAGAGCTTGTCTGACTTGGTTGGTAAGCACCGCAACGGTAAAGGTGTTAAGCTATGGGTAAAGCGGAACCCAATCAGTATTGGGAGTGGAATAGCAAAAATAGTCCGAGAAGATTGGGAAAGTGACTACCATGATTTTGGGACCATTGAAGGACGACTAGAGGCCATACAGGATGCTAGTGGAGCATTGAGGATCAAGGTTAAAGATTTTCTATACCCACATGCGATAAACTGTGTGGTGCCAGAAACGATGATTAATGACGTTTTGAGTAGTTTTCGCAAACGCGTCGAGATAGAGGGCCGCATTCACTACCGGCGAGACGGAACACCTATAAGCATTGAAGCCAATCTTATTGAAGTCCTTCCGGAAGATGATGAACTTCCAACCGCCGACGACGTTCGAGGAATTATGGCAATCGCATGAGTGTTGAAAAAATATACTGGGATAGCAATTGCTTTTTGAGCCATTTCCAAGCTGTCGATGGCCAAGTTGAAAAGTGTGATGGTGTTATTGAGCGAGCAGAACGTGGTGATGTTTTAATTGTCACCTCAGCCTTGACTTTGGCTGAAGTACTGTGGCTTCGCGGTGGCCCCAAGTTGTCTAAAGACAAAGCTGAACTAATACAGAAATTTTTCAGAAGATCGTATATTCGAGTATACAATGTTACGAGGAAGAATGCCGAAGAAGCGCAAAGTTTAGTTTGGGACCACTCTATAGAGGTGGTCCTACATTTTCGACCAGATAGCAGCCAATTTAAGATGGATCAGGGTTTCATTTAAGCTGCCAATCTCGTTGGTTCTGTTTTTCTTTCATAGGCTTCATCCGGCGTCAATATTCCGTGTGTCGAATGC
>JAJRZC010000246.1 GCA_024275435.1 Alphaproteobacteria bacterium
CAGCAGGCCGATGAAATTTTGCTTATGGGATTGCGTTTATCTGAAGGGGTTGATGTTGGGGCAATTGCTCAGGTGGGCGGTATGAAGTTTTCTCCTGATGTGGTTCAAGAGCTTTGCGAGCAAGGAATGATTGAGCTGCTTGAAGGTGGGCAACGTCTTCGAGCGAGCGGGTATGGGCGGTTTATTCTCAATGAAATCGTCTGTCGGCTTTCTCTTGGTTTGGTGCCGCTTGATGCAAGCGCTTAGGCAATGGCAGGTAATGGAACAATCACTGGCCGATGGGGGCCGTTTTAGGGAATTGGGATTAGATGATCAGAGGTTTGTATGATTGGGTGATGCGGTTGGCGCAGCACAAGCGCGCGCCGGAAGCCTTGTTTGGTATTTCGTTGATCGAAAGCTCGGTATTTCCTATTCCGCCGGATATCATGCTGATCCCGATGGTCATTGCGAAGCGAACCAAGGCTTGGTTTTATGCTGCTGTTGCGACCGTTGGTTCGGTGCTGGGTGGCGTGCTGGGATTTTTGATCGGGTATTGGCTTTTCAAGTCTGTGGGTGAGCCGATTTTTGAATTTTATGGGTACCTGGACAAGTTTCAATCTTTTGCGGGCCAATATAACGACTATGGTGCGTGGATCGTTTTTTTCTTCGGGGTCACGCCGTTTCCCTACAAGGTTATCACCATTGCCAGCGGTGCAACGAAGCTCAACTTCTTTGTGTTTGTGCTTGCCAGTATTGCGTCTCGCGGGTTGCGGTTTTTTCTTGTGGCCGGTCTTTTGTACTGGTTTGGACCGCAAATACGCGAATTTATCGAGCGGCGGTTGGGGCTTGTTTTTACCGTCTTCGTGGTGGTGTTGTTTGGCGGATTTGTCGCCCTTAAATATCTTCTTTGATTTAACCTGAGTGGTCGTTGGTCCATGGTTTGTCATGTTAAGCAATTTCTGGCCAGGTCATGAGCGTTTTTTACTGAGTTAAAGTACATACTGACTGACTTTGAGAAAGGTGCTCAATTGAGCATGGATTTTAGGGTGACTGGGTGAGAATCTTTTTGAGTGGGAGTTTTACCGGTGAGTTTTGAGTTTGCTCATTCTGCGCGTCCTCCGGCCTATCGTTATGGCGCTATGATGCTGCTGCTTTGTGCGGGCGTTATTGTTGCGGCGCTGGGGTTCGAACACATCGGGGGGTATATTCCCTGTCCACTGTGTCTGCAGCAGCGTTATGCCTACTATGCCGGTGTGCCGTTGTTGTTTCTTGCGCTTGTGCTTGTGGTTAGTGAAAAGCCCAAATTAGCGAGTTTTATTTTTCTCATGGTCTCATTGGCTTTTCTTGTGAATACAGGGCTTGGAATTTATCAGGCGGGCGCGGAATGGAAGTTCTGGGCCGGCCCTGATACGTGCAGCGGTGTGCAAGGAGTCGCTACAACTGCGGAGGATCTTTTGCGGTCTCTCGAAACGGTTCATGTGGTGCGGTGTGACGAAGCGAATTTCCGCTTTGCCGGTCTTTCATTTGCCGGCTGGAACGCAATTGTGTCTTTCCTCATTTTTATTTTTACGATTAAAGCGGCCGGGAGCACTTCTGAGAACCGACTGTAATTATTTGTAATTCAATCATTTGCTGTTGTTGTGCAGGACTGATTACAAGCCTTTTTTCTCTTCGCCGTGACTCGCTTGTCCCTGGTCAATGAAAAAATCCCGGGACCGCCAGATTCATGTCGTTTTGTTGCCTTGAAGTAACGGTTAATTCTCCCTCATTCGCAGAACACAAAGAGAACTTCATGGTTCTGCAGGAGGTGCCGAGTGACTTCGAGTATGCGTCAGCCCGTATCGGGTTTTGGTCCCCGGCAAGTTTTGAGTTTGCGTATTTCTTCCCGCGTATCTGGGAAGGCCTCTTCATCTCGGGACGGTAAGTCCCATGGGAAGCATGGTTCTGATCTCGACGAGTATATTGGAAGCGTAAGTAAGTGCGTAAGTCCTCCAATTTGTAATTGTTGCGTAAGTAAACCGAGTTGCGTTGCGTATTCGAGTAATGCGTTTGTGGCGTTGCGTAGTGTTGAGTGTGCGTTGGGTCCTTCCCCAAAGATCGCACTATCCAAAGCGTTCGGGGACATTAGACGAACTGCTCAAAAGCGTGTGTTGAAGCACATGAGTGAGCGGTTCGTCGGACCTACCAAGTTTTGTAAGGCTCGCAAGCCTGATGTTGCGTTTGTTACCCGTGGCGTAAATTGAGTTTTTGAGTTTTTAGTTTCGTGCGTTGTTTGCGTTTGTGATGTGTTGGTTGCGGTGCGTTTTGTTTGCCGGAGTTAAAGCGTTTGTTCGCGTTAGAATTCAGTCGTTCAGTGATCAAGTGTAAGTGAGGCGTATTTTGCAGGTCGATAGTCAAGAATGGCGTTCAATCGATGAGTTGGTGCGTAATGTTTTATTTCAGGTACGCGTTCGTGCGGAAGTTCCTGAAGTTGAAAAACGTAAGCAACCAGAGTGTTGTGTCGTGCATTCGTGAATTTCAGTTTTGATGGACCATCTGTCGGTTCGTCATCAAGGTAGGCAAGCGCGTTCGGTGCGGAGAACATGCAACTCCACAAGGCGTCGTAGTAACAGGTTCTCGCGTAACGACGCTAAAAGTATCAGGGTGCGCTTGCCGCCGTTTCCGTTCTCTTCTGTTTTGTTTTCAGGCGTTTCATGAGTCTGTTTTCGAAATCATAAGGACTGAAGAGAGCGCATGAGGAGACACATTTATGACCCCAGATCATATCAACTCAGTCCAATGGAATCAGTCGCTTGGTTATGCCCGTCAAGTTTGTGCGCGCATGTTTCGTGATGGCGGCACACCTGTTGATGCGGTTCAGGCTTTTGGTTTGATGCTACCGGATCATGGTTGTGAGGATTGGTCGAAGGCGGTTGACGCCATTGCGCAGTCGTTGTGCACGCAGCAGACTCGCGAAGCGGCATAGCGGGCTTTTTTCAAGCAGGCCATTTTATTCAGGCTTGAGCGATTAAGGCTCGAGCTCTGTATCCCAGTAGAGATAGTCCAGCCAGCTTTCATGAAGGTAGTTGGGTGGGAATTTTCTTCCGTTTCGGTGGAGTTCGAATACCGTCGGGCGGAACGGAGGCTGATTGGGATGCATGCCGATAACGTCGGGCATTTGATTGCCCTTCGCTAAGTTGCAACTTGCGCAAGCCGCTACAACGTTGTCCCAACGGGTCAGGCCGCCGCGTGAGCGGGGTATCAGGTGGTCGAAAGTCAGATCTTCTGGAGACCCGCAATATTGGCATGAGAATCTGTCACGCAGGAAGACATTGAACCTTGTAAAAGCCGGGTACAGAGCTGGCTTGACGTAGGATTTTAACGACACCACGGAAGGTAGTCGCATTTCGAATGTGGGGCTGCGAACGTGGCGATCATATTCCTGTACGATATTGACGCGGTCCAGGAACGACGCCTTGACCGCTTCCTGCCAGCTCCAAAGTGAAAGTGGATAATAGCTGAGCGGGCGAAAGTCGGCGTTTAGAACCAGTGCCGGAAAACTATTCGGCATGACAGCGTGAGCATTCACGGGTCCTGCTCCTGAAGGATCCTATTTTCACGAATCAAGTGTTTCCACCTGATCTGCGAGCGGGATACTAACCTCGCATGTCTGGGATGTGAAGCACTTGTATGAAATCGATCTTTCGGGTAACGGCTTTGTAGTTATTCTGTTTTTTTGCGTGGTTTTACGGGAAGTTGGGCTGACTGCCGGGATTGCCCGAATGGTTTGGGGATGGCTTGGGTTTCATGGATGTGCTGCCGTCTTGTCCCAATTTGAGGTTTGCTCCAAGCCCCAATGGGCTTCTCCACCTTGGTCATGCTTATAGCGCCTGGAAGACTTTTACGTTGTCAAAGGCGCTTTCAGGGCGATTCCTTTTACGTATCGAAGATATCGATGTGGCGCGCTCCCGGGATGAGTTTATTACGGCGATTTATGAAGATCTGGCTTGGTTGGGGATTTCCTGGCCTGAGCCGGTTTTGCTGCAATCGTCACGATTTTCAGCTTATGGGCAGGCTTTTGAAAAGCTAGATCAGCTAGGTGTGCTTTATCCATGTTTTGCGACACGAAGTGAAATTGCGAAAGCCGTTGAAGGGGCAGATGCGGCGCGCGACCCTGATGGGGCATTGATTTATCCGGGTCTGTATCGTGATTTTCCTCGCCAAGATGCGCAAAAACTGAAACGCGAAGGGCGCGCGTTTGCGTTGCGGATAGATATGCAAAAGGCTCTGGAACTGGTGGAAAGTCGCTGGGGAACGGATGCGCTTTCTTTCATTGAGCAAGATGAAGGGGGACAACAACGCGTTGTTGCGGTTGATCCGATGCGCTGGGGTGATGCCATTATCATGCGTAAGGATGTTCCTGCGAGTTATCATCTGGCGGTGGTTGTCGATGATGCGTTTCAGGGGATCTCATATGTTACGCGAGGGCGGGACCTTTTTGCAGCGACGGATATTCATCGGTTGTTACAGGTTCTGCTTGGTTTGCCAGCGCCTATCTACCATCATCATAGATTGGTCGAAGATAAAGACGGCCTCAAACTCTCGAAAAGTGAAGGTGCGCTCAGCTTACGCGGGTTACGGGAAGCCGGCTGGAGGGCGCGTGAGATTTTGGCTCGTTTAGAAAACCTCGGCTAACAGCGAGCTGTTATTTTAATTTTTGCAAAGCATTGAGATGGATTTTACGCCTAGCTCTGCATGGCGTTGTAATTGGTTGGTAATATGGGTTAGGCTGACGGTTCAGACTTTGGGACCGGAGTGCGCGGCTTTTGCGTCTCGTAGGCTTTAGGGGGATGTGAGCGTGAAGAAGCCGCGTAAACGGCGAGCGAAGGCTCGTCGTCAAAGAAATCCGGGGCGAACCCCGGGGCGAACCCAAGTCGATCTCAAAATTCCAGCTACGTCTTGCAAAACTGGCCATGGTGTGGGCCCGTTCAAATATTTGGCGCAGTTACGCTTAGATTTGGATGATGAGCGTCAGGCATTTGCGATGCTCATGGCGCCTTTTTTCATCATGGCGTTTGCAATTGCCATGGATGTATCAATCCAGACGAAATTTCAAATTAGCCATTTTGCTCCGGAGTTGCTTGTTGCGAGCGAAGAGCTGTCCGACAAGCTGGTTTTCAGTGACGTGAAGCCAGTTTCGGTTGTTGAGCCTGATAGATTTGACAATGAAGTTGCTGTTGGCGCTGTTGTTTCCGGACAACGTGTTCGTGATTTTCGTGTTGTTGAAACTTTTCGCCCAATTCTGGCCGGGGAAAAGGTGTCTCAGGTTGTAGCGCTTGAGGAACATGAGGGGCGTGTGCTTCGGCCAGCGGACATATACGATGCTGGCGTTCATCATGTTGCTTCTGGTGAGAGAATTGAGCACAGCTTAAATTTTGAAGGGGAAGTTTCTGTTCAGTTCTCTAGCGTGCTTAAGCAGTCTGGAGTTTATGACCGCAATGTTGTCATACCGCGCAAGGATGCGGTTCTTCTTTCTCCAATCGAGACGGCTCAGATGGTGAGATCAGGTGTTGCAATTTCGGCCTTGGCATTGACCGTCCTTATTGATGGTGATGTGCGTGATATTTCTCCTGATCAGCTGATGTGCGTCGCGGACGCAAATGCATTTCAGCATGTCCATGAGCCCGCTAAACCAATGTCGTTTCTGAAGGAGCCAACGGGCTTTGGCGTTGCCTTAGCGCGCGCTGCTCGGCGCCAGACATCTGATTTTGTGATATATAACGACAAATATATGTCCATCGGTTTTCCAATGGGGGATGTGCCAACGCTTTATGGCGTGTGCACGGATGTGGTCATTCGGGCGTATCGCAGTCTTGGCCTTGATCTGCAGAATCTCGTCTATCGCTCACGGATTGGCCGTGGTGACCGCAGTATCAATCATCGGCGCACGCAAACGCTGAAAATATTCTTTCGGCGGTTTGGTTTGTCATTGGCGATTACTCAAAATCCTGAGGACTACCTTCCTGGCGATATTGTTACCTACCATCGGCCACAAAACCGGGGCTCTCAAATGCACATCGGGATTGTCGCGGATGTTATCGCACCTTCAGGGCGACCAATGTTGATACATAATCGCGGGTGGGGGCCTCAAATGGAGGATGCGCTTTTCGTTGATAAGATCACCGGTCATTTTCGGTACCATGGACCGAAGCAGGTTTTGCCGCAGACAGTGGCGTCAGGGCGTGCTTTTGAGCAGGTTTTGGACAGTAGAAAGCGCTAAGCGTCGATTTGTGCGATTTGATTATCTGCTGGGTGGCCTGATGTTTTTCTCGTCGTCAGGTTTTCAGTTGGGTGCCAATAGGGAAGCACCGAATGGGGACGTGGGCTGGAATGGGCTTGAGCCATATGAGCTTGAGCTGGCTCCAGCGCTTGCTCCGGGGTTGGATTTTGGCAGCGTCCTTGGTGCCTGGTCGATAACTTGGGAGCCAAATTTTTTGACCTGCAAGATTGCAAGACCACGTATTGAGTGCCCATTTGTGGTGAATCGGAACAGGCCGTCAACGCCTTGGAAGCCGCTGGGCCGCGTTAAACTTGCGAGCGTGAACCGTTGGCTTGGCGGGTTTTTCGCAAGGGATATGGCCATGTTGACGGCATCATAGGCAAGGCTTGCCAAACGTGGTGGTGCTTGGCCAAAGTTTTTCGCAAAACGTCCGGAGAATTCCTGCCAACCGCGCGGGTCGGGGCTTGGGTACCATCCGCCAACGAAGGCTTTATCTCGGCCGATGTTGGGAAACTCCCAGCCACCGGTTCCTAAAAGCTGAACCTTGGTTGTATCGAGGTTGGAATAGGCGATCAAAGGTCCCAGGCTTGGGAGTGTGTTTTGCCCACCGGGAAGAAACAGCGCATCGATCGGGGCACCAAGTTCATCGGATTGTTTGATAATCTCGAAGATCTGTTTTGCTGGTTCCAGCATGCCATTGGCTTGGGTGGGATAGCGTTCAAGAGCGATGATGCGTCCGCCGGATAGAGAAACTGTTCTGCGAAATGTTGCTTCCACGGCGCGACCATAGGCTGTGTCGGGGATGAGGGCTGCGAACCTTCGTTTGCCTCTTGCAAGAGCATAGTTGGTAATTCGTTGCACTTCCTGGTCGGGAAGAAAGCTCATCAGGTAAACACCCTGACCTGCAATTTTTTGATCATTTGAAAAAGAAACAACCGGAATATTTGCTTTGCGAGCTATGGGAGCAACGCCTGCTACTGATTTAGAGAGAAGCGGACCGAGTATGATTTGTGCGCCTTGGGAGATTGCCTTTTGAGCCGCCTGAGCAGCCCCTTCTGTGGTGCCGTGGTCATCCTTGACGATAAGTTGGACCGAAGGATCATTTCGCTCGAACAGGGCCATTTCACCGGCTTGTTTCATGCTCTTGGCGATGGCCGCAGTTCTGTTGAAACCTGCGAGAGGTAGCAGCAGGGCGATTTTAATGGTCCGGCTTTTGCCCGGGGCACCCGGTTGTGAGCCGTTTTGTTGGTTAACCGATGCGCTGGGGGAGTTGGAGTTATTCAGACTGGCGGCACAGCCGGTTAGAATAAGCGTCAGGCATAAGAAGACAGCGCCGGCAATGATCGTCTGCAGGCTATGCAATGCGTTTATGAATCTTTTGCCGGTGCTGAAAGATACCATTGGCCGTATAATTCTTTTCTCAGAGGTCGGTGTTTTTTTGTTGCGATAGAGAGCAGTGCGTGAGCAGTGAAGATTAGGTGATTCGTGGAGATGTGCTCATGATTAGACTGCCGATGAGATGCGGAGAACCCTTTTGATGTCATTATGCGGGGGAAATGTGGTCCCTATCGGCTGTTCGAGGGGAAATTCTGTTTCTTTGATCTGATTGATCATCAAGGTTGGCGTATTTTTTCAAGTATCTCGCTGCTTTGGTCGGTGCGATAAAGAGATGGGATAGTTAATGAGGGGTAGGATTAGATTATGAGCGAGCGCGTTTCAGACTCGATGAATTTAAGCGTCGTGTCGGCTCGAGTCAGCGATGAGATGACGCATGCGTTAAGCCGCTCTTTGGGGACTGGGCTCTATCTGGTGGCCACGCCCATTGGAAATCTTGGCGATATAACCCTTCGCGCTCTGGCAGTCTTAGCTCGGGTTGATGTGATTTTTGCCGAAGACACACGCCACAGTCTCAGGCTGTTATCGCACTTTGCTATTTCCTCGCGTCTGCAATCCTATCACGAGCATAATGCAGGGCGACAACGTCCGAAAATCATTGCTGCTTTGGAACGGGGTGAGCGGGTGGCGCTTATTAGCGATGCTGGAACGCCGCTTGTTTCCGACCCTGGGTTTAAACTTGTTCGCGACGTTGTCGTTGCGGGCTTTCCAGTTTTTTCTCTACCTGGGCCGTCTGCTTCGCTTTGTGCGTTGAGCGTATCAGGTTTACCGACGGATGCTTTTTTGTTTGCGGGATTTTTACCTGCTAAAGCGGGTGCTAGGGCTGCGCGCTTGTCTGCGCTTGAAAGGGTTGAGGCAACGTTGATTTTTTTTGAGGCGCCCTCTCGCGTGGGAGATCTTCTCAAGGAATTGAAAGAGGTGTTTGGAAATCGCCAAGCTGTAGTTGCTCGGGAACTTACCAAGCTTCACGAGCAGGTTATTCGTGGTTCGCTTGATGTTTTGTTGGAACGTCTTGAAGATATGCCATTGAAAGGGGAGTGTGTGGTTTTGGTTGCTCCCCCTGAGAGCCGGGAAGTCAAGGATGAAGATATTGAGCAAAGGTTAGTGACTTGCCTTGATAAGATGAGCTTGCGAGATGCTGCCCGTGAGGTGGCACAAGAGTTCGATGTCGCTAAGGGGCGCGTCTATGACCTTGGGTTGAGGCTCAAAAACCAACAGAGTTGACATTCAGGCTTTTGAGGAAGGCGGGATGAGCGTGCGAAGGGGTGCACCTGGAAGAGAACCGGATTTGTCTTCGTCTGATGAGCGCAGGGGGCGATATTGGCGCGGAGTGGTTGCTGAGTGGTTGGCGGCGCTGTGGATGATACTAAAGGGGTATCGGATTTTAGCACGACGGTGGAAGTCACCGTTTGGCGAAATTGACCTTGTGGCGGTTCGGGGTAACACCCTGGTTTTCGTCGAGGTCAAACACAGAGCGAGTCTTCAAGCCGCTCAGTCGTCTATTTCTTCGCGGCAGCGGAAAAGAGTTTATCGAGCTGCGGAGGCATGGATTTCTGGACAGGCATACTATCACGAGCATGAAATAAGATTTGATCTTGTGTTTATTGTTCCGGGGCTTTGGCCGCGACATATCATCGGCGGGCTGTGATATGGAATGTGTCGCTACATTTTAAGTGTAACGCGCAAAAACTTTTCAATTGTTAAGGACCATAGATGAACCTCAAGATCGCCTGTCAGATGGACCCCATTGAAGGGATAAATGTTGCTGGAGATTCGACATTCGCGATTCTACTAGAGGCGCAGGCTCGTGGGTTTGAGATTTTCTATTACACGCCTGACGAGTTGTCGCTGGATGAGGGGCGTGTGTGTGCATTCGGTTCAACTTTGAAGGTGTTTGACCGGGAACAAGATTTTTTTCAGCTGAGTGAGAAGCGAAGTATTGAATTGGCGTCCATGGACGTGGTGCTTTTGCGCCAGGATCCGCCATTTGATATGGGCTATATCTCAACGACGCATTTGTTGGAGAGAATTCATCCCGGTACGTTGGTGGTGAATGATCCGGCGCATGTGCGCAATGCCCCTGAAAAGCTGTTTGTTTTTGAGTATCTCGACCTCATGCCGCCAACAATGGTCACCCGCTCGGTGCGCGATGCTTATACTTTTCGTGACCGGTACGGCGATATCATCATCAAACCTCTTTATGGAAACGGCGGGCAGGCTGTGTTTCGCGTGAAGCGAGATGACAGTAATCTTTCGGCTTTGGTTGAGATGTTTCAGGCGGCAGGGTCCGAACCTTTCATTGTGCAAGAATTCCGCCGGGAGGTATCTGAGGGAGACAAGCGGATCATTCTTGTTGATGGCGAGATAGCCGGAGCGATCAACCGAGTGCCTTTACGCGGGCAGACGCGTTCGAATCTGGGTGTTGGTGGCAGGGCGGAAGCGATTGAACTGAATGATCGAGATTTGGAGATTTGTGAACGCTTGATGCCCGAGCTCAAGAGGCGGGGACTGCTGTTTACGGGCATAGATGTGATTGGGCCGTATCTCACGGAAATCAATGTGACTTCGCCCACAGGTATTCGCCAGATTTCCGGGTTTGGTGGGAATGATATCGCCGCCATGATCTGGGACGCCATTGAACGAAAGGTGCGCGTTGATCACAAGAAATGAACGTGTTCCTATTTTGTTCTTGCGCTCGTAGGTAAAGTTCGCTAGCCTTCATGCATGATGGTGCCGGTTGGGTTAGAGGGTGGCGGTTATGTACGCGCAGATTTCGACCATTGCGTTTGTGGGGATCGAAGCCAAGACGGTGGAGGTCCAGGTTCGCATTACACCGGGTCAGCAGACTTTTGCCATTGTCGGTTTGCCGGATAAGGCCGTTGCGGAAAGTCGCGAGCGGGTTCGCAATGCACTTCATGCTGTTGGCCTCGGTCTGCCGTATAAGCACCTTACTGTTAATCTTGCCCCTGCGGATCTTCCCAAGGAGGGAAGTCATTTCGATTTGCCCATTGCTCTTGCCTTGATGGCGGCCATGGGGGCCATTGATGCAGGTGCCATTGCCGGGTTTGCCGCTCTTGGGGAATTGGCTCTTGATGGGTCAATACGTGATGTGCCTGGAGTTTTGCCTGCGGCGATGGGTGCCAATGCGATGGGTAAAGGACTGATTTGCCCTGCAGGCGGAGGGAGTGAGGCTGCTTGGGCTTCTGAGGACATGGATATTCTGGCTCCGCCGCATTTGCTATCGCTGGTCAATCATTTCAAAGGTCTGCAAATTTTATCTCGTCCCAGCCCCGAGCTTATGGATGAGCCAAGCGCTGGCGCTGATCTTGCTGATATCAAGGGTCAGGAAAGTGCCAAGCGTGCTTTGGAAGTTTGTGCGGCGGGAGGCCATAATCTCCTGATGATCGGACCACCTGGGTGCGGCAAGTCGATGCTTGCGGAACGCCTGCCTTCGATATTGCCGCCGCTATTGCCTGCTGAAATGCTCGGCATTGCGTAGCAAACGCACCAACAATCCTATTGAACTAACCCTACCTGGTTTGCGACTTTATAGGTATGGCAGACCCTCACGTAATCACAGCATTATCAAGAAAGAGATCAGAGCTTTCAGGTGATATAGAAACAACCCAAGCCCGACTTCATCAAATGATCTTGGACTTAGAGAAGCTCGACGCAACGCTTCTGATGTTTGACCCTGATTACGATATTCCCAGCATTAAGCCGAAAGTCTTTAGGCCACCTGATGACTGGTCAAAGCGTGGTGAGATGACAAGGCTGTGCTTAGGGATACTCAGAAAGGCCATAGAGCCCCTTACAAGTCGAGACATAGCCTTCCAACTCATAGCAGAGAGAGCCTTAGATAAGGATGATCCAAGGCTACTCAGGCTTATGACAAAGAGGGTTGGAGTGGCCTTGAGGCTGCAACGGGACAAGGAAGTTGTGACATCCTGCCAAGGGCCGGGGCAGTATCGGCTTTGGGAGATCAGGCGCTAACGCTTCGGTCCCTTCCACTCGACGGCACCCTTACTAGCCAACTCCTCAAGTCGATCATGGATTAATTTACGGGCCACCTGCGCCCGACTTGCTCCAAAAATTCCACGCGGGACCAAGTCCTCAAGCATCTCAATTGACTGAATGGGGAGAGTAATTGAAAACTGATCCGTTGGTGTAACTTGCTTTTTCTTGGGCATTAACTGGCAACTTATAACAATGTTCTTGCATTGTTAGTGCATTGTCTTATCTTTTAACGCAAGCTGAATCGAAAGAGGCCGCTCCTTTTGGGAGCGACCTCCAGCATTGCTTCGGTTTGTGACAGTGGCACCTTGGTTTACAGGGCTAAGCTAGTTTTTTTTGCAGGGCTTGGGCGTTGACCGTCGGTGTGTGGACACTTTGATGGTTTTCGGCCCAGGCTTCTTGCCTACGCGAACAGTACGCGCTTTGGTCTTACAAGCCATAGGGACCTCCTTTCTGCACATCCTCCGTCCTCATTCCTCCTTTCAACAAAGGCGGCGACGTACGGATAGACTTGGGCAGAAGGTGCCACTGCTAATTTTCAAGGTATTTGATTCGTTATCGTGGGAAGAACGAAAAC
>JAJRZC010000247.1 GCA_024275435.1 Alphaproteobacteria bacterium
ACGAGGTCATGCGGCTGGACGACATCGAGGAGGAATCCGCACCGCGCGTGGAGCAGTACCTTTCCAAGATCAAGGTCATCCGCCGAATCGCCCACAAGATTATCGACTTCTTGGCGCAGATCGAGAACTTCCAGAAAAAGCTCTGGCTCAAGAAAAAGTTCGTGGTCGAAACCAACTACTGCGTGACCCTCGACCGCGTACCGGAGGATCTGTATCCCGAGATTGCCGAGAACGATGCCCAGCGACAGGAGTGGGTGCGCCTCTTCGCCATCGACGAGATCAGGAAGGATCTGGCCGGGGCGGTCGATTACTCGGAGCCGCTCACGGTGGAGTTTTTGAAGGCAAACGATAAACTGGTTTTGGATACGAAGCACTTCAATGATGAATTTATTTCTCGACTCATCAATGAAATCCCTGACATTGAGGAGACGATGAATGGACTACTAATAAACAGCGATAATTTTCACGGTATTTCATTGCTGTCTACTCGGTATAAGGAGGAAATTGAGTCCATCTACATAGACCCTCCTTACAACACAGGGCCCTCGGAGATTATCTACAAGAATGAGTATCGGGATTCTTCTTGGTTGTCTCTAATGCATGACCGCATTGTTGCATCGATTCAGCTTTTGAGTTCGACAGGTTGTTATGCAATTGCCATTGATGATTTTGAAATGGCCCACCTTTGCGAAATCACAGATCAGATTTTCGGCAAAAAGTATTTTCGAAACATGATTGTCGTTAACCATCATCCGCAAGGTGGAATGGGACACAACGTTTCTCGGACGCATGAATACATGCTGGTAATGACACCGAGTGGTAAAGATCTATTAAGAGGGAAAGCTAAATCAGGAAAAAAAGAATTTCGTAGCCTCCGATTAAGTGGTCCAGGTGACAATAAATCTCGACAGGGACGTCCAAATAGTTTTTATGCAATTCTTGTAGATGAAAAGAGGAATGTGATTGTCGGTGTAGAACCTCCGCCTCCTCTGGGAATGGAATACCCCAAAGAACCTACAGATGAAGGTTATGTACGCGTGTACCCCATCAATCCTGAAGGCGAAGAAAAGGTGTGGTGCCGTTCGTATGAATCAGCGCAAGCTGGGATTGAAAACGGCGAAATTATATTGACCGATAACGGTGCGTTAAAACTATGCGTGGATACGACTAATAAACGATTCAACCTGATGAGCAATTGGACAGATAGCAAATACAATGCTGGGCCTCACGGAACGGGGCTTGTAGCTGATATTCTAGGTAGTCGAGACGCATTCTCTTATCCGAAATCAATTCATACTGTTTACGATGCTATCGAAGCAATGGCATATCGTCACGACAGATCAACGGTTATTGATTTCTTTGCTGGTTCTGGAACAACTGGTCACGCATGCGTTCAGGGTTTGCGCGACGGAGGCTTTACTGCCAACTATGTGCTTATCGAAATGGGGGAACATTTTGAAACCGCCTTAAAGCCCCGAATCCAGAAGGTTGTCTACTCGAAGGACTGGAAAGACGGCAAGCCTGTCTCCCGCGAGGGCATCAGCCACATGTTCAAATACATCCGGCTGGAATCCTACGAGGACGCATTGGCAAATATCGAACTTCAACGCAGCAAACCCCAGCAATTGCTGATCGATAAGGCCGGGGACTTCCGCGAGTCCTACATGCTGAAATATCTTCTCGACGTCGAATCCAGGGGCAGCCAGACCCTGCTCAACATCGACAACTTCGACGATCCCTGGAACTACAAACTGCTCGTGGGCGCTGGTTCGGTGGGCGAAACCAAACCCGTGAATGCGGATCTTGTAGAGACCTTCAACTGGCTCCTGGGGCTGAAGGTAAGGCACATGGACAGGATCAGCGGTTTCCAGGTAGTCGAGGGCGAGAACCCAAGTGGTGAAAAGGTTCTCGTTATCTGGCGCAAGGTTCGGGACCTGGCCGAGACCGACACTGAAAAAATTGCCGCCGCCCGAGAGAAAGCCAATCGCGACCTGGAGGCATTCTTTACGAAGCAGCAATACAACACGCTCGATTCCGAGTTCGACGTGATCTACGTCAACGGCGACAACAACCTGATGAACGTGCCGCTCGATCCGGACAAGGAAGGGGTGGAGCCGC
>JAJRZC010000248.1 GCA_024275435.1 Alphaproteobacteria bacterium
CTTTACTCGTGCATCACACGAAAACCCACACCATCCACGGCCATATCTTTCGGCAAAGCACCACGCATCGCAAAGCCGGTCTGCCTGACGGTACTCGCCCATCCGCCACCTTTAACAATCCGTCGTGAGCAGTCCAAACTCTTCGGCTTCTTGTCATCTGTCACTTGATAGTATCTCGACCAGCAGTCACCAACCATCTCCCACACATTGCCATGAACGTCATAAAGACCGTTTCCATTGGAGGAAAATGTTCCCACCTCCAGGGTCCCCTGTCTGCCCTTGCCTGTGCGTGGACGAAAATTCGCAACCCTTGGGCTCAATTGCTCGCCGGTCATATAAGGTTGGGCTGTTATCCCCGCACGGGCCGCAAACTCCCATTCCGCCTCAGTGGGCAAACGAAACGTCTTGATACTTTTCGTGCTGAGCCACTGGGCATACTTTGTCGCGTCAACCCAACTCAGACAAACAACAGGATGTCGTTTCGTTTGAGAAAAACCGGGAGAGAGATAGTTGATAGCCGGCCCCTGGTCTCCGCTCGAACGCCGGCACCGACCGGCAGGAGTGTAATTTGTTTCATCAACAAAGGCCTGAAACTCGCCAACGGTAACTTCAAACTTCCCAATCTCGAAAGGATCTTCGAATTTCTTCTGCGCAACCGGACCCGACGTTATACCTCCAGAAGTAACTTGATGCGTCGAACCCAAAATGGCCATGCCAGGATCAATCCTCACCATCTCGGGGCAAACGTCACAAACCTTTCCAATATCACCTCCACCTTTGGATTTCCCAAGATCTCCCCCGGTATCAACCGCATCATCACCACCACCACCCCCATCATGCTTTGGCGTTTTCCTCCACCGCCTTTGCGATCAATCTGCTCAATTCCCGCATATTTAAATTTTGAATTATCATCAACTAAGAAGAATAGCCCAATAAGAGATGCCATGAGAGCAAGTACAAACAATGAAAGTACTGTCTTATACTTGTCAGATATTCCAGAATCTGCGACCCATACCACCAAACCGATCGCCCCAAAAATAACGGCAATGGCAACAAAAATAAAAGTATTCAAATCCAGCATCTTAGATCTACCCCACAGCAAAAAAAGCGCATGCAGAAAAATTCATACCTATCCCGCATCGCAAAGCCGTCAGCCCCAAACAGCAGGAAACAACCCCGATCGATGCTAACGGATCCCCACTTTCAAAATACCAAAACACGGTGACCAATGGCTTAATACCAAAGCACATCAGCACACTGACACTCCCCGAAAAAACAGCTCTTATCCCCAAAACGGCCAACATTAGACCGTACACTGACGCAAATCACTCAATCAACCCTTTGACACCCAAAGCAAGACCCGCCAACAAACCACCACCTGCGCCGTTTGGTCCTACCTAGTTCTACAGTGCCCAAAGCTTCGTATTCTTGACACCCAGCCCCCCGCGTTATTATGTTCGCGCAAAACATACCCTCCGTGCAACATGCACCGTTTCTCGCGCTTTACAGGCTGAGTAGATATGCCATCCCCAGATAAGGATGACGCCATAACGCGCGGGCAGATCAGCCCGCAAGATAGGGCTGAATTGCGCGGACGTACCGATGAGCTTGATCGTCGCTTACAACAAGCGCGCGGTGAAGATCACACAACCCCGGAAACGGGCAGGCAAGAACCAAAAGCGACGCAAACGACCAACAAGGGTCTTGGCGGCTCTTTACGCTCCTCTACGGAGATGATTGCAGGAGTTTTAGTCGGTTCCGGCATCGGCTGGGCAATAGACAAAGTGTTTGGCACGTGGCCAGCGTTCTTTATCGTATTCTTTCTGCTGGGTTCGGCTGCAGGAATGTTGAACGTAGTGCGCGAAGGCTTAAAAATGAAAACCGGCCCATCGGACCCCAAAAAGGGACCTTCGGTGCCAGATGATGAAGATGACAACTAAGAATTCTGACGAGTAGGGGGAACGACTTTGGCATCCGGTGGTGGGCATAGCCCGATCGAGCAATTCGTCATCAAGGAATACGTGCCTCTAGAAGCATTTGGCTTCAACGCATCCTTTACGAATTCCTCACTCTACATGGTGATCGCAGTCAGCTTGATCACGGGTTTCTTGATCTTATCCACCAAGGGACGCGCACTGGTCCCCACCAGAATGCAGTCTATCTCGGAAATCTTTTACGAATTCGTCGCCTCGACCGTTAAAGACAACGTCGGTCCTCAGGGAATGCAGTTCTTCCCGCTGGTCTTCACGCTTTTCATTTTCGTATTCGTCCTCAATCTGCTGGGCATGATCCCAATCCCCGGAATCACGTTCACTGTCACCAGCCACATCGCCGTCACCGCAGCCTTGGCACTTTTAGTGATCGGGATCGTCATATTCTATGGCCTCTACAAACACGGACTCGGCTTTTTCAAGATATTCGTTCCCTCCGATGTCCCCCCTTGGCTGTTACCTCTGCTTGTGCCAATTGAAATTATCTCGTTCATCTCCCGGCCGATCAGCCTATCTGTTCGACTGTTTGCAAACATGCTCGCAGGCCATATCGCACTCAAGATTTTTGCTGGCTTTATCGG
The DNA here is from genome assembly GCA_024275435.1 of Alphaproteobacteria bacterium. Lineage (GTDB taxonomy): Bacteria > Pseudomonadota > Alphaproteobacteria > Rhizobiales > Hyphomicrobiaceae > JAJRZC01. Next base: position 2,573 of record JAJRZC010000248.1, read on the forward strand.
TGTCCTTCTCGGTGCCGGAGCCTGGGCAATCCTGGCACCCCTGCCACTCGCCTTGACGGTCGCACTCACCGCCCTTGAAGTCCTGGTTGCCGTTCTGCAGGCCTACGTTTTTGCAGTTTTAACCTGCATCTATCTCAACGATGCCGTACACGGTGCGCACTAAAGCAAAACAAACGTCACATACCAATATCTTCAACCAATCGCCAAAAGCGAAACCAACAGACACTATTTAACAAGGAGAAAGTTATGGATCCAGAAGCAGCGAAATTCATTGGTGCCGGCCTTGCCGCCATCGGTACAGGTGCCGCCGGCATCGGCCTTGGCAACCTGTTCGGCCAGTTCCTGTCCGGCGCACTGCGTAACCCATCAGCTGCAGACGGCCAACGCGGCACTTTGCTTCTCGGCTTCGCTTTGACAGAAGCTCTCGGCATCTTTGCTCTGCTGATCGCTCTACTTCTTTTGTTCGGAGTCTAAGACCCTGAACGAATAAAAGCTCACCCTTGTGGGTGTCACTTCAAAACATAGCGAGGCACACCAAATGTGCCTCGCATATAACCCTCCAGCAAACTTGATGAGATCATGGCCAACGAATCCGATACCCAACATGCTCCCGGTACGACTGCAACGAAATCTGGTGATGATCACACCACCCAGATGAGCCCAGCAGACCACGCCCAGCATCCAGCCGCAGATCATCAAAAAAAGGAAATGCACACCTCAACCGAAGCGCATGGTGGGGCCCATAACGACGTTGGTTTTCCTCCGTTCAATGCCGAAACATTTGCCCCTCAGCTCATATGGCTGGCACTGACATTCACCGTGCTTTACCTCATTCTTTCCCGCATTGCGCTTCCGCGTATTGGCGAAATCATCGAAGAGCGCGAGGATCGTATCCAGCGAGACCTTGAAACCGCCGAACGGTTAAAAAGCGAAACAGAAAATGCGCTGAATGCCTACGAGAAGGCTCTTGCAGACGCCCGCAGCAATGCCAGCGAAATAGCAAAAGAAACACGTGAGAAGCTTTCTGGCGAAGTCGACATTGAACGCAAGCGGGTCGATGCAGAAATAAATGCCAAAGTTGCTGATGCCGAAACCCGCATCGCCGAAACACAACAAAAGGCCTTGGCGAGCGTTAACGAAATTGCTGGTGATGTTGCCAAGTCACTCGTATCTAAACTGACAGGAACCGACGTTTCTGCCGATGAAATCCAAGCTGCCCTGAAAGCCGCTTCAGCAAACTCATAAAGGATCACAGCCGTGGCCGAGTTTATCGATAACCCCGAAAATTGGGTTGTAGTATCCTTCCTGATTTTTATTGGCCTAACCATATATCTAGGAGCGCCCAAAGCCATCTCGGAAGCTTTGGACAATCGGTCCAAGAAAATCCGTGAGGAACTCGACGAAGCCCGTCGTCTCCGCGAGGAAGCCCAGGCACTGCTTGCCGACTATCAGAAGAAAGCTCACCAAGCCGAAGATGAAGCCAAGGCCATCATCGACCAGGCTCGCCGCGAAGCTGAAGCTCTCGCAGCCGAAACGCGCAAAGGTCTCTCAGAAAGTCTAGAGCGGCGCACAAAGCTGGCCCAGGATAAAATCCAGCGCGCAGAGGCCCAGGCCATTGCAGAAGTTCGTTCAAGTGCCGTAGATGCAGCAGTATCCGCCGCGGAAAAAATCCTATCCAGCAAAGCATCAGGTTCACCGAACGTAACACTTATCGATGACAGCATCAAAGACCTGAAACGATTGTTGAACTAGAACGGACCACCCTTTTTTCACCGCAACGCCTCAAATGTGAAACTGAAACACTTCCTATGAAAAAAGCCCGCCTTGCAAAAATAAGATTGCAGGCGGGCTTTTTTATTTTTATCTCGAAAAAAG
>JAJRZC010000249.1 GCA_024275435.1 Alphaproteobacteria bacterium
AAAAAAGGTGCCGAACATTGGAATATTTGGCGTCTTGAAAATCCAGAAACGATACCCGATTTAGCTCGGATTACATTTCCCGCCAACAACAAGGCGGCTCCTTTGTCAAAAGCGGTTCCGATAAATTTTCGTCACGCCTCTTTCTCAAATTCAATTCTTTGTTCAGGCAAGCTTGAAGGAGCTGATTTCGAGGGTGCGGAACTGTCCAGGGTGGACTTTTCAAACGCTGAGCTTGAAGGTTCTAATTTTAGTTTTTCAAACTTAACAAACGCAATTTTCGATGGCGCAAACCTTCGAAAGGCAAATTTTTTTCGTGCCAATATTTCTGGCGCCGATTTAAGAAATGCGCGAAACCTTTCTCAGCAACAAATTGACCTCTCTTTAGGCAATGAACGAACTCAATTGCCACCAAACCTTGTTGCGCCCCCTGCTTGGCAGGAAACAGCAACAAAGAAAATCAAGTACGCAGCCTTCATAGAGCAGTTCTCAACACCACCTACCAAACCCAATGGCAAAACCAAGCCAAGCAGCTTACCCTTGGAAGACACTTTTCAGTTGCAAGAAATAAAAGATCAAGTGACGCCACAAGGTGACGTTGATCCTGGGTCTACGCCTGAGAAACCCTCCAGCAGAATTAAAAAACCTCAACGCGCTCGCTCACCTGCTTACCTGCTCGTCGCTCTGCTTTTCATGGGCCTTTTCGTAGCTGGCGGTGTCTGGATAACAATTCAAACCAAGCAGTATCAACGTAATCAAATCGAACTGCTCGCCTGGTCCAATACCCAAGAACTCGCCACCATAGATGCCTACAGGCTTTATCTGAGGGACTTCCCTAAGGGACAACACGTAGCCACAGCTCGTGAACAACTTTCAAACCTGGAAAACGCAGCTGCCAGAAAGCGAGCCGACAATTCTGCCTGGAAACACGCAACAAGAATATCATCAATTAAAGAATACAAAAGATATATTGAGAATTACCCCAAAGGCATGCACGTTGGAAAAGCTCGTCTAAGGCTGGCGGAACTACAAATAATTGCCGCAAGGAAACTTGCAGATGAAATGGCGTGGTTAAATGCACGCCATCAAGACACCGTGTCAGCCTTTCAAACTTATCTGGAGCAATTTCCAGAGGGTCAGCACACGCAGACGGCCCGCAAAAATATAGCGCTACAAGAAGCAAAAGCCGCAAGACAACGCGCCCATGATGACGCCTGGTTAAATGCTGAAAGACAAGCCACAATATCAGCCTACCAAGATTACCTGGAGCGCTTTCCAGAGGGTCAACACACACAGACGGCTCGCAAGGCTATTACTGAGCTTCAAAACATTGCAAACCTCAAAAGAGCCGATGAGGCAGCCTGGGCAAATGCGAAAAAACTGAACTCGCCTGCCGCTTATCAAAGCTACTTAAATAATTTTAAAAACGGTTTGCATGCGAACGATGCTCGAACACAACTCGCCAAAATAGAAGCTGAAACCGCAAAAAAACAAGCTCAGCAAGAGGCCCAAAAACACGAAATTGAGCTAAGAGCCAAAGAGGCCAAAAAGCAGGCTGAAAATGAAGCTTGGTTGCGTGCTCTGAAACTTTCCACCGCGAAAGGCTATCTAACTTATCTCAAAGATTTTGCAGATGGACAACACGCACAAATGGCCCAAAAGGAGCTCAAGAAATTAGAGGCAAAAGCAGCAAAACAACCACCCATTTTTTTGAAAGAAAAAAAGAAAACTACTATGAAGATATCTACCAATAAAAAGGCAAGGAAACGCCCCACTAAAACGAAAAAGAAAACCCGTCCTCACGCAGCACAAAAAACACTCAATCGTTGGCCAACAGCAGATGAACCTTTTGTCGTCCTGGGAGATTGATGCTCAATTCTCATTGTACTCTTTCTCGTGAAACGACAATCAATTGCGAGAATATTCTGTCACTCGTGCCACAGGCTTTCAGCCTTCTTTATCAAGCGAATATCCAACACCGCGCACAGTTCGAATTGGATCAGGATAATCCGGGTGATGAAGCACTTTTCGCAACCGCCCAACATGTACATCCACTGTTCGAACATCAACATCTGCGTTGCGTCCCCACACCCGATCGAGAAGTTGTTCTCGTTCCCACACCCGGCCAGGGTTTTCCATGAAGGTCGCCAGAAGGCGAAATTCTGTTGGTCCCAGCTTCACCCTTGCTCCATGATTCGTGACCTTATGCTGCAGTAGGTCCATGTGAAGGTCACCATAGGAAAGAGACTCTCCGACACTGGAAGGTCGTGTTCGACGCAACAAGGCACGAACACGCGCAACAAGTTCATTTACCGAATATGGCTTGACCACATAGTCCTCAGCTCCCGTATCCAACCCTCGCACTCGATCAGCCTCGTCACCACGCGCAGTTAGCATTAAAATGGGAATGTCCTTCGTTCCAGCACGCGATTTTAATCGGCGGCATACCTCTATTCCCGAAACATTTGGCAACATCCAATCGAGAATGATGGCATCGGGATTTTGCTCATCGACAATCAGCAAGGCTTCTTCCCCGTCCTTGGCGCTGACAAGCCGGAAACCTTCGGCATTCAGGTTATAGGACAACACTTCCAGCTGAGCTGGTTCGTCTTCGACAATCAATATCAAGGGTTCTGTTATTCTTATCATGATGCCGCCGAATTAGAACCGTTTTTCTCATTTGAGTTCAACGTGGTCAGACTGGTCATATCCCGTTTGGGACGTTCATCGTCCGGCATGGCGCCAGCGATAATGTAGTGAACCTGTTCCGCTATGCCCGTCGTATGATCACCCATCCGCTCGATATTCTTGGCAATGAATAATAGATGCATGCATTGCGTAATGCTGCGTGGATCCTCCATCATGTAAGTAAGGAGTTCGCGAAACAACGTGTTATGCATCTGGTCCACGTCCTCGTCGCGCAACCTCACCTGATCTGCCATTTCGATGTCACGCGAAACATAGGCGTCGAGTACATCCTTGAGCATTTCTTGCACAATCCGGCTCATGCTTTTCAAAACATTATTGGAAGACCCAATGGAACGGATATCACCAAGAACACTAGCCCGTTTGGCAATATTCTTCGCGTGATCCCCAATGCGCTCAAGGCTGCTGGCAGCTTTCAATACCGCAATAACTGCGCGCAAATCCTGCGCCTTCGGCTGCCGCAAGGCAATGACCCGAACGACAGCATCATCAACTTCCATTTCCAGATCATCAATGCGTTTATCGTTTTCCCGTACCTTTTGCCCCAATGCCTGATCGTGTCGCGTCAACGCCGTGATCGCATCGGAAATCTGAGTTTCCACAAGCCCGCCCATTTGCGCAATCAGGCTCTCGATTTTTCTAAGGTCGTCGTCAAATCGTTTGACGATATGTTCTGAATCCATTGTTTATAATCCTGGTTCTGACCTAGCCAATTCGTCCCGTAATATAGCTCTCGGTCCGCTTGTCACGCGGAGATGTGAATATCTGCTCGGTTCGTCCATGCTCCACAAGCTCACCCATATGGAAGAACGCAGTATGTTGAGAAACACGCGCTGCCTGGTGCATGGAGTGTGTCACAATAATAATCGTGAATTTCTCCCGCAGCTCGTCCATCAGCTCTTCGATTTTGGCAGTCGCAATCGGGTCAAGCGCAGAACACGTCTCATCCATCAATATAACTCGCGGCTCGACAGCGATTGTCCGCGCGATGCATAAACGCTGCTGCTGCCCGCCAGACAACCCCGTACCGGAATGATCCAGACGGTCCGAAACTTCTGCCCACAGGCCCGCCCGTTTCAGGCTGTGTTCAACACGGCCTTCAAGCTCAGACTTTGAATTGGTCAGACCATGAATACGAAGGCCATATGCGACATTCTCAAAAATGGATTTTGGAAACGGGTTGGCTTTTTGAAACACCATACCCACATGAGCGCGCAAAGTAACAACATCCACTGCCGGATCATAGATATCCTGGTCTGCAACCAGGATTTCTCCCTCAACCCGGCAGATATCAATGAGATCGTTCATTCGATTAAGACAACGCAAAAACGTCGTCTTGCCGCAACCTGACGGACCAATGAGCGAGGTTACCTGGTTGGCAGGAACATCCAACGATAGATCATTGAGAGCTTTATTTTCACCATAAAACACGCTGACATTTCTCGCCGAGATTATGGGGTGTATGGCTTGAGCCTCCGCATGGTTCTCAGCATACACTTGTTGTTTCAGCTCTGGTGTAGACATGACATCTGCCCCTCTAAAATCTGTTCTCGAATTTTCTTCGAATTACAATTGCAGCAATATTCATCAAAACCAGGAACACAAGCAGGACAATGATGGCCGCTGATGTTTTCTCAAGGAATGCACGCTCCGGACTGTCGGCCCAGAGAAATATCTGCACTGGAAGCGCCGTTGCCGGCTCCACAAAGCTCGTCGGAACATCGACGATAAAGGCAACCATGCCGATCATCAGCAAAGGAGCGGTTTCGCCCAACGCGCGGGCCATTCCAATAATAGCACCCGTCAACATACCCGGCAGAGCCAATGGCGCAACATGATGGAATGTTGATTGTATCGGGCTTGCACCAATCCCAAGGGCCGCCTCTCGGATTGAAGGCGGAACAGCACGCAATGCAGCGCGCGAAGCAATGATAATCGTTGGCAGCGTCATTAAAGCGAGAACCATGCCACCTACAAGAGGTGAAGATCGCGGCAGCCCAAAAGTGTTGAGAAATACCGCCAAACCGAGAAGACCAAATACAATGGATGGTACCGCCGCCAAATTATTGATGTTCACTTCAATAAGATCATTCCAACGATTCTTTGGTGCAAACTCCTCCAGGTAAATAGCTGCCATGATACCCACGGGAAAGGACAGAGCAAAACAGACAAGTAGACTAAACACAGAACCCATCAGTGCACTCATGATGCCAGCAAGCTCAGGTTCGCGGGAATCTCCCGACCAGAAAAACCGTGAATTGAAACGCGTTTCAATATCTCCGCTCTTCCTGAACTCATCAATCCAGCGCATTTCCATATCACTAATGCGGTGCTCACCGCCTGCCGCCCCCGAAGAAACGTGGCCCTTGATCAGCATATCCACATCATCAGACGCAATAACCCAAAGCTTGAGCGTCTTCCCAACCAAACTCGGGTCCTGAACAACCTTTTCGCGAAGGGTGAAAGCAGCTTCAGAACTGATAAGACCATAGAGCTTGCGTCTATCACGGCGCTTAGAAACATCCGGAAACCTCGCCTTCAAGGCCGACTTCACAAGCCGTCCATAGTCAGCCTCTTTCAACGAATTTGTATCAATCTGTGCCGGATCAAGAAAGACATTGAGCTTGATGTGCGTTTGCTGAAGCGCACCAACACCAAGCACCGCAATGGAACTGACCATGACAACAAGAAAACCGATCGCAATGAGGATCGCCAACCTGCCCGCCCACTGAAAGCGAAATTCCGCTCTGTGTCGTCGTCGCAATTCCGGAGTTAGCTGTGTGAAGCTGTCAGTCATACTGCTCTCGATAATGTTTAACGATTTTCAGGGCTGCCACGTTCAACAACAGCGTGATACAAAACAGCAAGAGCCCAAGAGCGAATGCCGACAGAGTTTTGGCACTGTCGAACTCCTGATCCCCTGTAAGAAGCGATACGATCTGGGCAGTTATGGTCGTTACAGCCTCCAGCGGATTAGCCGTCAGATTTGCAGCCAGACCGGCGGCCATCACAACGATCATTGTTTCTCCGATCGCTGTTGAGGTCGCCAAAAGTAGACTTCCTGCAATTCCAGGTGTCGCTGCAGGAAGAATAACTCGGCGGATTGTTTCAGAGTGGGTCGCCCCAAGCCCAAGCGAGGCATCACGCAATGATTGTGGCACCGCATTGATAACATCATCCGACAAGGATGAAATGAGCGGGACAATCATGATTCCCATTGCCAACCCGGCAGCCAGTGCGCTTTCCGAGGCCACTTCAAGCCCCATATCTGTGCCAGTCATTCGGATGAACGGAGCTATCATAAGTGCAGCAAAAAAACCGTAGACAACAGTTGGAATGCCCGCAAGAATTTCTAAAACCGGCTTAACCACGTCGCGAGTTCGTTTTCCGGCATATTCCGCTAAATAGATCGCCGAAGCCAAACCAAGAGGCGTCGCCACCGCCATTGCAATAGCACTGATGAGTAGCGTGCCGGTAATAAGCGGAATCGCTCCGAAACTGCCATTCGCTCCCACTTGATCTTCACGAATAGCTGTTTGTGGACTCCATTCAAGTCCGAATAGGAAATCGTAAACCGGTACAAACTGGAAGAATCGATAGGATTCAAAGACCAGCGAAAAAACAATTCCAATGGTGACGGCAACGGCAACCAAAGAGCAAGAGATCATAAAGAGCTGAATAGCCCTCTCACCCCATTTCAAACGGCGTGATTGCCGAATGCTGATCGCAAAGTCGTCCCCATTGATCATCAAAGCACACCCCATTCAAAAAAGAGCCCATAACAATGCAGCAGGCAAGCGCCAGAAGCACCTGCCCGCACCAGCACCCTACATGGACAGAACTTGAAGGCTTTTCACCTTCGCCGCCCATTCATCGCGTTCCTCATCAGACATCGGGATTAAACCTTTGTCCGACAGATAACCCTCAGGTCCCCAGGCCTTGTCATTAGCAAACTCAGCTAGAAACTCTTCCATACCCTTGGTTTTGCCGACATGCTCTTTCTTCACATAGAAATAAAGCGAGCGTGAAACCGGATAGCTGCCGTCAGCTATCAATTCAAATTCAGGTGCAACACCATTGATCTTGCTGCCCTGAACGGTATCTGAGTTTTGATCCAGGAAGCTAAAACCAAAGATCCCAAACGCTGAAGGGTTAGCAATCAGCTTCTGCACAATAAGATTGTCGTTCTCACCAGCCTGGATGAAAGCCCCATCTTCACGAATCGTGTGGCATAACGCCTTGTAGGCTTTCTTGTCGGCCTTTTTCATTGCCTTGATCCAGTCGAACGACTTGCAGCCGCCTTCCATGGCAAGCTCCACAAACGCATCGCGCGTTCCAGATGTTGGTGGCGGCCCCATCACTTCGATCTTGACATCAGGCAGCTCTGGATTGACATCTTTCCATGTCTTGTAGGGGTTTGGTTTTGTCTTGCCTTCGCCATCAGGCACGTTTTTGGCAAGCGCCAGGAATAGATCTTTCAGACTCAAATCTAGCTGCTTTGATTTCCGTGAATTGGCCAGAACAATGCCATCATAGCCAATCTTGACTTCGACAATATCCTTGATGCCATTTTTCGCGCATTTCTCGACTTCGGACTTCTTGATTCGGCGCGATGCATTCGTGATATCGGGATGTTGGTCACCCACACCAGAACAGAACAATTTGAGACCACCGCCGGAACCGGTACTTTCAACAACCGGAGCCTTGAAATCAGTTCCCTTGCCAAAACGCTCAGCCACAGTGGTCGAAAACGGGAAAACCGTCGAAGACCCGACGATCTTTATTTGATCGCGAGCCATGGCCGCACCGGAGACAGCGCTCAATGCGCAAGCACTAATGATCGTAGCTGTAACTAAAGACTTAGTGATCAACATGTAAGTAAACGCCCTCCTCT
>JAJRZC010000250.1 GCA_024275435.1 Alphaproteobacteria bacterium
ATTTTTCCGACCGGCGTTTGTCCAAAATCCCGAAGCGATTTGGCGAGGCGCATATCCCGGCCGCTAACGTGCGGCAGAAGATTTCGCGGGTGCCGCTTCAATGATAGACTTTCTTGACCAAGTGAAATTCTGGGGGCTGACCGCGCTTTTCAATCCGGTTTTCCTGTTTCTTCTGCTTGTCCTCTATTTTGCAGGCAAGATGCTGGGCAAGCTCAGCCTGCGCATGAATATCTGGAAGTTCCTTCTGCTTGCCTGGTTTGCAATTTTCCTGATCCAGCCACTCAGGGAAGCCGGATGGTTCATCGGTGGGGTTTTTCTGCTTGGCTTTTTTTCCAATCACATTGCCCGCCTGCCCGATATTCTGAGCTGGGCCGGAGGCCTGGGCGATATCTGGTTCGCCTACAAGTACAAGCGCGCCTATGAGGATATCCGCGCCCAGGAGCGCGAGATGGACGAACGCCAGCGGCGAGAGCGCGAGCAGGCGGCAAGACAAAACACAGGGAAATCCGGCACCCAGGAGCGTTGGCGGGACGATGCCCGCCGCCACCGGGACCAGGGCTTCACCTCAGGCGATCAGCATAGCCGCGGGCGGGACGGATACGGCTACAGCGCCGACAACGATCACGCACGCTTTAACCCCCAACAGAGCGCCAAAGCTGAGCCGCGCGCAAACACGATCCGCGACAAACACCTGCAAACCCTGGGCCTCAAGCCTGGCCGGAAGTACTCCCTGCACGAGATCAAGAAGGCCTACCGGAAGCGCGTAATAGAAACCCACCCCGACAGAGGCGGGTCAGAGCATGAGCTTCGGCAGGTAATGAACGCCTGGGAGTGGTTGAAGGGATCGGATTCTTGATAAGCTACTAAGAATAAGGAAACCTTACAGTCTATGGTAGCTTATTTGTCATTGGCTGTGCTACCTAATCAGCTGTTATCGAAAGGAATGGCTTGTCCCCGTCATTATAACCAATACTTACTTCAATATGACCATCTGAGTTGGTTGTAAGGCAGTATCGTGTTTCAGATGTTTTTCCACTTCGATAATGTGTCATCCAACCCCTACTTTTTTCTGAATACCGCCCATTGGCACTTGTATCGCAAAAGCGACCGTCAGAGACGATTGTAATTCTCGGATTAACCAAATTAACGAAGTCTGTGTCAAACCCCGATTTTCTTCCATGATGTGGTGCAAGTAAAACGTCCGCATTTTTTACAGCCGACTTAAAGTCTGGTTTTAACATCAGCTCATCAAACGAGCACTTTTCATTGTCACCGGGTATTACGATTTTGGACCCAGCGTACTCAAAGACGGAAACAATGCTGTGGTTGTTAAAATTGGAGTGATCGCAGCCCTTTGGGGTAAAAGTGCGGATGAATAAACCACCCCAGTTTTCTGGGTTGGATGTATTGTTTTCACTGTCGCTCGCAATAGAGCCGTTGTAACGATCATTTATTTCACAATACTTTTCGAACTTCTCTTTATCGTTGTCCTGCACCCCATTCATTATTTCCGCTTTTGTAAGGTGCTTTGGGCGATTAAGAACGCGAGGATCCAGAGAGTCAAAATTCAAGATATCGTCTATGTGATCAAGGTGAGGGTGTGTTATTATGACATAATCCAATCGCTTTACACCCTTATCGTTTTTTAGATATAAAAGGGGGCTAAATTCCTCATTCCTGTCAGAATAATCGCCAGTTCCAAGATCAACTACGATATGACGGTTGTTGGGGGTATTGATATACGCAGCATGTCCATGCTGGACATCCCAAAAATAAAATGTGCAAGTCTTACTCATCAGAAAATTTCCTTATTCGCGACGCGATATATTTGGTTTGCTTCCGGTAGGAAAACAAGAACAAAGCAAGAAGAAAAATTATTGCTATCCATGCCCGATATTCTCCCAAAGCTGGGAGTGCCGTTTCGATTGCGAGGTAAATCTTCAAAAAAAGCAGGCTGGCAAATAGCGCTGCAAAAGTTCGGTACATGTTGCTGGTTTCGAGAAGCAGCTCAATTTTGGAATCTTTTTCACAAGCTAAAAGGTAATCTTCGTATTTTTCAAACCGAACAAACTTGGACCATTTTAAAAAGGGCTCGAAAAACAACGACCCGAAGCGGCTAACAATAATTCCGATGAAATAGTACAAAAAAGCACCCGTAATCAAATCATCTTGGATTAAGTCTAATTCTGTAAAGGCTCTTGCCAAAACTGAAAAAAGCACCCCCGGCAACAGGTAATTAAAAAGGTTATATGATGTTATTTTGTCCAATAATTCTTTCATCGCGATTTCGAACGCCATCCTGCAAACCTACTTTTATAAAATACCGATAGTTCTACAAGAATGATAAGAATTATTGATATATTTCAAGTTTTTTAGAGTATAGGGCTCTATCTCCCCTGAATTGCCACCAAAACCTGCTCCTTAAACTCCGGTGAAATCCCCAAGAACGGCTCCCTGTTCCCCTCGAAACGTGCTTTGACAATCCGGACCACATCGACCCCACTTTCATCGTAGGCACCCGTATCTGCGCCGAGCTCGGCCAGACGCGCGACCACTTCCATGTTGCGGTTGTCCGAGGCGGCGAGCAAGGCCGGGGTCATGCCTTTGCTGGTCTTGCTTTCAAGCGCCAGCCCCGCTTTCACCAGAGCCTCGGCCGTATCCGGGTTTGGGTTGTACTTGGCAGCAAAATGCAGGGCATTCATATCATCCCTGTAGGCGATTGCACCGGTATCAGCCCCCTGCCCTATCAGGAACGCCACCACTTCCGGATTGTTGTAGGTTGCCGCGAACATCAGGGCCGTGACGCCCGCATCATTGGTGGCATTCACGTCGATCCCGGTATCGATCAAAGCCTGAAGCAGGCGTGTATCCTGGCTAATCGCCGCATAAAGCATCAAGGGGGTGGAATTGTCGAAGAACACTTTGACTGAGCTGCGATCCCGCACACCAAAATTGGCGGCGCTGAACAGCTGGGTATTGAATTCTTCGGGGTGGTCCTGAACGTAACGTGCCGAAAGCTCCTGCAAACCCTCGATCTTGTCGTACCAGATGCCCTCATAGCTCTTGATTTCCCGAACCTTGGCGATGCGTTCACGCAGGCGCTCTGCCTCAGCCAACCGATTTTCTTCCGCCAGACGTGCCTCTTCCGCCGCTTGCCGGGCTTCCTCGGCCAGGCGCGCCTCTTCGCGGGCCTTGGCTTCTTCCTGGCGACGTTGTTCTTCAGCAGCACGCTGAGCCGCACGTTCGGCTTCCTGGCGGGCTTGTTCGGCCTGTTGAGCGGCTGCTTGTTCAGCCGCAGCGCGATCGCGCTCCAGTTGGCGCTCCTGAGCGAGACGCTCTTCCTCAGCCGCAATCTCGGCCTGGTTCTGGAAATAGCTGTACAGGTTGTATCCAGCAAACAAAAAAACGACGCCAATAATGGCGGCGAAAATCATCTTTCGGTTATTCACGGTGCCTCCAAAGCCTTGTTCTTCTCCGTATCCTTTTGTGCGGCTCTTTGTTCTTTCCAATGGTTGAATCCCAATATGGCAAACGATGCCCCGATCACAAGCCCAGAGGTGACAGCGCCATCATAATTCACGCGGGAAACGAGCTCCTGGGCGCGGTCTCCCCCGTCGATAAAGCCGAGGATGAACTGCACAGCCGGATTACCAAAGATGATTTGCTGGCCGAAGTAGCCCAGCAGGTAGACCGACGACAGCGCAATCCCGCCACGGGCCAGAAACGAGGTTTTTGAAGCCCTGGC
>JAJRZC010000251.1 GCA_024275435.1 Alphaproteobacteria bacterium
CCGGCGCATCCCCGAAGGCCTCGCGGTCATGCAATCGGGCACCTGGGAAGGCTGGGCCCCCACGGCGTTTCTCGGCGGTCGCCTCGCCGGTCGCCGCCTCGGCATCCTGGGGATGGGCCGCATCGGTCAGGCCGTGGCCCGGCGCGCCAGCGCCTTTGGCATGCAGGTCCACTACCACAACCGCAAACAACTGCGCCCGGAGATTGAACAACCGCTGGAAGCCACCTGGTGGGAAAGCCTCGACCAGATGGTGGCGCGCATGGACATCATCTCGATCAACTGCCCGCACACGCCCTCCACCTACCACCTGATGAACGCTCGCCGGCTGAAATTGATGAAACCCAGCGCCGTCATCGTCAACACCTCGCGCGGCGAAGTCATCGACGAAAACGCCCTGACCCGCATGCTGCGCGCGAACGAAATCGCCGGCGCCGGGCTGGACGTGTTCGAGCACGGCGCCCAAATCAACCCCCGCCTGCGCGCGCTCAAGAATGTGGTGCTGCTACCCCACATGGGTTCGGCCACCGTCGAGGGCCGGCTGGAAATGGGCGAAAAGGTGATCATCAACATCAAGACTTTTGCGGATGGCCACAGACCCCCCGATCTGGTGGTGCCGGGGATGGTTTGAAGGGGGTGGGGAGCAATATTTTCTAGGGCAAAAACTTGAATTCCTAAGTCAGATATCCATATATATTTTATCGGCGTCAGTTGGGCGTCGCAGTCGATCGTTTAAACTGTCAAGGCCTGTTGCCAGGTTTATGCAAATATCGAGTTCCAAAGTTAGGGCTCCTTGTATTAATTTAGCGACAAGTCTGGTAGCGTGACGGCCATAATTATTTATAGCCATACGTAATACAGTATACACGACCACGTCGATGTTAGGCACTCTACGCAGAACAGCCGGGGTCGAAGATATTTAGGGCAAGAGTGCTGCCCGATGCTTCGGCCCCTCTCGCGGATTGTTATGGAACCAGATTTTTCAGGAAAAGACCTTAAGCACTACCCACATTTTGACCGGCGTATTGGTATTGAAGATATTGAAGCCCTTGTTGGCAGCCCGGCGCGAGTAGCAAAAAATAAATTTTTCCCTTTCTTCCTCTATTACGATGAATGGCAGCCGTTTCGGACTGCCTCGAAGGGAAGGCCGAAAACTAAGTCCAGACCGATACGTTACGCGGCTCGAAAAGATGCGTATATCCTAACGCATTACCGAAGGATTTTGTCTGAAAAATACGAAGAACGGCTCAAGTCATTGGGGATTGCAGAGTGCCCGATTGCCTATAGAAAGGTTCCAAAGCTCGGCGGAGGCGGAAAATGCAATATCGATTTTGCCAAAGATTCATTTGATGAAATCGAGAAGCTTGGCGACTGCGTTGCTATTGCCTTAGATATCAAGGGTTATTTCGAAAACCTTGACCATGCCAAAATTAAAGAAATTTGGTGCGACCTATTGGATGTCAAACGTCTGCCTCCGGATCATTTCACAATTTTCAAAAATATCACAGACTACCACGTAGTTGATCAAAAAGATGTTTATCGGCGACTGGGGTACATCGAAACAATAGAAATCAATGGATACCCGCGTGAACACTATACGCGCCCTTACAAAGAGATGCCGACGCAACTTTGCTCACCTGCGGACTTCCGAGCAAAAATTTGCGGTGGGGACTCAAAATTGCCTAGCCTTGTACGATCAAATGTTGACAAGAACGGGAAAAAATTAACTCATGGAATCCCTCAAGGCGCGCCCATTTCGGATTTGATTGCAAATTTTTATCTCCTCGGTTTCGACGTCGAATTACAAAAAC
>JAJRZC010000252.1 GCA_024275435.1 Alphaproteobacteria bacterium
TGGTGCGCATGGAACCGAGACCAAGGATGTTTTGGAAAGTGCTCGCGCTGTGGATCGTCAGGCCACTATGCATGTTCTGTCTGTCGAGGACATGGGCTATGCCTACCGTCATTGCTCGTTGCCGCGCGACTTTATTTTTACGCAAGCAACGTTTCGCGGGCGGGTGGGTCAGAAAAGTGAAATCAGTGAAAAGATGGACGAGGTTGTTTCTTATCGCGAAGAGAAACAGCCCACACGTGCGCGGACCGGCGGTTCGACATTTAAAAATCCCCCAGGGCATAGTGCCTGGAAGCTTATTGATGCGGCCGGATGCCGGGGGCTGCGTGTTGGTGGTGCGATGGTTTCGGAGCTGCACTGCAATTTCTTGATTAACGATCAAGATGCAACGGGTGAAGAGGTTGAGCTACTTGGTGAAACGGTGCGCGCGCGTGTCAAAGCCAACTCGGGCATAGAGTTGCATTGGGAGATCATTCGTGTGGGTGAACCGAAAGATGGTAGACCCAAAGGCGAAGCGCTTGTCGCAGAGTTTGATGAGTTTCGCAAGCGTCGCGCTTGAGAGTTGAGTGTTGACGGCTATGGGGCATCATCGCTCGCGCTGATAAAAATATTTTCAGGAAAGAATTATGCTTGGCACTTCTCCTGCGCGGACGTTTGAACATGTGGCTGTGCTTATGGGCGGTCCTTCCTTGGAGCGTGAGATCAGCCTTCTAAGTGGCAAGGCTGTTGCTGCGGCGCTGAAGAGGGAGGGCTATCGGGTCAGTGAAATTGATGTTGGACGCGACATTGCTGAGATATTGGGAGAAGTGCAGCCGGATGTTTGTTTCAATGCGTTGCATGGGACCTTTGGGGAGGATGGCTGTATGCAGGGCATTCTGGAAGGTTTGCAAATTCCCTACACGCATTCGGGCGTTTTGTCTTCGTCGCTGGCGATGGACAAGGAGCTGGCAAAAGTTGTGTTGCGTTCCGTCGGGGTTCCCGTAGCAGAAGCGATTCTGGTTTCGCGACGTGAGGCACTTAGCAATCATGTCATGGCGCCGCCGTATGTGGTCAAGCCAGTGGCGGATGGGTCCAGTTTCGGAGTCGTAATTGTTCATGAGGGGGCTGCGTCTCCCCCGGCCTCCATTGGTGAAGGAGGAGACCTTGATGAAGTGGTAATGGTGGAGCGCTACGTGGCTGGGCGCGAGCTGACGTGCGCTGTCATTGGAGACTATGTGAGCGAGGTCACCGAGATTTTGCCGCTCAAGGGGCTCGATTTTTATGATTTTGAGGCAAAATACGCTCCTGGGGGCTCTGATCACCAGTTACCGGCCAATCTTTCATCAGATGTTTACCAATTAATCCGGAAATACACTTTGGCGGCCCACAACGCGCTGGGCTGTCGAGGTGTATCGCGTGCGGACTTTCGGTTTGATGAATCGAAAGGAATTGATAGCGCGTTGGCATGCCTCGAAGTGAATACGCAACCTGGTATGACGGAGACGTCACTTGTACCGGAATTTGCTTTGTACGCGGGTTGGTCATTTGACGAACTCGTGCGCTTTTTAGTCGAGGATGCGAGTTGTCAAAGATCGAAAAGAGGCGTGGTTCCAGAGGTAGGCTAGAGCAGTCCGCCGGTTCGTGTGCGAATGCGGCTAAGTTTCATTCTCATGGTGGTCCAAGGCCGGCTGAAGGGCTTTTACCTGTGGGACGTGTTTCTACTCATGATTTTGCAAATACCTTTGATGAGCGTTCCTACAGTTCGTTTCAATTGTCATCTCCTTTTGATGAGGAAATGCTTGAGGAGCGATTGCCGAGTTTCGCTCAAACAAAATCCGATCGGTTTTTTCGGTTCAACATGAGTGGTTTTCGACTGGCGATTCTTGCCGGGATTGCGGGATCTCTTTTATTTGCACTGATGAGCGATTTCGGGCGACGTTCTGCTCATGCAGATTCCATTTGGCCGGTGTTTGAGCGCATGGCATTTTCGCTGGGGCTTGGTATCGACCAGGTTGTCTTAACTGGTCATCATTACACACCAGAGAGAGATATCTTTGATGCTTTGCGTTTGGGGTCTCAAAGAACATTTCTGAGTTTTAATGACCAGGAAACACTACGGCGCCTTGAAAAACTTCCCTGGGTTAAGTCGGCGAGTATCGTTCGGATGCTACCTGGACAACTGGAAGTGCGCGTGGTGGAGCGTGAAGCTTATGCGCTTTGGCAACACCGAGGTGAATTGCACTTGATCGATGTTACGGGGCGTGTGCTTTCAGTTACCGAAAAGCGGTTTGCACCCAATCTACCACTGGTATCGGGTGAAGGTGCCGCTAGCGAGGTGGCGTCTCTTATGCGACTGGTGGGCTCCTCCAAGATATTTCATGAGCGGTTTTTAAAAGCGGTTCGCGTGTCGAAGCGCCGATGGAGTTTGCACCTTACGCAAGGAGTGCGTGTGCTCCTTCCAGCGGAAGGAGCAGCCTTCGCGTTGGCAAAGCTTCGATCGTATCCCAAATTGACGGAACTACTTAAGAGACCTCATACGCTTTTGGATCTTAGGGTTTCTGGGCGGGTCACCGTGAGAAGCAGGAAGGGTGACAGCAAACTGTTTCTTGTCACCACGCCTGGCTCTCACGCGGAGGCTGGCGGTGTTCCTGGCTAGGGTGGCTTTGGTTTAGGCGCGTGCTCCTTAAGCGGGCATGTGCATTTTTTGGTGAAACTCACCATTGTTCGAAAAGAGGTTATCTGTGTCGCAGTTAAATCGAGCTCCAACTAGGAATCAGAAGTTTATCGGGCTTTTGGATGTCGGTTCGAGCAAAGTCGTCTGTCTTATTGTGGCCTTGGATGGGCGGCGTGGAGAAACTGGCGTTTTAGATGCACGTATTGTGGGAACTGGACTTCGCAGATCGAAGGGACTGAAGGCTGGGGTCATCACGGACCTTGATCAAGCTGAACAATCTGTACGTGCGGCTGTTTCGGATGCTGAGAAGATGGCTGGGGTGACGCTTGAGGATTTTGTTGTTTCGGTGAATTGCGGACGGCTGAAATCGTCGAACTTTTCTGCCAGCGTCAATCTTGCCGAGGGAGTTGTGCGGGACGCGGATTTGGCCCGTATCGTAGAGGATGCTCGTTTGTATGTTGAGCGTGATGGTCGCTCGCTCGTTCATATGAATCGTGTTAGCTATCGCCTGGATGGTGTTGCCGGTGCGCGAGACCCGCGAGGGATGGCCGCGCATAGGCTCACGGCTGATTTGCATGCGGTGAGTGCGGATGAAGCACCGATTCGCAATCTCTTGATGCTGATTGAACGATGCTATTTGAATGTTTCTGGGCTTGTTGTTGCGCCTTATGCCAGTGGACTTGGGGTGCTGAGCGAGGAAGAACGTCGGTTGGGTACCACATGCATCGATATGGGGGGTGGTACAACTTCATTTGCCGTGTTTATCGATGGAAGTATGGTTTTTACCGATGTTCTGGCGGTGGGTTCTGACCACATCACCTATGATATTGCTCGACAATTGCAGACACCACTTGCGGAAGCCGAGCGAATCAAGGCGCTTTATGGCACACTGGTTCACGCGCGCTCTGATGAGCACGATGATTTCTCCTATCCGATCGCCGGAGAGGAGGAGGGTTTGTTTGGTCAGGCAACCAAGGCGCAGTTGGCTCAGATTATTCGGCCGCGGGTTGCTTCGCTGATGTCGCTTTTTCGAGAGCGATTTGAGCGTAATGGTCTGAAAGACCTGATGGTTGAGCGTTTTGTTCTGACGGGTGGCGGTAGTCAGCTTGTGGGAATGGCAGAGTTTGCAGCCGATGCCCTAGGAGCACCGGTTCGCATTGGTCAACCCATGAGTTCATCGGGTGGTGTTTCAGGTGGTTTGTCTGATGTGCCGCAAAGAGTTTCCAGTCCTGCGTTTTCTACAATTGTAGGAATGCTCAGTGCCAGTATTGATGCTGGTGGTGAGTTGATCACCTACAAAGATCGGGACGTGCTATCTCGTGGCTATCTTGGCCGCGTTGGGCAGTGGCTAGCTGAAAGTCTCTGACCCGATGCTTTAGGCTGATTGATATTGTCACCAGTGCGTTCCTGATCAAAGTCATTCGGGGGCGACATCGTCCCCTGCCATACGGCAGTTTAATGGTTACAACACGGGGACGTGATGAGCATCAACTTACAATTGCCGAAGCTCACGGATTTGGAGCCGCGTTTGACCGTGGTGGGTGTTGGCGGGGCTGGTTGTAATGCTGTCAACAATATGATCGCCGCGGGACTGACCGGGGTGGAATATGTCGTTGCCAATACAGATGCGCAGGCCCTTGCTGCTTCGAGCGCGGAGCATCGCGTTCAGTTGGGGGTAAACCTTACGGAAGGTCTCGGTGCTGGAGCCAAGCCGGAGATCGGGCAGGCGGCCGCCGAAGAAGCAATGGATGAATTGCGTGCGCAGGTCTCAGGGTCGCACATGGTGTTTCTGGCCGCCGGTATGGGCGGGGGCACCGGTACCGGTGCTGCTTCGGTTATCGCGCGGATTGCGCGGGAACAGGGTATTCTCGTTGTCGGGGTCGTCACGAAACCGTTCCAGTTTGAAGGTAGCCGGCGGATGCGTATTGCGGAAGCGGGCATAGAGGAACTCAAGCAATGCGTCGATACCTTGATTGTTATTCCCAATCAGAATCTTTTCCTTATTGCCAATGAGAAGACGACATTTTCCGAGGCGTTCGTACTAGCCGATCACGTTCTTTATTCAGGGGTTGCTTGCATCGTTGACCTGATCTTGAAAGAAGGGCTGATCAACCTGGATTTTGCCGATGTCAGGTCTGTGATGGCAGGTATGGGCACAGCGATGATGGGGACGGGGGAAGCCTCTGGTGAACGGCGTGCCACGTTGGCGGCCGAGGAAGCTATTTCCAACCCATTGCTGGATGACATTTCGCTTCAGGGTGCAAAAGGGCTGTTGTTGTCCATTACCGGTGGGCCGGATCTTACGCTTTACGAGGTGGATGAGGCCGCGTCCCGAGTGCGCCAGGAAGTTGATGCGGATGCCACAATTATTGTGGGTGCGACATTCGATGAGACACTTACCGACAAAATCAGAGTGTCAATTGTTGCCTCGGGTATGGGGCGCAATAGTGAGAAATCTGGATCAGGTTTCATGGGGCTTCAAAATCCCGGAAGAGTTGTTCCTCCTCCACCTCCGCCGGCGGGCTCACAACCTGTACACGAGCAGAGCCCACCGTCTGAGCAAGGCTTACATGGTGAGGAGGCGGGCTTATCGAACGAGAATGAAGGCAGATCAACTCTAAATCAGAAGCAACCGCCAGAGCTTGATGCGGGACAGAATTTTGAGAGTGCGCCACAGTTTGGGGCTGCGCCCGGGCAGGATGGGGGTGAGTTGCTTGAAGAGCGATTGACCGGTGCTATCCAAACGGACGCATCTTCGGCGCCGAACCATGATCCTTCCATGGCAGGAGTTTGGGAGGAAGATAGGCATTCTAGCTCATACAACAATGAAGGCGTTGGACAAGCCTTTGAGCCTCTTGCACCAAATGAGCAGGGTCATCCTGGTGTTGATAATTATTCCAATGATGATGCCGGGGCCGGGGCGCGACAAGATTTGGAGGCACCATCTGAGGGCGGGGTGCAGTGGCAGGGGCCCGGGGACGTTTTGATTGAGGAGGGTTTTTCTCCAAGCGTTCGCACTTCAGAAGAGTATCCAATTTCCAATACGCAGCCTGATGGGGGGATGGATCAAAACTATCCGTATGAATCAGCGCAGTTTCAACCTCAACAACCACCTGGAAATGTCCGTCGACCAGAGCGACGGCCATTGCAGGTTGAAGATTTTCCGGCTGTAGGTCAGCGTGAATATAATGCTCGGGTTGGTTCTAACGGAGAAGATTCTGTGCAACCTGAGCACGTTGGAACCATGTTGCAAAAAGCTCAAGCACAGCGTCCCGTTCGCAAGAAAGGATTGTTTGAGCGTTTGACTGGGTTCACTAAGAAACAAAGTGATTCGTTTTCTGAGCCTGAAAGTAACCCCGCTTTTGACCCAAATTATCAAGATTCTAATGCAAGACAGCAGCGAGATGGTCGTGGGCAGGGGCCTGACCAAGGGGCTCCACGAGGTGGTAGCAAGGGGCAGGAAGCCTCTGAGTTACCAGTGTTTTTTAGCAATCAAAGGCGGCGCTAAAAATACCATATAGGTTGTCCGTTGAGGCCTAATTCTCGTTTGTGTCGTTATAGGTAACAGAGTGTAAAAAAGCGTGATTTGTAAGCGGGGTTCTACGCAAGTATCGTGAGTTGCATAACAGGTCACTCTTGATTTGTTCTTTCCTCTTGTAACCGGGACACGGTCAGTAACGCGTTTCATATTCGTGAAATTGTCGTGCCGCTGGTAAATGGTTGAAGGCGAGATCAAAAGTGACACGGGGGGGTACTGGAAGTCAGTTTTTCTGACGACTGGGCCTGGGTTAGGGCAGCGAGGGACGGCTGAAATGTCGAATCGTTTTATCGGCGCGCGGCAGACGACCATTGCGCGAGAAATCGAATTGACGGGCACGGGGGTGCACAGTGGAGCGCCGGTGTCGGTTACGCTACATCCAGCGGAAACCGACACCGGCCTTCGTTTTTTGGTAACGAAGCGCGGTCGTTTGATGGCCGACATTCCTGCCAAGGTCGATCGCGTTAAAAACCTAACCTTGTGCACCGTTATCGGTGATGATGAAGGTAATACTGTCAGCACTGTTGAGCATCTTATTGCCGCGCTCCGGGGCTTGTCCATCGACAATTGTTACATCGAGATCGACAGTAAGGAAGTGCCGATTATGGACGGCAGTTCCGCGGATTTTGTCGAGGCAATCGATGATGTGGGAATTGCAGAGCTTTCGGCTCCGCGGAAATTCATCAAGGTATTGAAACCCATCCGTGTTGAAAATGGTGATTGTTTCGGTGAGCTGACACCTCATTCGGGCTTCCATATGGATGTGGAAATCGAGTTTGAAACGCCGGTAATTGGTCGCCAGAGATTGGCATTTGAAATGAACCCGGGTGTTTTTCGTCATGAATTGAGCCGGGCTCGAACGTTTGGCTTTATGTCCGACGTTGAGAAGTTGTGGAAGGCTGGACTGGCGCTTGGTGCAAGTTTGGATAACACCGTTGCTATCGGGGACGGTAAGGTTTTGAATACCGAAGGCCTGCGTTACCCTGACGAGTTTGTTCGTCACAAGATGCTTGATGCCGTTGGAGATTTGTCACTGGCAGGACATCCTTTGTTGGGCGCTTACAGATCCGTTCGTGGTGGACACCGTCTCAATTCGCTTGTGATTCAAGCGCTCTTAGCAGACCGGTCAGCCTGGACTTTGGTGGAGGCACCTCGGGTTCACGAGACCCCATCAATTCGGCACGCTGTATTTGGAGCTGAAGCTGGAATGGAAAGTCTGCGTTAAGCGCATGGGTTAAGTTGAGCCATTCTAGCTGACCGGTGTCGCTCTCTTTTTTCCAGTTTTCGGATGTCGACCAGGCTAATCTGGCCTTTGACGTTGATGGTGCGGCTATATTTCCTGTTTAGAGCTGCTGGCGCATAAACGGATTCTATTAGAGGCTTTCTTGCTTCGTAGTTAGGTGAAATTGTTGATAATTTCCCGACTCTGGAGAATATGGCTCAAGAGAATTTTTCCTTGCTGATCTCGGATAAGGTCTTATCGAAACCATATTTTTAGCGTTTCTACGTCGCATTCGAGATCAGTGAATTTGTGCTGTCACTGCTGTCGTTTTGCTGGCTTTGTGGTTGCCTGTTTCGGGTGAGATTTAGAGATACCTTTGGTAGGCAAGGTGCGTTTGCCCGTTTCTCATTGGCTTGACATATCAAACTGTTTGTCAGGTGTGATTTATGAGAAGACTGAGACGAAGCTTGGCGCTATATTAATAAGGGAATCGGACTTAGTTTAATTATCCTGAGTTTCATCTCTTGTGAGTTTGAACCTGAAGACACGAAGAGATTGTCGGGTTGAATGTTCGTCATTTGTGATGTCGCCGAAGTGCAAAAGGAATAATCAGCTTATGCATCATGTGAGATCACAGAATTGGCGGATGAGCTCGTGGTTGCGCTTGGCCGTTGTTTCTTTGAGTATGGGAACTGTCGTTGCGCTGAGCGGGTGTGCTTCATCCGGCGATATCTCGAAGGCTTTGAATCCCGATCCTCCAGGTCAGATGTACAGTGAGGCGGATTCGCTGTTGGCACGCGGTAAGTACAATAGGGCTGCGCGCAAGTTTGAGAATCTTGATCGGGATCATCCTTACGCACCTGAAGCTCGACGTGCCATGGTGATGTCGGCTTACGCCTACTACAAGGCTGGAAAGCTTCCTGAGGCCATTGCGGCAGCTCAACGCTACACCACGCTTCATCCGGGCACGAAGGAGGCGGCGCTTGCTCATCACATCATCGCTTCGGCGTATTTTGATGAAATGCGTGGTGCGGATCGCGACCAATCGTCAACGCGCAAGGCTCTTAAACAATTAAAAATAATAGTTACGCGTTATCCTGATAGCAAATACGCCAAGAAAGCTCGCAATCGAATTCTGATTGCGCAAGACACGCTGGCTGCCTCAGAGATGGAGGTTGGGCGTTACTATCTCAAGAAGGGTAACTACATTGCGGCTATCAACCGTTTCAAGGTTGTTGCAAGCGATTACCAGACGACGGCGCATGTGGAAGAAGCCTTGATGCGTTTGACGGAGGCGTATATGGCGCTGGGCATCAAGCAGGAAGCACAGACGGCAGCGGCTGTTCTGGGGCATAACTTCCCGCAGTCTCGCTGGTACAAAGACGCCTATACGCTGCTGGCCAGTGATGGGCTGGCGCCACGCAATACAGGCGATTCGTGGCTGTCTAAGATCTGGAAAAATGTACCAAAGTTTGGGCTTGGCGGGCCTTAAAGACGGTTGCTCCCGACAAAAAGATGGGCTTTACCGACAATATTTCCATAACCTGAATCTCCTTTTGCTCCACTTTAAAATCAGCGTGCTTCTTGCTGGAAGCGCGGATTTTGTTGTTTGCTCTAGTTGGGGGCATAAGGTTCCTGGCAATATGATTGTTTAAGCCTCGCCTGCTGTTTGCGCAATCGTGGAAGGATTTTAATGGCTTCGCTTGGTACTTCGAATGTTTCGGTTGAAGCGCTTGATGAGGATCAGGCGGCCAAAGAGCTTGCTCGGCTCGGTGAGGAAATTGCTCGTCACGATGCGCTTTATTATCAGCAGGATGCACCAGAGGTAACGGATGCGGCGTATGACGCCCTAAGACAGAGGCTGATGGCGATTGAGGCGCGGTTTCCCAATCTCATCTTGGCTGATAGTCCCTCAACTCGTGTGGGGGCTTCTCCGGCAACAGGTTTTTCCAAGGTCAAGCACGCGGTTGCAATGCTTTCTCTTGGGAATGCTTTTTCTCAGGAGGATATTGTTGATTTCGTAAAGCGCGTGCGGCGTTTTCTTGGTCTGTCACTGCAAGAGCCTGTGGCTTTTACGGCCGAGCCGAAGATTGATGGGCTTTCAATTTCCCTGCGCTATGAAAATGGACGGCTTGTGGAGGCCGCGACGCGAGGTGATGGAACGACAGGTGAGAATGTAACGGCCAACGTGATGACAATTGGGGAAATCGTACACAATCTCGATACTTCACAGATAGAGGCTCCAGAAATTTTCGAGGTGCGCGGCGAAATCTATATGGCGCGTGATGACTTTGCAAAGCTGAATGCTGCGCAGGAAGCTCATGGCGAGAAGGTTTTCGCCAATCCTCGAAATGCTGCGGCCGGTTCTTTGCGCCAGCTTGATGCTTCGATTACAGCATCGCGACCTTTGCGGTTTTTTGCTTATTCATGGGGGGAAGTCAGTGCGTTGCCGGGGAAAACACAGGCCGAGGTGGTTTCAGCGTTTGGTCGGTGGGGGCTGCCGGTTAATCCACTGATGCGGGTCTGCTCAACGGTTGAAGAGATGCTCGCCTCTTATGAGGAAATCGAGGCTCAGCGCTCAACGCTTCCTTATGATATTGATGGAGTGGTCTACAAGGTCAACCGACTTGATTATCAAGAACGGCTTGGGTTTGTAGCGCGTTCACCGCGCTGGGCCATTGCACACAAGTTTCCTGCCGAGCAGGCCACGACACAGCTCCTTGATATCGACATTCAGGTTGGGCGTACAGGTGCGTTGACGCCCGTTGCAAAGCTTGCTCCCGTTACTGTCGGCGGCGTGGTTGTGTCCAATGCCACGCTGCATAACGAGGATGAGATTGCGCGCAAGGATGTGCGTATTGGCGATACTGTTGTGGTGCAACGTGCTGGAGATGTCATTCCTCAGGTGGTGGAGGTGGTTTTAGAGAAGCGTCCCAAAGATGCGCAACCGTTTGAGTTTCCCAAAGTGTGTCCGGTGTGTGGTTCTCATGCGGTGCGGGAAATTGATGAGAAAAACGGAGATCAGGACGTAGTGCGTCGTTGCACAGGGGGGCTTGTGTGTCCCGCACAGGCACTTGGACGTTTGAAACATTTTGTGTCGCGTGGTGCTTTTGACATCGAAGGGCTTGGGGAAAAGCAATTGGAGATGTTTTATGCGGATGGCCGGGTGAAGCGACCTGCGGATATCTTTACCCTGGCAAAGCGTGACAAGACATCTGATAAACCGTTGGCGAAGCAGGAAGGTTTTGGGGAGCGCTCGGTTGAAAAGTTGTTCGCGGCGATTGATGAATGTCGCCGAGTCGAGCTTCCCAGGTTCATTTATGCGTTAGGTATTCGTCATGTTGGTGAGCAGACGGCGCGTGATTTATCTTTGGCATTTCTAAATTTTGAAACGTTGCGTGATGCTGTGTTTGAAGCTGCTGCCAATCGACCTGGGCCAGATTATCTACGCTTTTTGCGTGTTCAGGGTGTTGGCGAGAAAAGTGCACGCAAGATTATTGCCGCTCTCTCGCATTCCTCGGAGAAGCTTCTCGCACTTGCGGCCGCTGGGGCGCCACCGGAGGCTGCGCTTGTTGGCTCCAAGATTGCTTCATCACGGGTGGCGAAACCGTTGTTGAGAGAGTTTGGGAGTCTTGAAAGCTTGATAGACTCTGCCGGTCGGGCTGCGACACAGGTGCCTGGTGAAGCCTATGGACGCGTCTCGGAAATCGACGGTATCGGTCAGGTGGTGACTGATGCACTGATTGATTTTTTCACTGAGGAGCATAACCAGGAGGCTCTTCACGATCTGTTGAGAGAAATTGAGGTGCTGCCTTTTGAATCACCGAAGACTTTATCGAGTAGTGTTGCTGGCAAGACCGTTGTTTTTACAGGGACACTTTCCAAGACAACACGTAGTGAGGCGAAGGCACAGGCGGAGAGGCTTGGTGCCAAGGTCTCTGGCAGTGTCTCAAAAAAAA
>JAJRZC010000016.1 GCA_024275435.1 Alphaproteobacteria bacterium
GCCTCACCATGCATCGGTATCAAAACTTCGGGTTTGATCAGCTTATATAACGTAGACAATTCATCACGCCGAGGGTGCCCGGTAACATGAACAAGCGCCTCGGCGTCCGTTAAAACATCAACCCCCATCCGGGCAAGCTTGTTTTTCACCAACCCAATGGCCCGTTCATTTCCAGGAATATCCCGCGACGAGAAAATCACAACATCCCCTCTCGCCAACTTGACATCTGGATGCTCTCCATCAGCCACACGAGACATCGCAGCCCTCGGTTCGCCCTGGCAGCCCGTGCATAAAAGTAGCATCTTGCGCCGGTCAATATCCGAAAACGAACGCTGATCCACGTACTCCATATCCTGTGGAAGATACCCCTGGTCCATGGCCACACCGATAACCCGGTGCAACGAACGCCCGGCAACACAAAGCTTTCGCCCACTCGCCGCTGCAGCATCCGCCGCTGCCTTGATCCGCCCAACATTCGAAGCAAACGTCGTCATGACAACTCGCCGCTTCTGATCTTTCACAATATCTATAAGAGAGTTGGCAACATCCGTCTCTGATGGTGAAACACCATCGCGTAAAACATTTGTCGAATCGCACACCAAGGCGCGAACACCTTCTTTCCCCAAAGACGCAAGACGGTCTTCATCTGTCGGATCACCAATGATCGGCGTCCTGTCCAGCTTCCAATCTCCCGTATGAAACACAAGCCCGAGCGGTGTGCGAATGGCCAACCCTGAAGGTTCAGGAATCGAATGCGCCATCGGCACCAGTTCAATATCGAAAGGCCCCGCTTTAAACGAGCCTCCAACAGGCACTTCATTGATCTTAACTTCAAGCCCGCCACCGTAATCAACCAGTTTGGACTTCAGCATCCCAACGGTAAAGCCGGTAGCATAAATCGGCGCCCCCAAACGTGGCCAAAGATCAATAACCGCGCCCACATGATCTTCATGAGCATGAGTAATAACAATACCCACCAACTGATCTTTGATCGCCTCGATAAAACGCAGATCCGGCAACACAATATCGACACCGGGCTCCCGTTCACCTGGAAACGTCAAGCCAAGATCCACCATCAACCACTTGCGTTCCTGCGGTGGACCATATCCGTAAAGATAGGCATTCATGCCAATCTCGCCCAGCCCGCCTAGTGCCATAAAGACAAGCTCGTCCTGCGACTCAGAGGATTTCACCGCCATATTAGAATCGTTTCTCTCGTGTTATGAGCGCAACCCAAAACCACCAATGCACTTCTATAAAAAGCACATTGGTGGATCAGATATCCGCACGAGCAGTTCCCACGCATTCCCTTTAAAAAATAAAGAAAACATGCGAGGCACCGCCCCAACCAAAAATGTCTAACGCTTTCTTCTTGAAAAGGTCATTCACCTTTCCCAAAACAAAGCGCTGGTTCACAAATATCACAATACCAGAAATGATGCTCACACCGTCGTAACACCAAGATAAAGAGATCAGCCTGCCTTGATCCTCAATCGACACAACTCAAATATCCATCACATCCCCCCAAGCGACCTCAATAACATCTCCCTTTTGTTGCCTCACCAGCAGATATCCCTCATCGCCCACCCCTGCGAACATTCCTTTTACCACAGTTGAGCCATCATGTACCGTGATCGCTCGCCCTAATTCTCCTGCGCGAGCAAGCCAAGCGGTACGAATTTCTCCAAAACCCAATCCGCCATCCCATTGAGTAAGCCGAAATATCATTGCCCGATCCACATATCCCAGCATGTCACGTGCCCGAAGCTCAAATCCCAAGTCCCTAAGGCAAGTGGTTGCCCGACCCTCCAAATTAGGACCGTGGTCAAGATTCAATCCCACCCCAAGGACAGCCAAAATGTCCCCACCTCGCACTGATGAACTTGTTTCAACAAGAATACCGCCACACTTGGCAGCCCCAAACATAATGTCATTAGGCCATTTCAGCCAAAAGTCATGAGCATCAAGGGAAATATCTTTGTCTTGTGCTGCGGAAAAAATGGCATCTGCCATGGCAACGCCCGCAACAAGAGATAATTGACCAACATGAGGTATTGGCCCAGGCAATCGAACAAACAGACTAGCCATCAGGTTGCCCGGTAAAGACTCCCACAAGCGCCCGGAACGCCCACGGCCCTCTTCCTGTCGAAAAGCCGAAACCCATATCGGGCCCGCCTCCCCGGAAATGGCAAGCCTCATTGCTTCCTTGTTTGTGGAACCACAAGTCTCAAGTTCTAGAAAGGTACTTTCGCCAAAGCGTACACTCACGCAATCATCTCCGCTTGCCAGCCCGTCACCAAATGACCCGACAAGGCATTCTACAGGAGCCATAAAATGATGAACATCCCGCGCAGGCAAGCAAAGCTCTATTTTAAGAAACTTAAAGACTTTGCAGCATCTGTGGCAGCCTGCACCAAAGGCGACGGCACCACCATAAATCCAATTATGAAAATCACAGCCGCCCCCATAATCAGACTAAGCTTCCCATGGACCGGAGAAAATTTCTCCTTAGGCTCATCAAAGAACATCACCTTAACAACACGTAAGTAGTAGTAAGCAGCAATAACACTGGCCAACACCCCAATGATTGCCAATGGATATAAACCAGCCTCTATGGCGGCGCTAAAAACATAAAGCTTACCAATAAACCCAGCCAGTGGCGGTAACCCGGCTAGCGAAAACATCAAAATCGCAATACCAGATGCCAACGGTAGGTTATTTTGCGCAAGTCCAGAAAGCCCATCAATGTCTTCAACGAGAAGGTCATGCCGGCGCATCGCCAAAATTCCAGCAAACACGCCCAACGTCATCGCCAGGTAAATCGCAAGATAGACAAGCGTTGCCTGTGCCCCATCCTGGGAATTGGCTGCAACACCTACCAGCGCAAACCCCACATGACCGATCGAGGAATAGGCCATCATCCGTTTGATGTTGTTTTGACCAATTGCGGCAACCGCCCCCAAAACCATGGAGGCAATAGAAACAAAAATAATGATCTGCTGCCACTGGTCGCTTAGGCCTGAGAACGCTCCACCAAGAACTCTCATCAAAAGTGCCATCGCTGCAAGCTTGGGAGCCGCTGCAAAAAAAGCCGTGACCGGTGTAGGAGCCCCTTCATATACGTCCGGAGTCCACATGTGAAAAGGAACAGCAGAAACTTTGAACGCCAGCCCCACAAGCAAAAACACCAAGCCAAAAATAAGCCCGACGTTGAGCACCCCATCTTGTAGTGCAGGAACCTTGGCAATTTCGCTAAAGGCCGTTGAACCGGTAAATCCGTAAATCAACGAAGCACCATAAAGCAGCATTCCTGAAGACAACGCACCTAACACGAAATATTTCAAGCCCGCCTCACTGGATCGCAGGTTATCGCGGTGAAAAGCGGCAAGGATATAGAGCGGCAACGAACTCAGTTCTAAAGCGAGATAAAGCGAAATCAGGTCATTCGCGGAAACCATAAGCAACATGCCGGCACACGAAAGCAGCACCAAAACCGGATACTCAAATTTCGACAACCCCTTTCCTTCAAGGTAGTCAAACGAAAGTATCAGCCCGCCAATGCCGGCGATCAAAATAAGAACCTTCATAAACTGCGAGAATGAATCAACAACCAGTGCGCCCCCAAAGATTAACTGGCTCTCAGAAGGCAGCGTGAATATCAGGGCACAAGCCAAAGCCAAAACGGCAATCCCAGCCCAGATCATGCCGCTTTCATGTTGCGTTTCAACGATCTGATCAGTTGAAACGCTCGCAGTTTTGCTCGAGAAAGCCCCCGCCATCAATAGCGCCATTGCACCAATGGCAAGGACTATCTCAGGCGCAATCGCGGAAATATTTGCAAGCTCGGACATCGCCAAAAAGGCCCTTCGTTATGGTGAAACCGCCAGCGCGGCAGCTGATTGTGAGATAGCCAAATGATAATTCGCAACAAGGTTTTGAACAGATACAGCCATCACATCCAACAGTGGCGCCGGATAAACACCAAATAAGATCGTCAAGATCACCAGCGGTGCAAGGATCGCGATCTCCCTTGGATTCATATCAAGAATGTTTTTCAAGCTCTGCTTTTCCAACTCCCCGAACACAACCCGTCGATAGAGATAGAGCGCATAAGCTGCAGACAAGATGACTCCCAGTGTCGCCAATGCTGCAACCGTGGTGTTGACTTTAAAAGCCCCCAGCAAAGTCAAGAACTCTCCCACAAACCCACTTGTTCCCGGCAAACCGACGTTGGCCATGGTGAACACCATGAAGCAAAAAGCAAATATCGGCATCCGCTCCACAAGCCCGCCAAACGCCTTGATCTCGCGCGTATGCATCCGGTCATAGATGACCCCGACACATAAAAACAGCGCAGCGGAAACAAGACCGTGCGACAACATCTGGAAAATTGCACCATCGATACCCTGGCGCGTGAAAGTAAAAATCCCCAGAGTAACAAATCCCATATGCGCAACCGACGAATAGGCGATCAGTTTCTTGATATCTTCCTGGGCAAGCGCCACCAGCGACGTAATAATAATGGCCGCCACCGACAAGGCGAACACGAACATCGCAAAATCGTGACTGGCGAGCGGAAACATCGGCAGCGAAAACCGCAAGAAGCCGTACCCGCCCATCTTGAGCAGAATCCCCGCGAGAATAACAGAACCCGCCGTAGGCGCTTCCACATGCGCATCCGGAAGCCAGGTATGCACCGGCCACATCGGCAGTTTCACTGCAAAGGAAGCAAAAAACGCCAGCCACAACCACCACTGCATATCCGCAGGAAAATCAGTCTTCAAAAGAACGCGTATATCGGTCGAATTGGCAAAGTCATACATCGCCAGCATGGCCAGAAGCATCAGCACTGAACCAAGAAGCGTGTACAAAAAGAACTTGTAACTTGCATAGACTCGGCGTTTCCCGCCCCACACACCAATGATCAGATACATCGGAATGAGACCGGCTTCAAAGAAGATGTAAAACAACATCAGATCAAGCGCACAGAACACACCGATCATCATCGTTTCCAGCAGCAGAAACGCAATCATGTATTCCTTAACGCGATGCTTAATGCTCTCCCAACTCGCCAGAATGCACAACGGCATCAGGAATGTCGTCAAAATAACAAACAGCATCGAGATACCATCGACACCCATTCGGTATCGAATAGAGCTGGCATCATCGGCAGCGCCAAACCAGGCAAAGTCCTCGACAAACTGGAAATCCGCCGTGGTTGCATCAAAATTGATCCACAGCAGAAGCGAAACGCCGAAAGTAAACAGCGTCGTATAGAGCGCAGCGTGTTTCGCGTTGCGATCGCCACCTTCCGACCTGGGAAGAGACAGAATAAACAGCACGCCCACCAAAGGCAGAAACGTAATGACGGACAAAATCGGAGAGGTCACAGCGTTCATGGTGTTGGCCCTCCCGACATGAGAAGACTTCGAATAAACAATGTCAGCAACGCAGCAACACCAATGAGCATCACGAAGGCATAGTGATAGACATACCCAGTCTGCAATCGCACAGCTTTGCCCGTTGCCCAAGCCACGCTTCGCGCTGTTCCATCAACCGTACCGTCAATAACGGACCCATCAACGCGTTTCCATAAAAAGCGCCCAATGGCCATAGTAGGTCTCACAAACAGCCAGTCATAAAGCTCATCGAAATACCACTTGTTCAGCAAGAACAAATACACCGGCCTGAATATGCGCGCGGTCAATTCAGGCAACCACGGCATACGAATATAGTATAGCCAGGCAAGAGCGAACCCCCCGGCCATCGCGCCAAATGGCAGCCAGCCCACCCATTTCGGTACCACCGACCTGTCATGCATATCGTGCATAATGTGATTGTTAGATGCCTCGAACAGTGAGTTGCCCCAAAACTCTTTGTAGTGGTGCCCGATAAAGAAATCCTTGAATACAAAACCGGCAGCCACAGCACCAACTGCCAGCACACCAAGCGGGATAAGCATCACCCATGGGCTCTCATGTGCATGACGAAACGTATCCGGTTCCGCGCGTGTCTTGCCGTGGAAGGTCATGAAAATCAAGCGCCAGGAATAAAACGACGTCATTGCTGCAGCAGCCACAAGTGTAATGAACACATAGTTGTAGGGAGTATTTCCGGCAAACGCCGCTTCAATGATCGCATCTTTGGAGTGAAATCCGGCAAACCCGATAAGATGAGGAATTCCAAAGCCGGTAAGCGCCAAGGTCCCGATCAACATCATGATCCAGGTCGTACGAATTTTCGGAGCAAGCCCTCCCATGTTGCGCATGTCCTGCTCATGATGCATCGAATGAATGACGGAACCCGCGCCTAAAAACAAAAGTGCCTTGAAGAAGGCGTGGGTAAACAGGTGAAAAATCGCGACCCCATAGGCCCCAAGACCACATGCCGCAAACATGTAACCCAGCTGCGAACAGGTTGAGTAGGCAATAACCCTTTTGATATCGTTTTGAACAAGCCCGATCGTCGCTGCAAAAAATGCTGTTGCTGTTCCCACAATCGTAACAACCTGCAAGGCAACAGGTGCCAGATCAAACAGCGGAGACATCCGAGCCACCATAAAGACACCGGCTGTTACCATGGTCGCTGCATGGATAAGCGCTGAGACCGGCGTCGGCCCCTCCATCGCATCTGGCAACCACGTATGCAAAAGAAACTGGGCCGATTTGCCCATGGCCCCCATGAACAAAAGCAGACATAGCGTTGTCAGCGTATCAAACTGATATCCGAGGAATTCAATTGTATTTTTGGGATTGTTTTCCAGTGCAACCATTTGCGCTTCAGCAAACAACTGGTCGAAGTTGATCGAATTAAACACGAAAAACAGACCGAAAATCCCAAGAGCAAATCCGAAATCTCCAACCCGGTTGACAATGAATGCCTTCATTGCCGCTGCATTCGCCTCGGGCTTTTTATACCAAAACCCAATCAAGAGATAAGAGGCGAGCCCGACACCTTCCCAGCCAAAAAACATTTGCAGCAGGTTATCACTCGTAACCAGCATCAACATCGCAAATGTAAATAAGGACAGGTAGGAGAAAAACCTCGATCGCGAGGGATCATCCTGCATGTAGCCGATGGAATAAATGTGCACCAGCGACGACACCGTCGTAACCACAACCAACATTACGGCGCTTAACGTATCGATCCGTAAGGCCCAGGACACATCCAGTTCACCACTGGTAATCCACTGAGCCACAGGAACACGTGCAGTCTCATGATAAAAACCAACGTTTACGAATGCGATCCACGACAGCACAGCGGCAATGAGAAGAAGTGCCGTGGTCACAATCTCGGAGCCGCGCGCAGTCAGCACGCGCCCGAAAAATCCTGCGAGCAGTGCTCCCAAAAGCGGCAGAAAAACAATTGCGATGTAAATCATGAGGAGAAACCGCCCCCTGCTAAGCTACGCACGATCAGCATGGCCTAACCCTTCATCATGTTGATATCGTCGACTGCAATAGAGCCACGGTTTCGAAAATAGGCCACAACGATTGCAAGCCCGATGGCCGCCTCAGCTGCTGCGACAGTAAGCACGAACAGAGCAAACACCTGCCCCGTAAGATCTCCGGTAAGCCCGCCTTCGCGAGGCATGAAAGACGAGAACGCAACAAGATTGATATTGACAGCAAGAAGCATCAGTTCGATCGACATCAAGATCACGATGACATTCTTACGATTCAGGAAAATTCCAAGAATGCCCAGAGTGAACAGGCACGCTGCAACACTCAGATAATGGCCGATCCCAATGTCCATCCCCATCAATCCTCAATCTTCTCAACAATCACGCTCATATCCGAAACTCTCCTTGAACCCTTGGAACGCAGCTATTGCCCCTCAACGGACGGAATAACCGCTCCACCCGAGGGAACCTTCACCACTTCCACAGCATCCTTTGGATTACGGGAAACCTGTTCACTGATCGACTGGCGCTTGACACCCGTCTTGTGTCTCAGCGTTAAAACAATTGCGCCGATCATCGCCACCAGCAGAATAAGACCCGACACCTGGAAGAAAAACGCATATTTTGTGTAGATAAGCCGACCCAGTGCATCGACATTCGAAATGCCCGAATTCACATCAGGAACCGGTGAGGACACAGCACCAACCCCCGCGGCACCAAGCGAGAGATCACGAAACGCGAACAAAACAATAAGCTCAGCCAGCACCACGCCGGCAACCAGAAGACCAAACGGAGCATTCTTGATGAACCCGGCCTTGAGCTCGGCAAAGTCCACATCAAGCATCATAACGACGAACAAAAACAGCACCGCAACCGCACCAACATAAACGATGACCAGCAGCATCGCCAGAAACTCCGCGCCCAGCAGCACGAATAGTCCCGCCGCATTAAAAAACGCAAGGATAAGTGACAGCACCGCATGCACAGGATTTCGCGCGAGAATCACACCCGCGCCCGCCACAACACATAGAATGGCAAAAAGATAGAAAAACACCGCCACCAGGGTCATTTCAGTTCCGATCCCATCCTCATCATTCCCTTACCTCGACGCACAAACTCGCCATTAACAGCAGCAAAATGTCTCGACCACAATTTCCGCGCCTTGGCACTCCGGTATATCCAGTAGATCACGATCACCACCGGAGCGATCCAATACACACTCTCTATTTTCAAACCAGTTTTCAAATCAGACCAAATCCCCCAACACGCGATACCGACAGCCCATACCAGCGCAACAATCTGAAGCCAGAACCATCGACCCGCCAGCGCCAATTGATCCAGTGCGATCTGACCGTATTGCCGAAGCTCCTCAAGCGTAAGCGCTCCCAGCAATTCGCCCCAGTCTTCAGTGCTTAAGTCATCACCTGTATTTTGCATCAAGCTCAATGTTCTTTGCGATCTCGCGTTCCCAGCGATCCCCATTCGCCAACAGCTTGTCTTTGTTATAAAACAGCTCTTCGCGGGTTTCCGTTGCAAATTCGAAATTCGGTCCTTCCACAATCGCATCTACCGGACATGCTTCCTGGCACAAACCGCAGTAAATGCATTTCGTCATATCCAGGTCGTAGCGCGTTGTTCGTCGCGTTCCATCATTGCGTCGCGGACCTGCCTCAATTGTAATTGCCTGTGCCGGACACACCGCCTCGCAAAGCTTGCACGCGATACAACGCTCTTCCCCATTAGGATAACGTCGAAGGGCATGCTCACCACGAAAACGCGGCGACAAGGGTCCTTTCTCAAACGGATAGTTGAGCGTTGACTTGGGCGCAAAGAAATAGCGCATGGTCAGAAAGAACGCCGAAACGAACTCCGTAAGAAACAATGATTTGACGGCCAAACCGACACTCATTCTAAAAGCCTTTCCTCACACCCGCCTCAATCAAATACCATCGGTCCGACAAAGTAGCCAAACACAACGAATAAAAACACGTCAACAACCGCCACAGTGCGTAGAAGCCGCGCAGATTGATGTTGATCCTCTGTCTTTGCTCTCTCCTCAATATGTTCTGCCAATCCTCTGAGCAATACCAGGGAAATCAATCCCACACCCAGCCCCACAAGCATACCAAGAACCTCGGGAGACAGACCAAACATTACACCAAGCCCCCAAACTGCAACACGCCCGCAACCACCACCACCATCAGCAACGACAAAGGCAGAAAGACCTTCCACCCAAGCCTCATAAGTTGGTCATACCGGTAGCGCGGCACCATCGCTTTCACCATCGAGAACATGAAGAAAACAAACACCACCTTGCCCAAAAACCAGAAGATTCCTGGAACCCACGTAAACGGCGCAATATTAAGAGGAGGCAGCCATCCACCAAGAAACAGAATTGTCGTCATGGCGCACATGGTCACGATTGCCACGTACTCGCCAAGCATAAACAACAGGTAGGGGGTCGAAGAATATTCCACCATGAACCCTGCAACAAGTTCAGATTCAGCTTCAGGCAGATCAAACGGCGGGCGGTTTGTTTCAGCTAGCGCAGAAATAAAGAACACCACAAACATTGGAAACAGCGCCAACCAATACCAATCGAGAAATGAGTTCGGCAGCCCCATCGCTGTCCCCAGACCGATCTTTTGCGCATTGACAATAGCGCCCAGGTTGAGAGATCCCGCACACAGAAGTACGGTGATGATGACAAAACCGATCGAAACCTCATAAGAGATCATCTGTGCCGTCGATCTCAAAGCACCCATAAACGGATACTTTGAGTTGGAGGCCCACCCCCCCATAATGACACCGTAAACACCAAGCGAAGAGACCGCCAGAATATACAAGATCCCGACATTAAGGTCCGAAATCACCCACAGACCAAAGCCATCTTCATTCAACGGAATGACAGCCCAGGCTGCTAACGCGAACGTCGCCATTGCAACAGGCGCAAGTAAAAAGACGCCTTTATCGGCACCCGCTGGAATGATGGGCTCCTTCAAAGCAAACTTCAACAAGTCGGCAAACGATTGCAGCAACCCGAACGGACCAACCACATTGGGCCCGCGCCTCATCTGCACCGCTGCCCAAACCTTGCGATCCATCAACAATAGAAACGCAATAATCACCAGCAAGCCCACAAGCACAACAAGGCTGACACCCACGTAAAAAGCGAGCCACAGCCCATACTGCCACAACATATCTATCGTCTCTTGGCTCATCGAGCCTCCCAAAAAAATCCAGCTGTTTAACAGCTTAATCGCTCGAACCTATTCTGCAGCGACCCGAGTTCCTTTGTTTTTCATACGTAAGTTCAGCTCACTCATCTGAGCCATAATTTTTGAAGATCGCGCAATGGGGTTTGTGAAATAGAAATCTTGCACGCCCCCTAAAAACGCATCACTATCGCAAGAACGCGAAACAGCGGCCAGTTTTTCAACACCAGACTGATCAGCAAGCTCGACTTCATCAACATGCGCAAAATGCGGAACTAATTTATACATCTTGGAGCGAAGCTCAGAAAGAGTGTTAAACGGCAACACTTGGCCAACATGCTCGCAAAGCGCCCGCACGATTTTCCAATCCTCTTTTGCCTCACCAGGTGGATAAACCGCCCGCGAACCAATCTGTACCCGCCCTTCTGTATTCACATATGTGGCACTCTTTTCCGTGTAAGCTGATCCGGGCAACACAACATCGGCCCAATGTGCCCCACGATCACCATGGCTGCCCTGATAAATGACAAAGGTATCGCTATCGGCTTTGCCAGAAAATTCATCGACACCCAATAAATACAAAACCTCAAGAGCACCGCTATTGGTCTTCGCCAAGAGAGAAGATGTATCAAAGCCACCCTCAGAGGGAACAAACCCCAAATCCAGCCCCGCCACGCGCCCAGCAACCGCATGGAGAACATTAAACGCTTGCCATGCCGGATCCGAACCTTCACAAGCCATCTTCGCAATTTGGGCACACAAGCCAAGAACAGCTTCACCATCTTTTCGCGTGAAACCACCACTGCCAACAATGACCATAGGTGCTTGTGCACGCCGCAACTTCTCTGCAAAAGGGTGACTTCCACGTGCAATCTCGGCAAGTTCCTTCGGACCTCGCCCGAGATCCTCATAGGCATACGTCAGGTCGACAGGCTCACCCACAAGCCCAACCTCAAGTCCTCCATGAGTCCACCGTCCTCTTATCCGTGAATTTAAAACCGCAGCTTCAAGGCGCGGATTCGTGCCCACGAGAAGAATCGCATCCGCATGATCAATGCCTTCAATCAAAGAATTGAACAAATAGCTCGCACGGCCATAAGACGGATCAAGCGCTTCATACGGTGCACGACAATCAATGCTCTTGACCCCGAGCTGATCCATCAAACTCTTGAGCGCAAACATC
This sequence comes from Alphaproteobacteria bacterium, assembly GCA_024275435.1. Taxonomy (GTDB): domain Bacteria; phylum Pseudomonadota; class Alphaproteobacteria; order Rhizobiales; family Hyphomicrobiaceae; genus JAJRZC01. The sequence goes on from JAJRZC010000016.1 coordinate 11,801, forward strand.
TCCTCAGCGCCACACAAGTCTCCCGCAAGCGCGCCCACCCGTGACGGCTCAGCCGACTTCAAGCGTGTAGCAATGGCACCAAGCGCTTCATCCCAAGAGACAGGGCGTAACTTCCCATCAATACGCAAATACGGATTATCGAGACGTTGCGACTTCAAACCATCACAAACATAGCGGGTCTTGTCCGAGATCCATTCCTCGTTCACAACATCATTGTTTCGCGGCAGAATTCGCATCACTTCGCGCCAGCGCGTATCAACACGTATCGCAGACCCCACACCATCCATGACATCAATGGTCTCGGTCTTTTGCAACTCCCACGGTCGCGCCGCATGTGCCCAAGGCCGATGCGTCAACGCACCGACAGGACAAAGATCGACCACATTGGCACTCATCTCGGAAAGAATGCCTCTTTGCAGGTATGTCGTGATTTCTGCATCCTCACCGCGCCCTGAAAGCCCAAGCTCCTCAACGCCGGCAATTTCGGTCATGAAACGTACACATCTCGTACAGTGGATGCACCGCGTCATCACCGTCTTTATGAGCGGACCGATATTCTTTTCTTCGACAGCACGCTTGTTTTCCTCGTAACGCGACCCTCCTAAACCAAACGCCATCGCCTGGTCCTGAAGATCGCATTCCCCACCTTGATCGCATATCGGACAATCGAGCGGGTGATTGATAAGCAAAAACTCCATCACCCCTTCGCGGGCCTTGCGCACCTTCTCAGTTTTTGTCTTGACTTCCTGCAAGCTGCCATCACGACTTGGCGGCATATCTGAAACAGACATGGCACAAGAGGCTATAAGCTTCGGAGCTCCGGAAATTTCAACGAGACACATCCGGCAGTTCCCGGCAATGGACAGGCGCTCGTGATAGCAAAAGCGCGGTATCTCAGAGCCCGCCAGTTCGCATGCTTGAAACACCGTGAGGTCATCGTCCACCTCGATGGTTTTACCGTCAATGATCAGAGTCTTTGTCATGCGTGTCCCAGTACTACCTGACCCAGTGTAAAACACTTACCGTCATTGGCCCTTTTCAAAACAGCTCATTCAGCGGCCTCAATAAACTCCGCGCGATCCATGTCGCCTTGAGCAGACTTGCTTTTTGCCTGATACGAATCGATCCGCTCTTCAATCACATGCCGAAAATTTCGAATAAGCCCTTGCACAGGCCACGCTGCGGCATCTCCCAGCGCGCAAATCGTTTGACCCTCAACCTGCTTGGAGACTTTCAGCAAAAGGTCGATTTCGCTCTTTTGCGCGCGTCCCTGCGCCATACGCTCCATCACCCGCCACATCCAGCCGGTACCTTCACGGCAAGGCGTACATTGCCCGCAACTTTCATGCTTATAAAAATACGAAATCCGCGCAATCGCTTTCACGATGTCCGTTGACTTATCCATAACGATCACCGCAGCGGTTCCAAGACCCGACTTCGCCGCTGACAACGCGTCAAAGTCCATAGTGATCTCACCACACACATCCGTTGGCAGACAGGCAACCGAAGACCCGCCTGGGATGACCGTCAGCAAATTATCCCAGCCACCGCGAACACCGCCCGCGTGCTTTTCAATAAGCTCGCGCAAAGGAATGGCCATCTCCTCTTCCACCACACACGGCTGCTCTACATGCCCCGAAATCTGAAACAACTTGGTTCCGGTGTTATTGGCTTTGCCCAACTTAGCAAACCAGCTCCCGCCGCGCCTCAAGATATCCGGTACAACCGCAATGGATTCGACATTATTGACAGTAGTCGGCGCACCATAAAGCCCGCAACCTGCTGGGAAAGGCGGCTTCAGGCGAGGCTGCCCTTTTCGTCCTTCAAGACTTTCCAGCAGTGCCGTTTCCTCACCGCAGATATAAGCTCCTGCTCCATGGTGAACAAAAAGATCTAGGTCCCAGCCATGGACATTTCCCTGACCGATCAGTCGCGCTTCATAAGCCTCGTCAACCGCCCGTTGAAAGGCTTCACGTTCACGAATGAATTCACCACGAAAATAGATGTAACACGTATGCGCGCGCATTGCGAAAGACGCCAACAGCGCTCCTTCTATCAGCAAATGCGGATCATGGCGCAAAATCTCGCGGTCCTTGCAGGAACCAGGTTCCGACTCATCGGCATTGATCACCAGATAGGACGGCCTGGGATCATCTTTCGGCATGAACGACCATTTGAGGCCGGTTGGAAAACCCGCACCCCCGCGCCCCCGCAAACCCGATTTCTTCACCTCACCAATGATCCAATCATGTCCCTTTTCAATAAGGGCCTTGGTATTGTCCCAAGCACCACGGACCCGCGCACCGGAAAGCCCAGCGTCGTGAAAACCATAAAGGTTCAGGAATATGCGATCTTTATCCTGCAGCATGTCTCTCAGCCTCAGGCTTCGTTTTCATTTTCGTCACGAGCGTTCGCCTTTCGTGCGGAAAATTCGGTTTCACCACCAGACGCCAACACTTTCGCCTGCGAGATCCAGTCTTCCCGTTCAATTCGACCTTTGAAACTCAAATACGTATCAACCCAATTGGCTGTTTCCTTGCTCCACGAAGCAATCTGATCAAAGTGATAAATACCCAGACCATTGAGTGTTTCTTCTAGTTTCGGCCCAACGCCACTTATCAGCTTCAAATCATCAGCCTTACCGTCCCGAGGACCACTAAGTGCCTCAGGTTTAGCAGAATTATCTGTTTGAAGGAGGGACACTTCGCCAGAGGTCGCTGTCTCAGATATTTCACGCTTACCGGCACGGCTGCCGTCATAAAGTGCCGGATCCGTAAGTGTGGTCGGCCCACCTTGTGGGCTAGAAGCCTGACGGCCAATCTGCGAGCCTGGTTTGACCGGATTGCCATCCGCAAAACCATCAAGAACCTTTTCAAACAGCTCTGGCGTCAGATCCTCATAGGTATCTTTCCAGATCTGCACCATGGGCGCGTTGGCACAAACACCAAGGCACTCCACTTCCTCCCACGAATAATCTCCATCCGCGCTCAACTCATGAGGCTTGGGTGCAATTCTTGATTTACAAACCGCAATAAGGTCACCGGACCCACGCAACATGCAAGGCGTCGTACCACACACCTGAACATGCGCCTTACGACCCACCGGAGACAGCTGAAACATCGTGTAGAAAGTCGCAATCTCATAAACGCGGATGTAGGCCATTCCAAGCATATCGCCAACCAGACGAATAGCGGGTTCGCACAACCAGCCATCAAATTGCTCCTGGGCGCGCCACAGAAGCGGTATAACGGCTGACGCCTGCTTCCCTGCTGGATATTTGGCAACCAACTGCTTGGCCCAGGCTTCGTTCTCCTTCGTAAAGGCGAAACTGGCCGGTTGTTCTGGACACAAACGACGAACGGACATCGTGTCTCCCTAAACGGAATGAAAGTGAACCTCAGCAATAAGGCTCATAAAACAATTATTCAGACGAAGCGACCCATCGATAAGAACAATCCAGGATCGAAACAATCTCAACTTCGTGGCACACTTCTATACCGCAAGTCTTCACAGATCACAGGTCCAAATCAGATAGACACTTCGATCTCTATCATTCTCCAATGACCTCGCTCAAATCTGAGCAAATCTTCAAAAAGAATACGGCACCAGACATGACCTACGGATATCACGAGCACAACGCAAGGCGAGCAGTCAAAACGACGCCTTAACGGTGTGGATGCCATAAATTTTAAGATAAATCAGAGCTGTGGTTACAAAAGCTCACAGAGCTTGAACAAGCTGCATTGCTCAAACACAATTCATGAAAAATAACGCACGCAATTTATTGTGCTGATACGCAAATCAAAAAGCACACTGTCTTCTGCCAAAGTGGGCCTAGCCAGAAATATATCGGCCCTTCGCATCTTTAGGGCTCTCATAGGACTGCTGCTGGAGATAATCCGCAGGTCGCTCATATGCCCAACCCGGACGATCAAAGCCAAACATCACTGAAAGCCAGCCAATTAGTAGCAACACAGTGACAGCCGGGGCCAAAAACAACGATATTTGAGAACCAACGCGCAAAAAGCCAATCCAGAACAGCGCCAGCAAAAAACCGCAACCAATTATCATCGCTCCACCCGCATCAACCCCGCGCGAAGCTGCAAACAACAGCCCCGTCATCAGCGAGGCAACACCCAGAATGACCGGTATCGCTGGTAAATCAGCATGTAACGCACCCATTGGCCAGGAAAACCGCCGTGCAAACATTCGGTAGGTGGCAAGGCTCAACCCCCATCCAAATGCACCCACAGCAAGCAAAAACAGATTGTCAATCATGACCAAAACTCCAATGAGCTTAGGTTAGGAGGCAAATTACCAGCGAGATAGCAACCCACACCCACAAAGCACCCAAGTTGTAACACCCCACACGGACGCAAGACGCCCAAAGGCATTCCTGACATTCTCAACCGGCAAATACCAGCAACGGATGCAACAGAGGTTAAGCCAGCTTATGCTCAGCGCGTGCAGCAACACCTGCAGCCAAGCAAAATGCACCAGAAATCACATGAAAAGCAACCGCTTGCCACGGTCCGGCAAAGCTCGAAACCACATAAGCATCCGAGAAGCAAACAACAGCCCCAGCCAGAAACCAGAGGCTTAAAGGGCTAAAAGCCCGCGCCAGAGCAAATGCCACAGCCAGCAATCCCAACCACACATCCCGCAACCCGATGACATAATGCAAACCAGGCTGACCCTCATAAGCGCCCAGGCCAAAAGTGATCGAAGCGCTGTGGGGCCAAACTAGAAATCTTATCCCAATGACCGTTAAAACAGCTCCCGCCAGCACACCGTAGGCCACGACGCGCTCTGCTCTTCCAATTCCAAAAACGGTCATCCTTGAGGTGCCCCACCCTAGCAGAAACGTATTGTCCGGACACGGTGTAGGTTCGCACAAAAGCCGGTCCGACACCAACAATCAGCTAAGATCAAAGCTCAAAAGAAAGAAATTCAATTCTCAGATCAGCGGTCGATTTCACCAAACACCACGTCAAGTGAGCCGATAATCGCCGAAACATCCGCCAGCATATGACCGCGATTGAGAAAATCCATCGCCTGGAGATGGGCAAAGCCTGGCGCTCGGATCTTGCAACGATAAGGTTTGTTTGATCCATCCGAAATCAGATAAACGCCAAACTCACCCTTGGGAGCTTCCACGCAAGAATAAATCTCGCCTTTGGGCACATGAATCCCTTCCGTGTAAAGCTTGAAGTGATGAATCAAGGCTTCCATAGAGCGCTTCATTTCGCTCCGTTTCGGAGGGACCACTTTTTTATCTTCAGCAGAACATGGCCCGCGTCCCTGCTCGCCCAAAAGCCTTTCACAACATTGCTTCATGATATGAATGGATTGGCGCATCTCCTCCATCCGGATGAGATAGCGATCATAACAATCACCATTCTTTCCGATGGGAACATCAAACTCCATTTCATCATAACACTCATACGGCTGAGACTTTCTCAAATCCCACGCCGCCCCGCAGCCACGCACCATGACGCCCGAAAAACCCCAATCGAAAGCATCTTCCAATGATACAACACCGATATCCACATTGCGTTGCTTGAAAATACGATTGTTCGTCAAGAGCCCTTCAATATCGTCACAGACCTTCAAAAACGGGTCACACCAATTCAAGATATCTTCGACAAGTTGATCCGGTAAATCCTGATGCACACCGCCAATACGGAAATACTTTGCATGCATCCGGCTGCCCGACGCACGCTCATAAAACACCATCAGCTTTTCGCGCTCTTCAAAGCCCCACAGCGGAGGAGTCAAAGCACCCACGTCCATCGCCTGTGTCGTGACATTCAACAGATGAGAAAGAATGCGGCCGATCTCGGAATATAGTACGCGAATGAGTTGCCCGCGATACGGCACACCAAGCCCCAAAAGCTTTTCAGCCGCCATGCAAAAGGCATGCTCCTGATTCATGGGAGCCACATAATCGAGCCTGTCGAAATACCCAATTCCTTGCAGGTAGGTCTTGTTCTCGATAAGTTTCTCGGTACCACGATGCAACAACCCAATATGCGGATCGACGCGCTCGATGACCTCCCCATCAAGCTCCAGAACCAGCCGCAACACCCCGTGCGCGGCTGGATGCTGTGGCCCAAAGTTTATATTAAATTGGCGTATCTCAGTTTCAGCCATGAGCCTATCGTCAGTTGCTAGATTTGATCTTTAAAGGCAATTTCAGTCCTTGCTCTCACCGCCAGAAAACGCAGCAAAGACTTCTTCCCCGGTCATCTTCTTCGTGTCATTGGCAAAATCGTAAAAGGACGGCTTTTCATCCACAAAAATTTCATGAGAGAGAACCAGACCATCCATATCTTCCAAGGCTCCGACAGAAACCACGTAATGACTGCGATCCGCCATGCGCCAAAACAAGTTAGTCCCACATTTACTGCAAAACCCACGCTCTCCCCATTCGGAGGATTTATAGACGCCGATCGACTCTTCGCCCGTAAAGGCAACGTCCCCACTAGCATCCAGAACCATCAACGGTCCACCGGACCATCTTCGGCACATACTGCAATGGCACGCCGCCACCTCACTCGTTCCCTCACTCACACGAAACGTTACCGCGCCACACAAGCAATGCCCTTTGCGTGTCCCATCATCTGCCATAACGTTCTCCAGCTAATAAGAGTGTCACCAACTTCAGGTTTTTCCCGCCGGCTTGTCACTCTCCTCAGAGCCGCTCGCCTTTTCATCACCTGGCAGAATGCCCTCCCAAGGGCTTTCAAAATCAAATGTCCGATAAGCCTGCATAAGAGCCACGGGTTCGCGCACCACCCGCTTTTTCTCGTCATCGTAGCGAACTTCCCAATATCCCGTAAGTGGAAAGTCCTTCCGTAGGGGATGTCCATCGAATCCATAGTCCGTAAGAATCCGCCGAAGATCCGGATGCCCGGAAAACAACACACCGTACATGTCGTAGGCTTCCCGCTCCATCCAGTTTGCGCTGGAAAACACATCGACAATACTCGGCACAGGTGTCATCTCATTAGTCTCAAGCTTTACCCTGATCCTTTGATTGATGCGCGGCGAAAGCAGATGATAAACAACATCAAATCTGTTTTCCCGACCGGGCCAGTCAACGCCGCAGATGTCTATCAAAACCTCAAACCGGCAACGCGCATCATCCCTCAGGAATTTACAAACCCTGGGAATGCTCTCTCGCGAAACCATAATGGTCAGCTCGCCATTTACGAAAGTTGAGCCAAGAAAACCTGCCGCCATTTTAGCGCTGATGAAATTCCCAAGCTCTTCCAAGTTTTCATTCATCTCGCAATTGTCCCCGTGCGGCGGATTTTTCTTTGCAATAGCAAAATTCCATAGACCAAGGCCTCGGCCGTTGGCGGGCATCCTGGAACATAGATGTCAACGGGCACAATTCGATCACAGCCACGCACAACGGAGTAGGAATAGTGATAGTAGCCCCCGCCGTTGGCACAACTGCCCATCGAAATAACATAACGCGGTTCCGGCATCTGATCGTAGACTTTGCGCATAGCCGGCGCCATTTTGTTCGTCAGCGTTCCAGCAACAATCATCACATCTGATTGGCGCGGAGACGCGCGCGGCGCAAAACCAAACCGCTCCACATCATACCGAGGCATTGACGCTTGCATCATTTCCACAGCACAGCACGCCAAACCGAACGTCATCCACATCAATGAACCGGTCCGAGCCCAGTTGATCAGATCGTCACTCGTCGTAACGAGAAATCCCTTATCGGCTAGTTCGTTATTGATTTCAGAAAAATACAGAGCTTCCGGCGCACCATCGTGCCCTACCCCTCCAGCCACAGGCAAGGATCCACCCGACAATTGCCCGCTCTGGGAAACGGAGCGCCCAGCAGGTTTAATTAATCCCATTCCAGCGCACCCTTCTTCCATTCATAGATGAAGCCAACTGTCAGCACGCCAAGAAAGATCATCATCGACCAGAATCCAAACAAGCCGATTTCACGAAACGCAGCCGCCCACGGAAACAGGAACGCCATTTCCAAATCAAAGATGATAAACAAGATGGCGACGAGGTAAAAACGAGCATCAAATCTCATCCGCGCATCATCAAACGCTTCAAACCCACACTCATAAGCTGAAACTTTTTCAGGATCTGGGTTGGAAACAGCAATTACAAATGGCGCAATCATCAATGCTGCAGCAATAAACAGTGCCACACCGAGAAAGATTATGATTGGCAAATAGTCGGTAAGCAGTTGGGTCATGGTATCTCAAACGCTGTTAGAACGTTGCAAGGATCTAAGGCCACACCAGTCACACGACAACCTCGTCGACATGATCAGGGGATCTACCATGATTGGTGTTATCCCAGCACCAACACCAACGCAACCAGCACTTGGTCTCACCCCATTGTTATTTTCAAACTTAGTCGCCCATTAGACCCTAAGATTCACCGAAACCTCGTATAGAAACATTTGCGGGAGCAAGGTCTATGGCAATCTTGAATTACTTCGCGGCAGGAATCATGACGATCCTGGGCGGTCTTCACCTGATCTATGCCTTATATGATTTATTCTTCCATCCGCGTTACTTCCGCCCAGCGGACAAAGCGCTCATGGCAGCGATGCAAAAAACACATCCTTCAATATCCCCTCACGCGCGTAACTACTGGCTCAGCGTGGTGGGTTTTAATATCAGCCATGCCATTGGTGTTTTGCTGTTTGCCCTTCTGATCATCCTAGCAGCCGACGAAAAAGTATCTTACCTCCAACCTGGCTTGATAGCCGTAGCCATGGCCTACACTTTTATTTCATGGAAATGCTGGTTTTTCATACCGACACTGGGATCAGCTATCACTGCCATACTCCTCGCAGCCGCCTTGATGCTATAAAATACACAGGAAGCAGACACGACAAAACTCGCTCGCTAGCAAGAGAAACAAGCAAGCCGAAATAAATCATGTAAAGAAGAATCTAAGGAATAATGGCGCGAGAGACGGGACTTGAACCCGCGGCCTCCGGCGTGACAGGCCGGCGCTCTAACCAACTGAGCTACTCCCGCGCAAGCGGAACACTGACCCTGATGGTAGGCAGTATCATCGGGCCGAACGTTTCGGAGCGCCCGATGTACGTCTTCAACAGGCCCAAGTCAAGGACCGGTTAGGATCCATGATCTGCGACATCAAAAGCCGCTAAAATTCACCAAAGCTCAAATGCCAGCTTAAAATCAAACCAACCAATCCACAAAACAAGGAAACAAACCATACATTTGAGCATAACGAGGCTTCCCCACAATATGCCCTCACAAGACCCAATGTCAGCCACAATTCATAAGCCGCAGCCTGATAAATTTAAATTTCATTCATCAGGAGTTCAGGTAACCAGTGCTAGTTCAACAAACAACGTGCTGCAAAATGCGCGCATTATATCAAAAAAACCATTGATTATGGATCAAAGAACTGCCGGAAGAATTTTGGAGATGAGGCAATGAAGACAATCAGCAAAACTCTCGGTATCCTGGCATTCGCTGTCTTGATGCCTTTCACAGTCAGTGGGGCCATGGCAGCCCAGGCACCAGATACTCTTACTGTAACAACACCTACCAACACGGTTCTTAAAAACGCGGCCGTTACTCAGTCCAAGGGGCTTGTTGAAAAAACAGTAAAACCAGAAACCATTAAAGTGGCCGGCCGCCGAGGCCGTGGACTAGCACTGGGCATTATCGCTGGAGTTGCAACAGCTGCCATTTTATCAGGGGCTGCACGTTCCCATCACTACGATTCCCATTACGGCTATCGTCATTCGCGTGCCTACCGTCGTCACCAAAGACGATGCAATCGTTGGGCCCACCGTTGTGATTATGGCAACGACCGCGCTTGCCACGAATACTACACACACTGCGAATAAAAACCCAACAAAACGCACCTTGAAATAAGAGACAGGCGCTTTGGAATAGTCCGGAGCGCCTGTTTTTTGTGCTCTGGTCTTATGCATTGACCTTCAAACACATATTTAACGCCGCAAATTGTTCGCCATTTGTTTGTCAAAATCTACTGATTCCTTGGCCCCCAAGAAATGATCCTATGACCTGCAGCCCGCAGCGTTAATCATTCGTTAACCATCCTCAACGAGCATCCCGCCCCGCTCCTTTTGCACCAAAACAAGAGAACCTAAGACCAACTAACAAGCGTTATATGCACCTGAAAACAAATTTGAAATATGGGAGATCACAACGTGCCCTCCATAGGATAGGGTCGGTGTCAGAAAGTAAAAAACCAGCCCAAGCACCAATCATAAGGTGAAGCCAGCTGGCTATCAGTTCGAGTAAGTACCAAAAGCGCCAATAAAGCGCACCAGTGTTAGCGTAAGAGAGTTTTGTAGAATGGTTTCGCGTCGCCCCAAACTCAAGAAATCCGCCCAGAATCTCAATACAGTCCTTGTTGGAGACTGTGTTGAAGAACTAAGAAAACTAGAAGACGCCAGCGTTGATCTCGTTTTCGCCGACCCTCCCTACAACCTCCAGCTTGACCGGGAACTTCTTCGCCCAAACAACAGCCGTGTCGACGGCGTTGATGATGATTGGGATAAATTTCCAAGTTTTGAGGATTACGATCGCTTTTGCCGTGCTTGGCTTGCTCAGTGCCGCCGTGTTCTCAAACCCCATGGAGCAATTTGGGTCATCGGCTCTTACCACAACGTGTTCCGGCTTGGAGCCTCTCTTCAGGACCAGGGCTTCTGGCTTCTCAACGACATCATCTGGCGAAAAGTAAACCCAATGCCTAACTTCCGTGGGCGTCGTTTCACCAACGCCCATGAAACTCTGATCTGGGCCGCTCGTGATCAAAAGTCCCGCTATACATTCAACTACGAATCCATGAAGGCACTAAATGACGACCTCCAAATGAGATCGGATTGGTTGTTTCCAATTTGCGCCGGGCCAGAACGTCTAAAAAACAAACAAGGAAAAAAGGCTCACCCGACTCAAAAGCCGCAATCCTTGCTTCATCGCATCGTGCTAGCCACCACAAAACCCGGTGATGTAGTCCTAGACCCATTTTTCGGAACAGGCACCACCGGCGCGGTCGCCAAGGAGCTGGGCCGCAACTGGATCGGTATTGAACGCGATAAAGCCTACGCCAAAATTGCCACCAAACGCATCAAGGATGTGAAGCCTCTGCCCGCCCCCGCCCTTGAAACTCAGCGCTCCAAGCGCGCAGAACCACGCGTACCATTTGGCACCATTATCGAAATGGGAATTATCGAACCGGGCACGAAATTATTTGACCCACGAAAAAAATTCCGCGCAGAGGTCAAAGCCGACGGAACCTTGGCCTATAAAGGTAACCAAGGTTCAATCCACCGCTTGGGGGCACAGGTTCAGGGCAAAAGTGCTTGCAATGGCTGGACTTTCTGGCACTTCGAAACCAAAGGCAAACTCCAACCCATCGATAACCTTCGCGATATCGCACGAGACCGCCTCGGCCTCAAAACACCGCCCTCCCTTGTCGCAGCAGAATAGTTCAGTCATAAGCTAGACTGGACCGTAACAGGAACACTGCATAAGCAGGACTTGAACCCAAGCAAAGACTGTACTCTTATGGAAAAAGCTTGGAAATAATCCCGCCTACCCAGGAGAGTGTTTGTGCAAAGTACGACCCGGCGAGCCAGCCTGCTTAGCGACCTTGCGGTCTTCAAAGCTCAAATCACAAAACCGATCCTGTCAGCACACCAATTGTCTGCAAATCTCAGCGGCGTCCACCGTGCCTTTCTCACCATGAAATTCAATCACTATGATTTAGGCGATCATAACAGCTCGGTCCCCGCCCTCATGAACGCAGTGTTTGACTTGCGCCAAGCACTACGTGCCAAAATCACCCGTTGGAACAACCTAGGCCTAATGCCCCAAGAGGTCCAAAAAGCAGCCCGCGATATCCTTCGAGATTCAAGATATATAGGAGATATTCTGGGAGAAATCTGGGTCAATCATGAACGCCTCGATGCCGACCGAAAATCACTACGCGCCTTCACCGGAACAAATTACAATACCTTCGTAGCCAGCCAATACGACAACGGACAAAACATAACCTTCAAATCCGGGGACGTGATTTTAAGCCGTGGACGGCTGCAAAATTCTGCCGCCATTGCGCGCATCGGTGATATTGATTCACAGTTTTCCCATGTCTCCATGGTCTACATCGACCCAAAAGGCGGCCACTGGGCTGTTGAAAGCCTGATCGAGGAGGGCGCCCATATTGTACCCCTCCAAACGGCGCTGGAACACGGCTTAGCCCGCGCAATTGTCTTCCGCCACCGAGATGAAAACCTAGCCCAGCGCGCCGCCCACATCATTCATGATCGCATTTTACAATCGCGATCAAAGCATGGTCAGCGCATCTGGTATGATTTTACAATGCAGATCGACCAAGGTCGAAATCTGTTTTGCTCAGAACTCGTCCATCGCGCCTTCAAAGAAGCAAGCCAGGGCTCTGTTCTTCTTCCCACCTTTCCCACCAAGCTCCATATGAAGAATTATGACTTCCCCGACCGTATAGGTGTAACAGCGCGCGAAACATTTGCCCCCGGCGATCTCGAACTGGAACCCGATTTCGATATTGTAGCGGAATGGCAAGACTATCGAACCACGGCCGATCTGCGCTTGCAGGATATCGCAATGGATAAGATGTTCGAGTGGATGGACAATGAAAACTTCAAGTTCAGGGAAACGTTCCTGATCAAGCTTATTTCCATGTTCGGCCGTACCGCGACTTATATGTCGACCACACTCCAGGACATCGTATTCCAGGTAATTCCCAAAATACCACCGAACATGAGCCGCAAGGCCGTCGCGACAATCGCAATGCTGAACGAAACCGGTCAGGAACTTCTCATACCTTTGCGCAAGCACGACGAAAGCACAGCTAAGTCAACAGGCTTTCCCATGCACCCTTCCGAGATCATGAATATGCTTGATGAAATCTACGCCCAGTCGCCAGACGAAATCGGGTACTTGCGGCGCGCGCGCTAACGACGCCCTTTCATCAAGACTCGGCCCACTACAAACACGATGGCAGGAACAACAAGTGCGATTGCGCCATAGCTCAGCACATGCCACGTGACGGCGGCATCATAGGCCGAAAGTGTCCCAGCATCCGTCGGGCTAAGATCCAATGACAAATGCGGCCAAGCGCCAACACAGGCGTAACCAACACCGATAATCCAGCCCACAGAAGCGACAACCCATAAACCTAACAATATTCTCATTGTCTCGTGTCTCCAGCTAGATTTATGACTATGAAAATCACGAACTGATAACCGGTCCGCTTCACCAATCCAACATTTGAAAAAGCCAAAGCTTGAAAAAGTCCGCGTTTTTCAATCCTTCAAAACACCAGATTACCGCGCCACGCTAGATTTACCAATCCGCGATAAATACTTCGCCAAACACCAAACAATCACACCCCGGTCTGGTGCGGGTTTTGCTTAGAACAAGCTTAGCAGGCTGAACAGGTAGAAAACCAATAAAACCAAAAGCCTGAAAATCGAAAGCAATTCCGACAATGGTGTATCAAAATGAACCAAAACCAAGCACATGCCTCAATGGTAACGTTTAGCAACGACGAAGCAAATAAGTTTGGTGACAGCTTTGTGCACTTCCGACACAGATTTCTGGAGTCGGGCCTGTTTACCGATGACAAGCTCGCAGAACTCATTGAGCGCTATCCGCGTGAGTTTTATGTCCTCACCAACATGACCAAACAGGGCGACGAACCAGTCTGGCGCAACGGAGACCTGAACGGCGTTTCGGGAAAGTTCGCCCTAGAGGCCATCAAACAAGGTCGCCTATGGTTATGCTTGCGCCGCTTCGATGTCGTCGCTCCCCAATACGATGAATTGATAAAAGACAGCTTCAGAGACATAGAACGTCAAAATCCCGGACTGAAAACTTCTGACCACAAGTCGAGCATGTTGATCTCTTCTCCTGGTGCACGTGTTCTGTATCATGCAGATGTCCCAATGGTTTCGCTTTGGCACATCCGCGGAAGAAAACGCGTCTGGCTTTACGACCCAGAAAACAAACAGCACCTACCGGAAACAAGTCTAGAAAAAATCATTCTGCGCGAAACCGAAGAGGAACTGCACTACGATCCATCCTGGGATCAAGATGCCAAAAACATCATTCTAGAACCTGGATACGCTTTGAGCTGGCGGCACAATGCCCCTCACCGCGTCGACAACCTGGATGAACTCAACGTCTCCATAACAACGGATTTCTTCACCCCAATGACCAAGCGTCGCTACGGCGTGATTTACACCAACGGCCACATGCGCCGCCGTCTTGGGATAAATCCAAGCAGCACCAACCCCAATAGCGTCGCAGCCTATGCAAAGTGCGCTGCCGCATTGGCGCTCAAGAAAGTTGGATTCGGGAAATCAGGAGAACGTGAGATGATCCAGGAATTCAAATTAAACCATCACAAACCAGGAACGCTCATCGAGCTTCCTAAGAACCAACAGCACCCCATTCCGCAAGTGTAAATCACAAAAAACGTGACGTTCTTCAATGCTCCTTTAAAGCGTGGGAAATAACTTTGTTCATCACCGATGGCAGAGCGAACTGCGAAATTTTGTTTCGATTCACCCAACGGCAGCGTTCAGAATTCGCCCAAAGAGTAACGGCCGCATCCGCCGCAACCAATGTGCGGTACACCAAAAGTTCAAGCTTGAAATGCGTAAATGTGTGCACCACCATTCCCGGCACCAACCACCATTCACCTTTGACCGGAGCCATCCCCAGCGCTTCATCTTCCACGGGCCACTCTTGATCCCAGTCCGTTGAAGGCACCTCATACATGCCGCCCAAAAGCCCAGCCTCAGGCCGTCGTCGCAACAGCACATGACCATCCTCGCGTAACGCCAGAAAAGCCATGCCGCGACGAACCGGCCGCACCGGCTTCGCCAGGCGCTTGGGTAGTGTATCGGCGATCCCCTTTGCATAGCCATGACAATCACCCCGCAGCGGACACACCATGCACGACGGCCGCTTTGGCGTACAAACACCCGCTCCCAAATCCATCATTGCCTGGGCAAAATCACCTGGTCTTTTTTGCGGTGTCATAGTCGCCGCCAACCGTCTCAATTCAGCCTTGGCCGTTGGCAGAGGTGTGCTCAAAGCAAAAAGCCGCGCCACCACACGCTCAATATTGCCATCCACTGGTGTCGTTGGCTCTTGAAATGCAATGGCCGCAATTGCAGCAGCCGTATAAGGCCCAATGCCCGGTAGCGCCACCAGCTCAGACTCACTTTGAGGAAACCGACCGTCTAGTTCACCGGCCAGCACCTTGGCGCATTTATGAAGACTCCGCGCCCGCGAATAGTACCCAAGCCCCGCCCAGGCCGTTAAAACATCATCAAGCTTCGCCTCAGCGAGACAAAAAACATCAGGCCATCGCTCCAGGAAAGATAGATAATAGGGGATAACGGCCTTGACCGTAGTTTGCTGAAGCATGACCTCGCTGATCCAAATTCGGTAAGGATCAATAGGCTCTCCTGCCTTGACCCGCCATGGCAGGTCACGCTTCTCGCCATCGTACCAATCAAGCAGAGCCGCCACCGTATCTGGCCCCGCAGGTCTCAATGGCAGTTGTATTCTAGCAACAGCCCCCAAAACGTCCCCCTGCCTCAAGCGCGAATCATTTACCAAACGTTAAGCATGTTCGCGCGTCCTGAATACCAGTGGTCCCCGCCTGTACACCACAACATGACGATCCAGGCGGGAAACACGAAGCAGACAAGGCTGGATACCACCGCCACATCAACTCAAATGGTGCGAAAGCATGATAACTCACCCTATCACAGCGCCCCGCCTTACGCGTCGGATGTATATAAAGTCCGTTGGCAGCTTTGTACCGAAATTGGCGCAAAAAGCATTTGAAAAGTATGGGTTTTCACGGGTTACGCTACTGACCGACTGGGCCTTTATAGCTGGCCCCGAACTGAGCAGTTACACCCAGCCCGAGCGGCTAAAATGGCCCCGTAAAGTAGCATCAAGCACGCAAATTGAGGACGCCGACAAAGGGCGCCCTGGCGCAACGCTTGTGCTTAGGGTCGACCCGGCCCATGCTCTGGAAGTTCAATACACCACAGCCCAGCTGATTGAGCGGATTAACAGCTATTTCGGCTATAACGCCGTTCAAGGCATCAAAATCCTGCAAGCTCCCATTAAATCCACCATCAACAAACCAGCCCGGCTTGAGAAAACAACTGCCTTGCCAAAGGCTTACAAGAATTCTAGCTTGTCTAGTGTTGAAGCAAAACCCGACACAGCCCCAAGAAAGACCGTCACAAAACGCCTCAATAGACTGAAAAACGCTGGCCAGCCTCCCTCAGATGAAGCCCTGAGCCTGGCGCTGGAGCGCCTTAAGGCAACCTTCCAAGTGACCAGCACCACGTCCAACGCCCCTTAAGGAGGCTCACAATATCCTTCAATAAAAGGGGGAAATCCCCCAAAAAACCGGCTTCACGAATTTGTGCGCTACAAATGTCATATCAGTTCCGTTGCCGTTCAGGTACTTTTTGCCTTAATAGAGCGCTCAGCACATGCTAACCGCTTGGGCGACATGGTCATCTCGCGAAACCGCCTTCAGAACCGGCACCTACCCTCTTCTGATACGGACGAAGTCAGGCCAACTGATAAAATACATTGAGCCCCTGGAAAGGAGCCCCAGATCTTGTTCAACAAAAATCCCAGCCACAATCGCATCGCCATATTAAAACAACCCCTCCAGGCCGTATCTTCCCTGGTAGTGGCCATGATGGCACTTGCGCTGTTTTCCCTTCCAGCCCTCTCGCAAAAGCCCACAGGCGACATACCCGTCGAACAGATCATGCAGCCCGGTGATCTACCCGAGCTGACCCTCGGCAGCAAGGAGGCCAAAGTGACAATCGTCGAATATGCCTCAGCGACGTGTGGTCATTGTGCTCGTTTCCATGAAAACGTGCTCCCCAAGCTCAAGGAAAAATACATCGACACCGGTAAGGTGCGCCTCATCCTGCGCGAGTTTCCCCTCGACAATCTCGCGGCAGCAGCCTCCATGCTCGCCCGTTGTGCAGGCGGCGACAAGTCAGTCCCCCTCATCGATGTCTTGTTCAAAAAACAACGTGATTGGGCATTTGCCGAAGGTAGTCCAATTCCAAAGTTGTTCGAGATCGCGAAACAGGCTGGATTTACCCAAGAGAAGTTTGACGCCTGTTTGAAGGACCAAAAACTGCTCGAAAAGATTTTAAAAACGCGCGAGCGGGCCTCCAAAGTTTTTGGTGTTTCCTCAACCCCAACTTTCTTCATCAACGGCAAAAGACTGAAAGGTGGACAAACACTCAAAAGCTTTGAAGATATCATCGATCCCATGCTTGAAGAGAAAAAATGAGAAATCTCCTCAGCCAGAGTTATGCGTCTCAAACGTCTCCTTCCAGCAATCATATCTCTCTTGCATGGAAAAGCGTGAAGCCTCGCCTCCAGCGAGCAGGACAATCCTTGGTCCCCATAACTCTAGCCCTCTTCATAAGCGCATGCAGCAATGAAAAACTGCTGCCCGACGCCAACCTCTCCGGCGCCACCAAATCATCTGCAAGCGCCTTCAATGTAACGACCGACAATGACAAAGACCAAGCCTTCAATCCATTCAGTGGCCCAACCACAAGCGTCAAAAAACGCATTATTATAGAAAACCCAACCATGGCGCAGGTCATGAAACCCGGACCGTTTCCGGAAATGTCACTGGGGCGCAAGGATGCTCCCGTGACCATCATTAAATACGCTTCCCTGACCTGCCGATACTGCCGTAAATTCCAACTTGAAGTGTTTCCCAAACTCAAACGCAACTACATCGACACCGGCAAAGTCCGTTTCATCATTCGTGGCTTCCCCATCGGCCGCAGCTCCGGCAATGCGGCAATCGCCCTGCAATGTGCCGATCCTTCCAAACAATTCTCCCTCTACGGGAAATTCATGGCCCAGCAAAGCTCCTGGGTTTCTCAGGAAGTCCGCCTGGACGCCATCTACAAAATCGCCCAACAAGTGGGTTTATCCCGAGCCAGGTTTGACGCCTGCCTACAGAATCAGGACATGATCAAGAATCTGAAACAGGTGAAGGACCGCGGTCGGATGTTAGGCGTAATCGGTACACCAAATTTCTTCATCCAAAACGAACTCGTGAAAAGCGTCCTGACCTATGACGAACTGAGCAAGCGCATCGACAAACTGCTTATGGCGCCGGCCACATCGGTCGCCGCTACCAACGGATAAAATCCTGCTTCTCGAAAGTTCGACCTATTTCAGTTTGCAAGTGCTTAACCCCCCTCACAAGGTAAAAGCACCAAGCATGCTCTGTGGCAAAAAGGAACGTGATGCGCATCAGCCGCCTCAGATTATTGGGCTTTAAGTCCTTCACCGAACCCACCGAGCTTATCATCGGTCCTGGGTTGACAGGTGTTGTTGGCCCTAATGGCTGCGGAAAATCGAATCTGCTCGAAGCACTTCGCTGGGTAATGGGTGAATCGTCACATAAGTCGATGCGAGCCGCTTCGATGAACGATGTCATATTCTCGGGAACCAACCTGCGCCCACCGCGAAACTCTGCCGAAGTGACCATGTTTCTTGACAACACCAATCGTCAGGCACCAACACAATATAACGATACCGACACCATTGAGATAACACGTCGCATCGAACGGGATGCCGGATCTGCCTACCGCATCAATGGCCGCGAGGCACGCGCGAAAGACGTCAAGATCCTGTTTGAGGATGCCGCAACCGGAGCACGCTCACCTGCTCTTGTTCGCCAAGGTCAGATTGGCGATATCGTCAATGCAAAACCGCAAGCACGCCGACGCATTCTCGAAGATGCAGCGGGCATTACCGGCCTTCATTCCCGGCGCCACGACGCCGAACTGCGCCTAAACGCTGCAGAGCGAAACCTGACCCGCCTCGACGATGTCATGGGCGGTCTTACCGGACAAATTGAAAGCCTGAAACGACAAGCCCGCCAAGCGCGGCGCTACAAAGATGTCTCCGAAAAAATCCGGCGCACCCAGGCTCTCGCGCTGCACTTAAGCTGGAGTGAAGCTAACGAGCTTCTCAAAAAAGAGGACCAGGAACTTCAAGAGATCTTGGCCGCCCTGGCACTTGCCGTAAAACAAGAGGCCCAAGCGCTCTCCCTCGAAAGCGACATATCCGAAAAGATTCAGCCCCTGCGTGAGGAAGAAGCAACCCGCGCGGCCATATTTGCCCGCCTCAGGGTTGAGCTGGAAAATTTCGAACGAGAAGCCGAACGAACCCGCAAACGGGAAACAGAACTGGCGGAGCGCTCACAACAACTCGAACGCGACATTGCACGCGAAGAAAACTTCTCCCGCGAGGCCGGTGAAATAATCACCCGATTGAAAGCCGAAATCGCTGACAACACCAGTAGAAGCGAAACAGCTCTCAGCGCCATGCACGCAGCGCAAGAAGAAGTTGAGCAAGCGCAAAAAGCCCTCGATCAGAGTGAAACACTACTAGCCAATCTCACCAAACAAAGCGCCGACATATCAGCCCGACGCTCGGCGCAGGAAGCCACCCTGGCCGAAACCAACAAGGCCATAAGCCGTCTGAAAAACCAGATTGCAAACCTGGCGCTTCAGTCCGAACAGATCACCAACCAGGCTCCCAACACCGCCTTGCTCGACAAATCAGAGGCAATTCACGCACAACTTGCGAAAGACATTGCAGACATCGAGCAAGAGACAACCGCCGCCGAAGCCCATCTAAAAACACTTGAAGCCGACCTGAAAACAAAAAGAGAAGCCGCGACACAGGCTCGCCTCCAATACAACGCTCTGAAAACAGAACGCGAGACTCTGTCAAAACTCCTCACGCCGGCCCAAGGGGAAGACTATCCCGCCATTGTTGATTCACTCACCGTCACCCCTGGCTTTGAAACAGCACTGGGAGCGGCCTTGGGCGATGATCTTGATGCCCCTATTGCCGAAAATGCTCCCGTACACTGGACCCACATTCGCTCCCCTGGCACCGACCCAGGTTTCCCCGATGGCATCGTAAAACTTAGTGATGTCGTACAAGGTCCGCCGGAACTGCAAAGACGCCTCGCCCAAATTGGCGTCATTGAAAAATCACAAGGCCCCAACCTGCAATCTCAACTCGCACCCGGCCAGCGTCTTGTTAGCCGACAAGGAGACTTATGGCGATGGGACGGCTTCACCGCCGCTTGCGAAGGAACCACAGCCGCCGCACTTCGCCTCGCCCAACGCAATCGTCTAACGGCGCTGGCACATGAGGAAATTGCACTTAAGGAAGCCTTGGACGCAAAAACGTCAGAAGAACAAAATTGTCTGTCGAAACTGAATGATGCGCGCAACAAAGAACAGAAGCTGCGGACTTCCTGGCGGCAGATGCAGGCGGACATCACAAAACATCGTGAAGAGCTTTCACGCATGGAAAGCACCGCACGCGAGATAAATGCCGAACTTGCCTCCATCAGTTCTTCCAAGGCGCGCTACGAGCAAGACCTGCTCGAAGATATTCAAAAAGCCGAGGCTATTGCCAAAGCCATCAAGGACACAGAACCAAGCGCAAAAGAGTTACAAGACAAACTCGAAGAAGCACAAAAATCTGCACAGGCCCTGCGCATAACGGCAGCCAAAAAACAAGCCGCCCTCGCCGGTCTCCAGCATGAACAGAAGATTCGCGCCGAACGCCTGGAAGCACAAAAAACCGAACTCAATGGATGGACACAACGCGCCCAGAGTGCCACCCAGCAAAGTGAAGTTTTAACAGAGCGTCTCAACGAAACAAAAACCGAACTCTCAACACTTTCAGACCTTCCCTCTCAGATGGAGCAAGGCCGCCAACAACTTCTTGATAAAGTCCAAAAGGCTGAAAAAGACCGCCAGCTTGCCGCCGATACCGTTGCCCAAGCTGAGGCCACCTTGAAAGACACAACCTCAGCTTTGCGCCTGGCCAACGCAGCCGTCAGCGAGGCCAAGGAACGACGCGCCCGCACCCAGGCGCGCAAGGAGGCTTTGCTTGAACGCCTGGAAAATGACTGCAGGCGTATTCGTGAATCCTTAAACGTCGAGCCGGAACACTGTCTGGCACTGGCGGAATTGTTGGATGACACTCAATTGCCGGCCCTTTCGCAGGTTGAAACGGACCTGGCTCGCCTTAAAGCCGATCGCGAGCGTTTGGGTGGGGTAAATCTTCAAGCCGACGATGAACTCAGCGAACTCGTAAAACAGCGCGACAGCATGGAAGCCGAACGCAATGATGTCGAAGAGGCTATTGCCAAATTAAGAGCTGGTATCGCGAAGCTGAATCGTGAAGGCCGCAAACGCTTGAACGAAGCATTCAAAACCGTCGACGAGCACTTCCAAAAACTCTTCAAGGTTTTGTTTAGTGGGGGTGAAGCCCGTCTTGAAATGGTTGAATCGCAAGACGATCCGCTGGAAGGAGGATTAGAAATCATCGCCCGGCCTCCAGGCAAAAAACCCGCAACCTTGTCTTTGCTTTCTGGTGGCGAACAAACTCTAACTGCGCTTTCTTTGATTTTCGCAGTCTTTCTGACAAACCCTTCGCCAATTTGCGTTCTTGATGAAGTCGACGCCCCATTGGACGATGCCAATGTCGATCGGTTCTGCACCTTGATGGAAAAAATGTCGGAAGATACCGAAACCCGTTTCCTCGTCATTACCCATCACCCCATGACAATGACCCGCATGAATCGTTTGTTTGGTGTGACCATGGCGGAAAAAGGAATTTCGCAACTCGTATCTGTCGACCTGGAAACAGCACAGGGTTTCAAGCAAGCCAGCTAAACCACTCCGGACAATTAAGACCATCGCAGCCCAAAAGCCATGGCGCTGCCTTTACTCGTGCATCACACGAAAACCCACACCATCCACGGCCATATCTTTCGGCAAAGCACCACGCATCGCAAAGCCGGTCTGCCTGACGGTACTCGCCCATCCGCCACCCTTAACAATCCGTCGTGAACAGTCCAAACCCTTCGGCTTCTTGTCACCTGTCACTTGATAGTATCTCGACCAGCAGTCACCAACCATCTCCCACACATTGCCATGAATGTCATAAAGACCGTTTCCATTGGAGGAAAATGTTCCCACCTCCAGGGTCCCCTGTCTGCCCTTGCCTGTGCGTGGACGAAAATTCGCAACCCTTGGGCTCAATTGCTCGCC
>JAJRZC010000253.1 GCA_024275435.1 Alphaproteobacteria bacterium
CTTTGTCCCTGAAATGTGAAAACGTGCAGCGCTCTTCACTCCATGTGGCAATCTTTTGCACTTCGCTGAATACAAATGTTTCCAGAATTGCCCCGAATGGCACTTTGTTTTTGCGCACAGTTTCAGGGGAAATACCTCTCAATGCGGCCAGAAGGCCCGCATCGAGAAAGTGAAGCTTTGGCGATTTGGTCAGTCGTTTCAATTTATTGGTGAACCAAGGTTGAAGCGTTTGCACGATGAACAAGCTTTCAAACACCCGTAGATATTTTTGCGTAGTGACGTGGTTGAGGTTCACCGCACTTCCGATCCCCGAATAGTTGACGAGCTGGCCTGAATGCTCGGCCAGTATATTCAAAAGCCTGGGCATGATCGCCAGGTTCTCAATGTTCGCCACATCGCGAATATCTCTCTGGACGATCGCATCGACATAGCTGTGATACCAGTCTTGTTTTCGCGCCCATCTCTTTCGCGTAATGGCCTCTGGGTATCCACCTTCCAGCACTGTCTCGATAAGCTCGTCGCCAAGTATGGCCGACTCGACTGTTGGTTGGTTTCCGTTAAAGGCGTTGTCGAGAAATCTGGATCTTCGGCCCAGAATTTCAGATTGAGAAAGCGGGAGGAGCTTGATTACCTCCATCCTGCCAGCAAGTGAATCTGCAACGCGCGGGACAGTCATCAGATTGGCTGAACCTGTCAGGAGAAAGCGCCCGGGGCTTTTATCCCGATCAACCTCGGTCTTGATGGCTAATAATAGGTCTGGAGCACGTTGAATTTCGTCGATGACAGCGCGCTCTATCCCGCGGAGAAACCCAACCGGATCTTTATCCGCGGCTGCGAGCACAGTTGCCTCATCCAGAGTAAAGAAGGGAATATCATCGGCAGCTATGTCTATCGCCAACGTGGTTTTGCCAGACTGCCTCGGCCCGGATATAAGAACCACACGGGTGTCAGCAAGGGCGTCTTTGATCCTGAATTTTACAAAACGATCGTACATTTATGCATCCTATTTTAGCCGACTAATTGAAATTACACCTCCGACCAATGGAAAGTCAACGCCCGACCGATTGAAAACAGCTTAGGTGCAGTGAAGATTGAAACTGAGGCTTGGCGATGCTGCACAGGCTGGTTTCAGCGCAATTCTGTCATATGTCTTTCAAAATGCCAATCAAGATGATAATTACTCTTATGTCGCAAATATCCAAGGACGCCGCAGATGCCGAAAAAGAAGCTATACCCAGCCATTTTAGTAAAAGATGCCAAAAAAGCCATTGCAGCGGGAAATAGGCTTGAGCTCGAAATTGTTGAATCCGACGGCAAACAGGGCTTTGCGTGGCGGCCATATCTTATTGATGAAGACGGCGATAAATTCGTTATTGTAAAATCGGACTTGGAACCAAAGGATATTCTGTATAGCAGCTCACTAATTTCTTTTGGCCAAGACCTTGGCTTGACGCATTTCGACATGCTTCCAGTGCCGGACCCCAAGAAATTTAAGGTGCGGGGATAAGTTCGCGCGCCGCGCGGACTGCTCACAATTTAAACCTTTCCGAAAGCCCGATCAGGCTTCCCACGATATTCAGCATGCCCGCCGCATGGCGTCTGGTCATTGCCCGCAGCACCCCACCTGGATTGCGGATAGGCGTTTCCGGATGAAACCGGTTTCTATCAATGATCATAATACAAAGCGCCGTCGCCATATCCCCCATTTGCTCTTGGGCCGCCAGATAGGCCGAGCGGTTTATACCCAACTCGCCGAGTCTATCGATTGAAGCTTGCACAAAATCCATCGCCGAGGGTGCCGCTTTCGTGCCCTGATGGTGAGTGATATAAAACCGCATTTCCTCGGAAGATAACCAAAACAAGCGCTGCGGGGACAGGTTTTCCATGAATTTGCTGTGGTGATCACCGCTTGAGGTTTCACGCTTGCTTTCTCTACCTGCCAAAGCTTCCGGTTCGGCGGGAGCTCTCGAATTAGCACTGGCTTCCGATCTATAATTAGAGTTTTCAGACATGCCCGCATTACAAATTACAAAAGGGTCTTCAGTTGTATCTTGTATATATGGTCGGACGCTAGCGTCCGGTTGACCGGACATATTTGCCAACACAAGCCGCAATTGATCGGCAATCTCGGAAGCAGCCAAAACCTCGGCATAATGCGCTTCAAGGGCTTCCAGAGATTTGAAAGCGCCAAACCTTCTTGGCCAAGAAAGATAGCTCGTGGCAAGACTGTCCAGTTCAACATTTTCAGGATGCACAGATTGCAAATCCATAAGCGCCTTTTTGACGTTCCGGCGCAGCGCGCTGCATTTACGTTTTAGACGCGTTGAATGTTGACGTTCGAACCGGATTTTCTCACGAATTTCCAGAAGCTCGGGCACCCGCTCAACAAGAGGCGAGAAGGAAAGGCCTTGGCTAAACTCGATCCCATCAGCAAATATCAAGCGACATCGACTACCATTCCCCGCCACATTTTTGCGCAAAAATCTAAACCGGTTTTCCAGCGCGGCCTCATCGCGCCGAACCGAACGCGCATCCTTCCCAAGCACAAAAGCGATATTGCATTGCATCGCAAAACAGGTGGGTTCTTTCAGTGGGTCCGTCCAATCCGAGGGGCGGGTTTCCCGCATCATGGCGAGGAGAGACTTTAGCAGACTGTCGGACATGCCAATGTGTTTGCTCACATCCAAGATCAAACCTTCCAGCACACCGCGCTGCATTGAGCCGGGTAATATGGGAAATGATGGTTGGTCTTCAATGTCTTGAGGGTCGGTATTGATACTTTGCTTTAGGGATAACATTGCCTATTCCTGTGGTTTGCGAAGCTTGGCAACAGGGCGCAGGATATTACTCGCACAAATGCGTTTTTCCTTGATCACTGATGTGGGGAATGCTAGAAAGATCTTGCTACAGAGCTTTTCTAGAACCCCCCGTGTTGCCTCGCGCTTCGCGGGGTTTCTTTTTTAAAGGATGGTTGTGGGTCTCACTTTTATGTCCTTGTTATGGCTTCGCCGATGCGCGGATATTTGTTGAACCCTCCCAACTTCTTGTGCAAATTTCAGCTAAAAATGCCGCAGTCTAGAGCTTCAAGCCATTTGTTCATTTTGAAGTAATACAGCTAATATGCGGCAACACAAGTTATATGCTGCATATTATAGCATTTCTCTTCCTGCCAATCCCGATAGAAAACCCAAGTAATATTGGGATTATTCTCCGCTTGGGGCCAATACCCGCGCTATTTGCCGCATAACAATCACCATTATTAGCGAGTTGTTATATGCAGCATATTCACCATAGTGCCGCATACTTGCAAACGGGCAAGGAAGCAACACAAGGACAGAATTATGAAAAACTTCTCCAAGATCGGCCTGACACTGGGCCTAACGGTAATCGGCGGAAGCGCCATGGCGGCGGGTGCAGGCGTGGGCATTGAATCGGGGTTTACCGATATTGGCACCGACCTAAACACCCTCCTTGGTGGCGCGGGTGGCTTCATCATTGTGATTATCTCACTCGCCTTGGGCGCGCTGATGATTGCGATCGGGCGCGGCTGGAGCGCTGCTATCGGCGCTTTCGCCGTGGCCATGTTCCTTGGCTACGGAGTTCCGGCACTTACTGGCATTTCCGGTGTTTCCGCATCCACCGACCTGCTGTCGGCAGACCTCGTGATGGAAGCGCCAGCCGACATCGGCGTGCCGGCTGTCATTTAATCCCTTTGGGGGGCGCAAGCCCCCCATTCAACGAGGACGCGGACATGCTCGTAAAAATAGAACAAAGACTTCAAGACCCGCCAAGGTTTTTCGTGCTGCCCGCTGACGAAGCGGTGCTATTGGGACTGCCCATTATGATGGGGCTTCTTGGTAGAACAATTTTCATTGGCATAATTATTGGTGTTGTTGCGTGGTCGATCTGGCGGCGCATCAAGGGGGAGGGCGGCTTGGAAGGCGTTGCGGCAGCTTCCTACTGGTATACCCCATATAAGCTCGGCGTATTCAAAGCACTCCCGGATTCCGCTGTCGAGCGGTGGGAGGCATAATGAACTTTCAAGCCGTTCAGAAACAACTTCGACACGCGCGCGCGGCGCGCAATCTCGGATTTGGCCTTGTCGTATTATTGGGGTTTCTCAATGTGGCGCTGGTTTACAAGGTATATTCCCAAAGCAATCAGGTGATCCTCATTCCCACGAGCGTTAGCGATGGCATGGTCGCGCGCGGCGCTGTTGATAAACGCTATGTGGAAGCCCTCGCGCTGGACGCCGTTTACGGCCTTTACAATGCCTCGCCCTCTAACCTGCGCTATGGGCGCACTGTTATTGAACGTTTGGCGGCAGTCGCAAGCCGAAGTGAATTACTTCGGCTCTATGATGAAGTGGCTACAGACATTCAGGAACGCGATATTTCCACAGTGTTTTTCCCCAAGCAGATTGAGCACAATCTTGATGCCAAAACAGTCGTGGTTGCGGGAACTCTGCAAACCTATCTGAACACGGTTCTGATTAGTGAAGAGCCACGCCGTATTCTTTTGAATTTTGTAACGGAAGCGGGATCGGTGCGCCTTTCTCGCAT
Organism: Alphaproteobacteria bacterium; assembly: GCA_024275435.1. GTDB lineage: Bacteria > Pseudomonadota > Alphaproteobacteria > Rhizobiales > Hyphomicrobiaceae > JAJRZC01. The sequence goes on from JAJRZC010000253.1 coordinate 4,563, forward strand.
TAGCCGTTTGGAGGTTGAGCAATGAATTTTCTTAAAACCATGAAAGCCCTAATTGCGATGGCCGCAATTCTTTCCGCCTCGCTGGCCAATGCGGGGCAAACCTACGCCGTTATGCCCGATGGGGAAATCACCTTTGATGTGTCGATTACCGGCATAACCCGTGTGAGCTTTACCAATGATCGTATTCGGCGGGTTGTGCATGGTGATACAGATTTTGAAATGACCAATGACGAAGCCACCGGCGATGTGTTTATGCGCTTTGTCGGCATTAATCCGCGAAACGAGACCGGATATTTTGTAACCGAACGTGGTATTACCATTGGTTATACCCTCCTGCCAAAAGACGAGGCTGTTCCGCCCATCCTGATCACAATCAACGGGCTGGAAGACCAAACCGCGCCTCAAGATGATGGTGGTGATTTTGGCGCAAGCGTCGGGTTTAGCGATGATGTAGCGGCCTCTATGGCTGACATTGTGCGCTCAGTAGCCGCTGAATACGTTCTGGGCCGCGAAGTGCCAAGCGGGCGCGATGGACGGCGAATAAAAAGCAAAAAGGGTGAAGGCTGGATAGCCGAAGTGCGCATTGCCGTGGCGGGTGATGATGGACGCCTCGTGCGTGAGCAAGATTTTTATATGCCTGGTGTTTTAGCCATTTGGATTGCGCAAAGCCAGCTCGCCCCAAATCAGCGCACATGGCTGATTGTTGTGAAGGGGGATTAGGCTATGGCCAACATTAACCGACAAAAACAGCAATATATCGCGCTTGGCATTGGCGTTGTAGCCATCGTGGGCCTCGGCATTTTGGTGTTTGGCGTTCTGGGACCAAAGAATCCAACCGCCACACCCTTTACAGGCGAAACCCAAGGCGTAGAAATGACGCTCATTCAAGACCGGACTTCCGCCGCCGCGCCGGAAATGTCTTGGATTACGCAAAGCCGTGCAGAGATCGAGCGCCTTCGCCAGACCGTTGAAAGCCTCAATGAAGGCATGGTTGCAGAACGCCAACAATCAGCGCGCACCATTGCCCAGCTTCGGGAAGACTATGATGATGTGCTGCTACAACAGGCGACAAAGCTAGAAGAGCTTCAGGCAAGGGCTGATGCGGCACCAACCGCGCCAAGCGCGCAAGCGCCCGTAAATGGCCAAGGGCAAATTCCAAATGGGAACGGGGCTTTTACACCGGATTATTCAGCAACAGGCAGCGAGTTTATCGAGCGGAGGACAGGGTTTACCCCAAGAGGGCAAACCCCGTCCGATCCAAACCGTCGCCAAGGGGCCGCGCAAAACATCGTTGATGAAAACGGGAATGTCGTGGCCCCAAGCTTTGGGCAAACTTTCCAGCTCACGGCTATAGAAGAAACACCAGTGGAGGAGCGCAACACGCTTCGCAATTATATTCCGGCTGGTTCTTACGCTTCCGCCGTGGTGCTTTCGGGCGCTGACGCGGCAACCAATGTGGCAGATCGCGAAAGCCCGGTTCCGGTGCTTTTCCGCATTACTGGCCCCGCCATTACCGCTGCGCGCGGCGGCGGGCGTGGTGCTCAAATCAATATCGAAGGCTGTACCGTTCAAGGCTCGGCCATTGGTGATTTAAGCTCCGAGCGGGTTCGGGTGCGTTTGCTTACTCTGACATGTGTGAAGCGAAACGGCATCGTGGTTGAACAAGCTATTTCGGGATACATGGTTGGCGCTGGCAAAGCCGGTGTGCGTGGGCGCGTGATTAGCCGCGAAGGCGGATTGGTCGCCAATGCTGCCATTGCCGGTGTGCTTGGTGGCCTTGCCAATGCGGCAAGCTCGGCAACGGGTGGCAATACGGACGGGGCTAATAGCCTTGGCGAAATCGTCACAGGGGCCGCTACGGCCGCTGGCGTTGGGGGCGTGCAAACCGCCGCGCAAACCTTGTCGGAATATTACATCAACCGCGCAGAGCAATATCAGCCTGTGATTACGCTCAATGGCGGCACAAATGTTGAATTGGTCTTTATGGAAGGGATTTCACTCAAATGAAAAAGCTTATTCTCAGCATGGCCATGGGCCTATCAGCGTGCGGCGCAAATACCGAAAGCGACTTTCTATGCGCGGCACAGATTGGCTCGCCGTGTTCGACCATCGCGCAAGCCGATGGGCGAGGGCAGGGGGCTTTAACGCCTATCACCGAGCAAACCATAGACACGCTTTCTGGCACAATCTCGCAAGAGCCGCTGCTGGTGGGCAAAGCCGATGATGTTTATGCGGGAATGCCTGACGGTGGGTTTGCCTACGAAACAGGTCGCTACCGTGTGCCGGAGCTGATCGGGCGGCTTTGGATTGCGCCATACCTGGACGACAACCGCTTGCTGCATGAAAGCCAATACATCCACTTTATTGTGCAAGAAGCGCATTGGGCGCAGCGCTAATGGGCTTGTTTAGTGACATAATGGAAAGCGTCTTTGGCGATGCTGGTATGGAAGAGCCAACGGATCTGTTTCACGACCAAGCGGCTGTGGCGGATCTTTTGCCGTATCGGCTTTACAATCCTGAGAACCAGCTCTTTTACAATGAGAAAACTACAGGGTTCATTGTAGAAATTCCGCCGCTGGTTTCTACGGAGGAAGCGGTCGGAAACCTGCATTCGGCATTGGTTTCCAACATGCCAACCAGCGCAGGGTTTCAGGTGGTGAGCTGGACCTCGCCGGACATTTCCAAAAACCTTGGCGGCTGGGCTAGATCAAGAGTGATGGGCGGGGAAGTGGGCGAAGCCATTGCTGTTGGGCGCTTGGCGCATATTCAATCCAAACGCTTTGGCAGTGATAGCGATATTAAGGCCATCCCCACCAACAGGCGGCTTTTTGTCTGCGGCTGGGTTGAAGGCGAAACCAGCATGAGCAAAATCAGAGAGTTGGAGGAATATCGTCGCGGGGTGCTTGGAGCCTTTAATCAAAGCAAAAATACAGGCATGAAGCCGTCTGAGCTGATCTTGCTTTTGCAAGAAATCTTGCACTCCGAGAGCTTTGATAATCACGGGCTGTCAAACTACACCACCGAGATCCCGCTCAACGCGCAAATCCCTGGCACAACGATCATAGTTAAGCCCAACCATATCGAGTTTGGCGGTGATCCCAAGGTCTCGATGGTGGCGGCAAGTGTCGCGCGTTTTCCAGAAGAGTGGAATGACATGCTCGGGGTGATGTTGATGGGCGACCCTGACAAAATCTCGGACCGCCCGCACGGTCCGGTGCTGACCAGCCTGACATGCGTGGCAATCCCCGCCCAGAAAGCCTCGGGCGATATGGTGAAGCGGATTGCCAAAATGGAGCATGGCAAGAAGACGGGCTTTAATAAATTCATCCCAGAGTTTGGAAAAAAAGAAGCCGAAATACAAGGCCTCAATAACGAGCTGGAACAAGGCGAACGCCTGTTTCAATGCACAATGACCGTCATGGCCTATACCGAAGGGGACCGCGAAGAAGCTCGTATGGCAGGGTCCGAGATTACCAAAATTTATCGCCGTGTGGGATTTGCGCTGCGCAAAGAGAAGTATTTGCAACTGCCGATGCTAATAAACGCGCTACCGCTTGGCTGCACGGAAAAAGCCATGAAAGAAATGGGCAAGCTGCAACGTATGCGGCTCCTGAAGGCCAAAGCCGTGAGCGCCCTTGCGCCGCTCCATGGCGAGTGGACTGGAAACAGCAATGGCCCGGGCATGTTGCTGCTCGGGCGGCAAGGCCAAGCCTTTACATGGTCAAACTATATCTCGGAAGGCAACTATAATGTGGCGGTTGTTGGTAAATCCGGCGCGGGTAAATCGGTGTTTATGCAAGAGCTGATTACCTCGATTTACTATAATGGCGGGCGCGCGCTGATTATTGACGATGGGTTTTCCTTCAAAACCACCTGCGAGATTGTCGGCGGGCGTCATATTGTTTTTGAAAGTGGGAATATTCTTGGCCTCAATCCGTTTTCCATGCTGCAAGCGGAGAAAATGAAGACCACCGAATATGCGAGTGAAGCGATTGAGCTGATTACACGAGTGATTAGTTCTATGGCCGTGCTTGGTGAGCAGCGCGAAGGCCGAGTGGGTTCGGTTGAAGAAGGCGCTATCGCAACCGCAATCAAGAAGGTCTGGGAAGAAAAGCAGTCTGATGGCGAGATTGTGGATGTTTATAATATCCTCTTAAAGCTTACCGAAGGGGATAAAGGGGATAAACGTTATGTCGATGTATGTAGCAAAATAGCGGATTACATACCTGGTGGAAAACACGGTAAATATTTTGTTGGGCCAGCCACGGTCAATGTCGATACGCCGTTCACGGTTGTTGAGCTTTCCAACCTCAAAGCCCAACCGGAACTAGAGCAAGTTGTGCTGCAAATCGTGATGTTTCTGGGCACAGAGCTGATGTATAAAACTGATCGCTCGGTGCCTGTGGCCATCCTGATTGACGAAGCTTGGGACATGCTCAAAGGCGAAGGCACGGCGAAATTCATTGAAGGCGTGGTGCGCCGCGCGCGGAAATATACAGGCGCGTTAATCACTGGCACCCAGAGCATTGACGATTATTACGCCAACCCTGCCGCCGAAGTCTGCCTGCAAAACTCGGACTGGACAGTGTTTCTTGCGCAAAAGCCGGAAACGATTGATCGGCTGGAAGCCAACAAGCGGCTGTCAATTCCGATGGGTTTTGGCACCCGCTTAAAAAGCCTGACCTCCGTGCCGGGGCAATTCTCGGAAATGGCCATTAAGGGCGCTGACGGCTGGGCCTTTGGCCGCTTGCTGCTCGATCCATTTTCGCTGGCGGTATTTTCCTCCAAAGGCTCAACCGTGGAAAACCTCAACCGCCGCAAAGCGGCAGGTATGAGCACGGTGGAAGCACTTAAAGACATGGTAGCAAAAGGAGACGTATCGTGAAAATCATTTTATGGATTGTGGGATTGGTGGCGGGCGCGCTGGCGGTGGTGGCGTTGCAATATGCAACAATGACCTATTACGGCGGCGCGCAACCGGAAAACGGCGCGCTGATTGTCGATGCCAAAGCCGTTGTGCGGATTTTTGTCAACGAGCGCGGCATAAATCTCGATGAAGATCAAATGAAAGACGCCATTAAAGAATTTGATCGTCTGGTTATGGAAGAGGCTGAAAGCATTTATCAGACCACGGGCAGGGCCATTATCAATGCCAACCACATCCTTGCGGGTGGCATTGATATTTCAGACCAGTTTGCGGCGCGCGTCATTACCCGTTGGGATGCCGAGCAATGAGCGAAACGAGCCGCCTTCATCGCATAATTTGGGGCAACCCGGAAACACGGGCCAAGCGCGGGCGCAACCGCGTCTTAATCGCGCTGTTTGTGCCGGTATTCATGCTCACCTTGTATGGCTTGGCCTTTGGCACGGTGGTTCTGAACGGCACCAGCTCACTGCCTGACAATGCTTACTTTATGCTGCGCTGGCCCAAGATCGTTTTGGAGGGCAGCTATATTGCCTTCAAATCGCCTGATGCTGTGGACGAGCGGTTTCGGGAGTTTGATTTTATTAAGCGCGTGGCGGGTGTGCCAGGGGACGAAGTTATCACCACGGGCAACCGTGTTTGTGTCAACCAGCGTTGCCGTACCTTGCAGGCCAGCCTTGTGGCGCGGGGGGTTGAGCCAACCTCAAGCATGGTTTTGGAGCGCGATCAATTCATGGCATTTGCGGATTCCGAAGACTCGCTGGATAGCCGCTACGCGGTCATTGGGCCAATTCGCTTTGAGACAATCGAGGCGGTGGGATTTCCCATTCCGTTTCCCCATTGGAAGGAGATAAGAGCATGGTTTCATTAAAAACGGGGCTGTGCGCCCTTTTGATCGTTGCGACAGGTTCAACGGCTATCGGTAAAGACTTCGGCACCCATGGGCCAGTTTAGGAAATCATCGAGCCATCCATTCTGGAAACCATTAAGGCGCGCCTGAATGAAATGGAAAGCTCCGGTGCGCTGGCCGAAATGGAAGAAGAAATGAAGGCGACCACGCGCGCTTACGTCAATCGGCCTCGTCCGGTTACGGGGCTGGTAGACGCTGAAGAATATGCAGAGTTCGAGGTTGATCTAAGTATTACGCTCAACCGCGATCTCGCGGACCACCAAGGGCGGGTCTTTGCCCGCGCTGGCACAGTGATCAATCCGCTGGATTATTCGCTCTTTAACCAGCGCATCGTGTTTCTCGATGGGGATAATCCCGATCAGGTGGCGTTTGCGCTCTCGGAAGGCACCGAACTGGATACGCTCATCGTTTTGACCAATGGCGCACCATTGGAGCTAATGCGCGCGCATGGGCGGCGGTTTTACTTTGATCAAGACGGGCAGATGGTGGCCAAGTTTCAAATCCGCAAGCTGCCAAGCGAGGTTGTGCGTGGCCAACGGGTGATGCTGGTGCGCGAAGTGCCAGTGCAAGGTTGGGCAATCCAACATGGATTTGGGGAGGAAGCACAATGAAACGCACTTTCGGAGGCGTTCTGCTCGCGCTCTCCATGCTGATAAGCACGGGCCAAGAAGCCCAAGCAAAATGCAACGCGAAATTCCTCAACCCGATTACGGAAATCTGCTGGGATTGCATCTTTCCGATTTCCGTTGGCGGTTTAAGCCTGTTCACCAACCGCCCAGACACCGCAAACCAAAGCTTTCCGCTGTGCCTGTGCTGGCAAGGAATACTGCCCCGCATTGGCCTTTCCATCGGGCTATGGGAACCCGCCCGCTTGGTTGATGTGGCCAATGAGGCAGGGTGCTTTGTGAATATGGGCTTGGATATGGATTTTGGCCTGTTCTCCTTGGGCACCAGCTCGGTTACGGCCGCAAACGGCGGCGATACAGGCTCTTCCTGGCAAGCCCACTATTATTACTACCCGCTGATTAGCTGGCTCGGCACCATTGTTGATGGGCTGTGCCTGGAAACAACGGTATTTGATGTGGCCTATATCAGCGAGATTGATCCTCTTTGGAACAATGTCGAGCTGAATAATCTGCTCAACCCAGAATCCATCCTGTTCGCCAACCCGATTGCGCAAGCGGCCTGTGCCGCTGAATGCGTGACCGCATCGAGCGGTAATCTTGGGATGGATATTCTGTTCTGGTGCAACGGCTGTCAGGGTGCGGTGTATCCCATCGCTGGACAGGTAAACAACCACTACGGCGGCGTGATGGCCAGCCAATCGGTTGCCACCCGCCTGACCGCGCGGATGCATCGGCTTTTGCTGGCGCGCGATACCGCCTCGGTGCCAACCCGCTGCCAGCCAGCGATTGCTCCGATTATCCCCAAAAGCCAATACCGCCAACAAATCACCCGCCCGCGTCCTGCGGTGCGGGGGCGGTATGCCTGTGCGCCCATCGGGGCCAGCACGCAGTTCATAGATTCATTTCGGGAATTTCCATTCAAAGGCGAAAGCTTTGGATGGCTTATGTGGAGGAAAAGAAATTGTTGCGCACTTTAATCACGACCACCTGTATAACAATGACCTGTTTGGTGGCCCTTGGCTTCTCAGCATTTGCACAAGATAGCCAATCGGAAACCAACCTAGAAGAGCCTTTGCCGCTGGTGGAAATAGCACCGGGGGCGCAAGGCTTTATTGAGCCTTCCATTGCCAAAATCCTTGATGATGCGCGCCGCCTCGGCGCGGCATGGCAAGAGCGCTTGAGCATTCAAGAGGCTGATAATTTTGGCCGAAGCTATGATATTGACGGTTTCCGAGATCGCGCCTTGGCAAACCCGCGTGTGCGGGCGTTGCTGGGGGCAGATAGTGAGGGCTTGCCACAATCCGAGGGCATTGAGCCGCGCTATGGCAACAAGCAAGTGTTTTTGCTTGCAAGCTTTTCCATGCCGCCAAATGTGCTCCGCGCCATGATGAATGAAGCGATTTCGCTGGATATTCCGGTGATATTTCGGGGCTTTGTCAATAATTCGGTGTTTGATACCCAAGTGGCGCTACAAGCGGCCTTTGGCGATGATGCGGATCTTGTGGGCTTTGGCATAGACCCGACGATATTTACACGTTTTCAAATTGAAGCGGTGCCTCAGCTCATTGTCACCCGTGACCAGATCGACGTTTGCGAAACCGTTGGCTGTGAGGCAGATCCCATTCCCGTGCATGATCGCGTTGGCGGCAATATCCCGCTGCGCGATGCCCTTCAGATGATTGTGATGGGGCAGGGCGATGCAATGGAAGTGGCCAAGGCGGCGCTGGCGACTATCGAGGCCCGCCCATGAAGAAAGGCTTTACCCTCGCACTTATTGCTTCGCTATTTCTGGGGAACCCTATTTTGGCTGAAGGTGAAAGAGATCGTGCGCAAGGTGCGATGGATATGCTGGGTGCGGTGACGGATATTCTTACCCAAGGGATTATGGAGGACACGGTTGTTCCTTTTGAAACAGCCACACCGCCTGAAAGCACGCTGACCGAGCCACAATTTGATGATGCGGAATTTGCCATTCAAACCGGAACGGGTTCGGACGGGCGGGCCTATTCGGCAACGGTTGATAGCGCCCTCAATCGCCCTGATATTGTCATTGATCCCAACACGCTTGATCTGGCGGATTCCGCGATTGAGCAATCAGATGCGGTGGTGGGTGGTTTGTTTACCGCCGATGGTGGCACTTGCGAGGCCATTTTTGACGGTGGAAGCTATAACGGCATTCGGATCTGTCAGGCTATTCTTTCGCGCCGTTTGGAGACCTGTCAGGAGGTCAGAAATATCTCGGTTGATCGGGATGATACGTGGTCCTGCGACGTTGAAGAACCAACCTATCGCAAACAATGCGAGCGGGCTATCACTTGGGCTTGCACCGGAAGCTCCGGCGCGAGCTGTATTAAAAATGCAGTGAGCTTTACGCCCGCGCCTGTCTGGACCGTTGGTGACGAAATCGCAGATATCAGCTTTGGCGCGGTCAATAATGGCCAGTGCAGCCTTAAAACCCACACGATATTTGTGCAAAGCACGGATTATGTAAACCTGTCCTTCTTGAACCTCTCGGATTTAACGTTTCAAGGCGTGGCCCAAATCCGCGTGGACGGGGTGAATGTCTGGACCTACGGGACCGCCGCTTTGGGCGATCTGGTGCTTGGTGATCGGGATTGCGGGAAAAAATGTTCCAAACGCGCGGTCTACGCGGGCAGCACTTGGATTGAGGACTGTGGCACCGCCACGGTTATTTCTCAGCCTAACGCTGACATTCTGGCAAGCCTTACCGTTCCCGCGCTTGGTCCATCAAGCGACCTCAACACACTGCCCGTAATTGTGTCCACAGGTACGGCCACCAACCAGGTGCGCATAGACGTTATCACCGGCAATAACAGCGAGACCAGCATGGACGCCACTTTCAAAATGGGAGGGCAATGCTGCTCGGCCATAAGCGCCAATCTAGGAGATCAATGTTGAAACGGTTTGTTTTAGGAGCCTTGTTTGGTCTGATCGTAAGCGCTGGTGGTGCCAGCGCTGCCGATGTGTGCATTGCCGAAAACCTGCGTTGCTTGGAAACGCAAACCGTCACGGTTGCGGGCGTTCAAGTACCAAACGTCTGTGTGCGCATGGAAAGAACCGAAAGCTGCACGCGGGCCGCGCCGGCTAACGAATGCACCACGCTTGAACCTGTGACAGTCAGCGGGCCTAATCCGCTAATAGATGGGCAGTGTGAGCTGGTAAGCGAGACCTGCATAAGCTCGGTGGCGGGGCTTTGTGATAAAAACAAACGAGTTTACCACTGCTGGAATGGGCCTGCCGTGGCAAATCCGGCCGTTCTTGATGCGCGGGTGTTTGAAAACTTCACCGAAACCATTGATGATAATTGCGGCGGCATTGAAAGCGATGCAAATTGCGCTTTGCAGCAAACGGTGATCACCGAGGGCTTTGCCACCAGAAACTTTAACCAGCAAGACGTAACGCGGGCGTGGTGGGCGCAAGAGCGGCAATATGACTGCACCAACAATCTCTATGAAGATACCTGCCAGCCCTATGATGATGCGCCTTTCTGTACGCCAACGGGTGCTGCAACCTGTTTGGCATATGCGCCCGATGGAACATGCGAATATACCGAGCGCACATATAATTGCGAAAGCGATTCCGGTTTTAGCTCAAGCTGTGAAGCGATCAACGTCTGTGTGGGCGGAAATTGTGAAGGGATCGAGCAAGAGGTTTCTGAAGACTATCCCGAAGCTGCGTCTTGGCTGAATTTTTTGGATGATCTCTCGGAGGGCAATCTCTGTGATCCGCTGGCAGGAACCGACCCGAACTTGCCTGTATCCGTTGCCGATTGCGAAAATGGCGCCTTTGATGCGGGCAATACCGAACCTGAAGTGTTTGCTGGCGAAAAAATGGCCTGTTTTATGGATGCGTTTGCCAACTGTTGCGCCAATCCGGCATCCTCATATTGCGGACAACAGCCCAAAGACCTGAAGGTTTACCGTGACGCTGGCACCACACACCAGCTCGGGCAGCGCTGTACCGAGAGGTTCTTGGGCATATGCCTAAGTTGGTCGCGCGATTATTGCGTTTATAACAGCAAGTTTGGTCGCGTGTTTCAAGAGCAAGTAGATCTGACAACAGGGGCGCAATTCCAGTGGCGGCAACCCGATGAATGCCCCGCACTTACCATGGACCAACTGGCCACGGTGGATGTGAGCACAATGGATCTCTCGGAGGTGTTTGGCGACATGATGGATGACATGAGCGAACCCGTTCAAGAGCTAGTGATGGATAGAATTTCAACGGAGGTAGGTGGCTATGGGCAGCAAATCAATGACACTTTTCAATAGGCGTAGTTTTATCTTGGGAGGGGCGTCAACGCTTCTTCCCATGCCTGCTTTGGCGCTGGAAAATACTGGCGTTATTCTGGTCGGCGCAAGCTGGTGTTCGTTTTGCAAGCAAGCCGCACCGCTCCTAAAGCTGCTGTCCGATCAAGGCGGTTTTCCGGTTTTGGTCGCCAGCTATGACTCCAAACCCATCCCGCCGTTTCCCGATATGGTGCCAAGCCAGTCAAATCCGCTCACGCGCGACATTGTGAGCTTTCCCGTGACGCTGGTTTATTCATCATCGGAAAACAGAGTGGTGGGGCGCGTGGATGGATATAGGAATCCGCGCTGGTATATGCGCTCGGTGGCCAGCCTGATTAACCAAGTGGAAGCGGGGTAGGCTTATGCGCAAACTGCTTTTGACATCCATTATCTACGGCGCGCTTTCCGGTGCGGCCTTTAGCGAAGCGCAACCGTTTCGGCTTGATATGTGCAGCGACACTAATACAAGCGGCTGGTCGTTTTACTGCCGCCCACCTGTTGAGCCGGAAGAAGAGCCAGTAGCGGAAACACCGCCGCCGCCCGCTCCGGCCCCTGCGCCAGAGCCAGCCCCGCGAGAAATGACCTATACCGAGCAAATGATGGCCTACCGCGCCCTCATTGACGAAACCAAGCACCGCGCCATTCTTGAGCCAACGCGAGAGAATGTGCTGGCCTATATGGAAATCAACAAGCAAATCGGAGACCGCGCCGGGGCTTTTACCGACCAGTGGCAACGCATCCTTTTTGAAACGCCTAGCCTCAATGCCAATGTGGATAGCCCGCTCGCCTCGGCGGGTATCGGGGTTTATCAGGACCAAATGCGCGTGGCCCGCGAAGAGACGTTCAAGAACGTTGTGAATGAAGCGGGTTTGATGTTCATTTTTAATGGTGACGAGCGCTGTGGTATTTGTCGCGTTCAAGGCCAAATCCTGACCGATATGGAAAGCCGCTACGGTGTCACCATTCTGGCTGTCTCAAAAGACGGGTATGGCAATTCAAGCTACCCTGACGCCTATGTCGATGAAGGCCGCTTGGCGGATCTCGGCTTAGACGAGTATCCAGCGCCAACCCTTGTGTTGGCCGACCCCCAAACACACGAAATCGCCGTCATTGGTTCTGGACTGATTACGGCCGACGAGATCCTTGAGCGGGTCTTTGTCATCACACAAATCCCCGTTGGAGAAAGGTACTAGATCATGAGCATCCTAAAACGAGCCGTTTTGGTCTTGATGACCAGTTCAAGCCTGATGCCAAATCCGGCTTTTGCCGATGTGGCAAGTGACCTCACCAACTTTTGGGAAAACTCTGGCGGTGGTATCAATGTCTCTGCCCCCATGACCTATATGGGCCAGCGGGCGGGCTTTGCTACGCTTGGCTCGATCTCGGTGCGCACCCGCACCAGAAACACCAACCTTGTGAATATTCAGCTCCCTTCCGTGCGCGCGGGCTGTGGCGGCATTGATCTGTTTGGCGGGGCGTTTAGCTTTATTTCCAAAGAAGAGCTGATTGCCCTCATGGAAGCCATTATGCAAAACGCCGCTGGCTTTGCTTTTGAGCTGGCGCTGGAAAGCATGTCACCAGCGGTTCAGGAAACCGTGGCCAAACTGCGCGACCTTGTGCAGCAAGTTAATTCCATGAATATCAATTCCTGCGAGGCGGGCCAGCTTCTTGCGGGCGCGTTGTGGCCTAAAATTGACGGGGCCAGCCAGCACATCTGCGCCACTATCGGTTCTTATCAGGGGTATTTCGCTGACCGTGTGGCGTCCAAGCACGGGTGCTCTAGCGGTGGCCAGCAAAACTCTACGCTCAATCAGGCCAATGCCGAACTCGCAGATCAGGTTCCGGTAGATGTAAATTATGCTTGGAAAGCGATTAAGAAAAATTCGTTCCTTATTTCAGATCGGAACTTGGCCGAGTTTTTTATGACCCTGACGGGCACCATTATTACCACGGCGGCAGCGGATGATAGCGAAGGGCCACAACACCGCCCTATCGCGCCCCGCGCGGCGAGCATGGAAATGGTTCAGGTCTTGGTGGAAGGCGGCACTACAAAAATCCTTCATTGTGATGAAACCAATGAATGCCTCAATCCGATACTTACCGATGTGACAATACCAGCCAATCAAGCCCTGATTGTTCGCACCCGCGATGCCATCATAGGAATGCGCGATGCCATTCGTGATGGCGATAGCACTTTATCTGATGAAGCGGTGGCGCTTCTGGGCATGACCTCGGTGCCTATCTTGGATATGCTGATTACCGGCATGTCATACCAGCATATATTCGTGGAAAGCGAGATCCGCGCGATGGCGGAAGTGGTCGCCGTTGATCTGGCGATGATCTATGTCGATCAGGCATTGCAGGAAATGCAAGCCTCGGCGGGGCGGGTTTCTACATTCGGCGACATTACCCGCGAGTTTCAAGAAAATATCCAGCAAACCCAAGATAGCTTTGGCACATTGCGCCAACTCGCCGCAGATCGCTATTCAGCGGCTATGCGCACGTTAGAGCGCCTAGCCTTGGCCAAAAACGAGCTGGCGGCTTATTCGTCTTCGCGCTTTGCTGCAATGCTCGGAGGGCAATAATCATGGCGGAATATGAGGTTTACACCACGGGGGGCGGTTATTACCTCTATGATATTTTCAACTTCCTAGCGATGTTCTCCTCAGGCAGCATGTTTTACGACATGCTGCTGATTGGCATTATCATTGGCGTTTTTTATATGGCTATTAAGATCGCCATGACCGGATCGCTGGAAGGCGTGCTTCCATA
>JAJRZC010000254.1 GCA_024275435.1 Alphaproteobacteria bacterium
AGAAAGAAGCGCCCCCTCCAGTGCGGGCACGCTCCGTGGCTTCCGCCAACATCCGTGCAACATCAATGCTTTGTACTTCCTGTGGCACGTCGACAGTAGCTTGTTTCTCAGTGAAAACATGCCCGTTTAGGTTGGGATTAACAGCGCGAACCGGTGCCCGTTTCAAACCTTCAGATGTCAGCAGTGGTGTATCCGCCTGAGCAATACGCAGCTTCAGCCCCTCTCGGCCCGAGTAGGTCATAAAAACCCGCGGTGCAATAAAGACAACCTTGGAAGGTACAACACGCATCGACCACAAAGCCGAAACACTAAGATGCATCGCAGCCGACGGAGCCGAAGCCACAAGCTCACCATCATCCTCATACAACCGCAGATTTTTCAGCTGGAATTCCAGCCCCCCGCCAGAGGTCAAAGTCACAACAACATCATCGATTTTGGGATCTAATCCAACAAGCTCCGTTGCAATGCCCCTCTCAATCGGTTCCACTAAAAACTTGAGAGACGCCGGCCCCTGTATCAAACGGAAATAACCCAGACCAACAGCCAGCACAATTAACAGAAGAACCGGTACGACAAACCGCATACAAAACGTGCCGGCATAAAGCCCACAACGTTTTGCGAAAGAACTCTCCTGAGAATAACCAAAATCGTCAGACCCACGCCCCACCGGCCGAGCAGAACGATTCACAGTTCGACGTCGTGGCCCACCTTGAGTATGCTGGCGCCGTTGTGTCACCAAACCAAACGTCCCTTAAACATAGTTATTGTTCAATTCCAAAGCTCTCGCTGTGGAACAAACACCACACCCCAAAATCTCGAAGAACAAGATCACGCTCACCACATTCGGCAAACGTCTTTCTCTCCCCACCCAAAGGCCTCACACGGACGTACTCGAATCGCCAACCACCGCGTAAAGAACTCCCCCTACATCAGCCAGGTTTCAAAAAAGGACCACGAGATAACTGGTGAAAATGGCAGTGCACTGCCATTGACAGTAGATTCTTGACTATAAACGTCCAAACAGCCCTTGACCTGAGCACCCTTAAATCGATCAGGTGGACAAGAAAACGACCAAAGAAAGGCACTTGCATATGGTAGATGTCGGCGATACCGCCCCAGATTTCGAACTTAGGAATTCAACAGACAAAAAAGTCCGTCTTTCAAAGATGCGCGGGAAAATGGTTGTCTTATATTTCTACCCCAAAGACGATACCTCCGGCTGCACAAAACAGGCGCTGGAATTTACCGACAAAGTGAATGCCTTCAAGAAGGCAGGAGCAGTTATAATCGGTATTTCCCCAGATAGCGTAAAAAGCCACAAGAAGTTTTACGATAAGCACGATCTTGGCATTGAATTATTGTCTGACGAGGAAAAAAAGGTCTTGAGCCAATACGATGTATGGGTCGAAAAATCCATGTACGGTAGAAAATACATGGGAGTAGAGCGCTCAACATTTCTTATAAATCAAAAAGGTAAAGTCTTGCAGGTCTGGCGAAAGGTGAAGGTCAAAGGACATGTGGATGCCGTTCTTGAAGCCGTAAAAAACGCCCAATCATAGCACCATGTTATCCACGGATCATTGTTGAAAAATCTCCAATTAACCCACATCGTGGCGCCTCTTTACCATACCACTGTGAAACCAAGCCCTATAGGCCTACGATTATGGTGACCGCTTCAAAAAAAGGTGCTAGGCGTGTCCTTCATAGGCCTATGGCTCAAACACGAAAAACGTATTTTGTGAACAAGCCAATTTACTCACTTTGTTTATTAGGCATGAATTGGCAAGGTCATTTCGGTCCGCATACATATGTTTTCATAGGACAAGAAATATATGAGATTGGCCTCCGATACTGCTTTCGTCTTGATCCGCAGGTTAGACAATTCCCGCAGCTCCAACACATTCGGTTATTAGCTCTATGACAATATCCACCTCACCGCGCGCCACTGATCGCAATGCTCCATCAGTAATCGGACAGGATCTCATTATTAATGGCAACCTGACCTCCAAAGGCCAGGTCCAGATTGAAGGTGAGATTCAGGGCGACATCACCGGAACTCACATCATAATAGGTGAAAGCGCCAAAATCACAGGCGGCGTTTCCGCAGATGAAGTCGTTGTACGCGGACGTGTCCAAGGATCAATCCGTGGCAAGCGCGTCATGCTACAAGCCAACAGTCATGTCGAAGGCGACGTCTATCATAAGGCCCTGGCCATCGAACAAGGCGCCTTCTTCGAAGGAAAATCACGTCGCACCGAAGATCCACTTGCTGCTTCAAAGGCAACAGAAACACCACCCATGATCGTTGCTTCGAACTAGGTCCGTTCCTTGTTAAAATGCACGGCAGGGCGTACTCCACAATAAAAAAGGGATCGTAATTTTACGATCCCTTTTTCTTTTCCAGGCCCCTTTTTTTCTCACACTTTAATCCCCAGAAACACGTTTCCATTATCTTCATCTTGGCTCGAGGCAATTTTCTGAAATCCACAACCAAGATAAAATGAAACATTGCGCGAAGCAGCACCTGTCACAACGTGCGCACCGCAAAGCCCGGACTTTTTCACGTCACGCAAAAACACCTTCATAAGTCGAGCGCCCAATCCCGCTCCCCGGTAAGCTGGGGCAAGGTTGATATGAAGATGCGCTGGATATTCCTCAAGGTGTTCAGAAAAATCTGAAAAACAACTCATGTCGGAAAATAAATCGGTGTCCCGCGGATCCACAAGACATCCCGCCAGATAACCCGCCACCTCGAGAGATTTGTCCTCCTCGCAGCCAACCTGCGCAACATAGAAATTCTCAGAAAAGTTTTCCAGATAACGGCCAAGCCAACGTTCACGAAAAGCACGGCGAGAAGACAAGTCCTGAAACGAACGTGTCGCGCTCGCCTCAAAGAATATCTCGTCGAGCTGGTCACGGGTCAGCGCTTTATCGCGCACCTCCTGCCAGAGAAAAATAGAAATTTCCTTCATCCAATAAAACCCATGCAACCATCTCCCGCGAACCATTCACGACGAGATATCGACTTACATGACAACACAGGCCATTGCATAAGCAAAAAAGTTTTTATTGGTGCGTCAGAGACGTTCAAAAATTCGAGGTAGAGCGATGATAGGCCCTCATGCGTAAATATCGCTTCTCTCTAAATCCTGGTCGCAACCCTCGCGCACTAGAAGCAACCTGGGTGGAACGAACAGGTACAACAGGCTCAACAGAAGAAGACCCCACCACATCGCTCGGTTCCTCCACACGCTCAATCTCACGCTCCCGCTTCCATTGCGGCCCATCCAAAAACGGGTCAAACGCGTCAGAGCCCACATCTGCCGTATCGGCGTCTTCATCTGAATAATTGGATGCTACCGCGTCTTGCTGTCGCCCATAATTGGGGCTGAACGGCTCACTGGGATCATCCGGCTCGACACGACGACGTGCCATAGGCTCGGTTTGAGCCTCAATGCCATCATCCTCAATTTCAGTGGGAAACGCTGCCCGTTGATATCCGGCCACACGGACATTTTGAGATGCCACCGCGTATTGTTGCGGGCTGACACGGTATTGAGCCTGACGCGAGGCACACGCGCCTAGCATCAAAAAGGATGCACAAAGGCCCAATCTCATCATCACAGCAGGGGCACGCCGAAGCAACCTGCCAGCCGGCAAACAGCCGGAACGCAACTCAAACATCTCAAAACGCCTTTATACCAACGCAAACGACAACTCATGACATCAGGCGAATCGTGACATCCCCAGGTTAACGACGAATTAAGTAGCGAACGATTTTGAACCAGAAAAAAATTTTCACCCCTTTTGATCACGAAAAACGGATCAAACTCACAAAAGCAAGATTGTAAAACACACCGGGTCATTTTCATTCTCACGCGCGCTCACGCAAACGAGAAAACCACCATACGTTTGCTCTCGCACCAATCACGAAAACGCTCAAACACACCCGTTCACAGCACTTCAAAACAAGAAATCCAGCGGCCAAACAAGAAACGGAACCGAAACAAAAAAACCAGCATAACAATTTGTTTCAATGGCTTTTTCTTCGCCTAGCCAGAACGCCAGACAAGCACCTCCAGTGAAATAATTCCCACCTCACGGACCGGTGCCAATTGCTTGATCAAGCACCAGCACATTGCGATTTCACTTCCGAGATCCGCCGCACTAACCTTCAATCATCGGACGCCAACGAACGCAAAAACGAGGCGCCCAAAAACAAAAAAAAGTTTGAAAATTCTCAATTCTTAAGGAGACAGAAAAAATGAAAACGATCATCCTCACATCTGTACTGGCTACACTGATTGCAGCTTCGAGTTCAGCCCAGGCCTCTCACTTCGTAACCGACTCTCTTCTTCTCGACCTAGCTTCAACAGGCCAGGTTGTTAACCCGCTCGGTTACGACGCAGGCCGATAGGAACCCAAAAGGGAAGTTTCCAATACCTCGCTTCCCTCGTGTCCCGGGCTGCCCCTAGCCCCCCGCATCAAGGTCCGGGACACACCCCTTTCAACACACCAACTAGGTCCATCAAAATCTAAAATTTAAAAAACGGGAAATAACCATGAAAACCTTCTTCCTCACAGCTCTCATGACAACTTTCATTGCTTCAGCTGGTGCAGCCCAGGCAGCTCAGTTCGTATCAGACCCACTGCTACAAGACCTCGCTCAATCAGGACAGGTGATAAATCCTCACGGTTTTTCAGCTGGTCGATAAGCCCTGCCAAAAAACGCTTTACTCCCTTCACGCATCTAGCGCGCCTGCGCATTGACCCGGCCTTCGCGCCGGGTCTTTTTTTCAAAAACAAGATTTAGCCGAAAAACGTCTCTCTAGCGCCGTAACGACCCGGTCTTAAAATTAATCAACCCTCTTCCACATTATCTGTGAGCTTAAACCAAGTGCCTTTGCTCCATATCCCAAGAGCCTTCTCACTCGGCACCACACCCAAACTTGGTTCAAAAGCTGAACGAAAACCATCCACACTGGAACCCGGCACCGCCAGATCCACAAGGTCATAGTAGAGCGCGCGCGTCACCAAGGCCTCCAACCGCCCTCTCACCCGTATGTAGGGCTTCAACCCTCCAGTTGCCGCCTCAACCCTGAACATGAGCGGATGCGCCCGATCCACCACCACAACATCGTCGACATTCGTTCGAAAGGTTAAAACCTGTTCACGATCCGATCCTGTAACGTCCAACTCCACAGCCATAAACGGAGCATCTTCAACAGCCACATCAACTTTCTCTACAGGTGTAACCAGATAGTATTTACCATCCTCATCCCGCCGCAAAATACGTGAAAAAAGCTTCACGAGCCTGGCGCGACCTATCGGGCTTCCTTGAAACATCCACTGGCCATCAGCACGAATAGACATTCCGATATCGCCGCAATAGGGAGGATCCCACGTGGAAACCGGAAGCTCTCCACGGTTTTGGGCGGCCGCTATCAGGTCCCCCAATCCATTGATACGGCTTTGATTAACCGCTTCACTCATCGTACTAAAGTTCCTCAACCAGAAGAATTAGCCCACCAAACTCTTTATTTTGTGCAACAATTTCAACCTTACTCAGCACAGGGGTATATTCTTCCTTACGCAACATTCACTTGACCCTGTGAGCGGACACAGCAATCGTGACACGCGATAAACTCTTCAGGCGTCTCGCAAAAGACAATTTGTCCGCCATAACAAGACTTCTTCGAAAAAGAATACAATAAATCCCTGCGCTTAACGACAACACAGATGACATCCGAAATCATGACAAGCATCACACAGACCGACGTTAATATCGTGCCAAAGCTGGAATCAGCGGCAGAAAAAATCCAAAAAGCGCACGAGTCCGCCGCCGGCGTGATCTTCGGCCAGGATATTGTCATCGAGCGAACGCTCATCACAATTCTCTCAGGCGGGCATGCTCTGTTAATCGGCGTACCAGGGCTTGCTAAAACACTGTTGGTCGACACGCTGGGCAAAGTCCTCGGTCTTGATGCCAAACGCGTTCAATTCACACCAGACCTGATGCCATCCGACATTATCGGCTCCGAGGTCCTCGATGAAGCCCCAGGCCAGCAACGCTCTTTCCGTTTTATCAAGGGCCCCGTCTTTACGCAGCTACTCATGGCGGACGAAATCAACCGCGCCTCACCAAAAACCCAGTCGGCTCTGTTGCAGGCCATGCAAGAGCACCACGTCACCGTTGCAGGTGAACGCCACGATATTCCTCAACCCTTCCACGTGCTCGCAACCCAAAACCCCTTAGAGCAAGAAGGAACTTATCCACTTCCCGAAGCACAACTTGACCGTTTCCTCCTGCAGATTGATGTCGACTACCCTGACATCTCTGCCGAGCGCCGTATGCTTTATGCCACCACAGGCACCTCCCAAAACGAAGTCCAAACAGTTCTTTCCGCAAAAGAAATTATGGACATCCAAAAGCTGGTGCGCCAAATCCCGGTTCCCGATAAGGTCGTCGAAGCAATCTTGAACTTGGTGCGCTCCGCTCGCCCGGCAACAGGCGCAAACAACAACACCGAGAAATATATTGCTTGGGGCCCCGGTCCGCGCGCCAGCCAGGCATTCATGATGGCGGTTCGAGCCAAAGCCCTGATCGACGGACGCTTGGCGCCATCCGTAGATGACGTCATCTTGCTCGCCGAGCCGGTCCTCAAGCACCGTATGGCCTTGACATTCCAGGCCCGCGCGGAAGGCCAGGAACTCACATCGATCATTGCCGAACTCGCGCAATCCCTGGAGTAAAAGATGGCGCAACCTGGCATTAAGGTGAGCCCGAACAAAACCAATGCTGCAAGCGCCATCGCTCGCGAGCAGCAAGCATTGGAACTTGCCACACAGCTCCCCGATCTCATGATCGAAGCGACCCACATCGCCGCAACAATCGCCCATGGAATTCACGGCCGCAGACGCGCAGGCCCAGGAGAAACCTTCTGGCAGTTCCGCCCTTATGAGCAAACAGACTCGGCCACCTTGATCGATTGGCGACGCACAGCAAGCACCAACGGCGTTTATATACGTGAACGTGAGTGGGAAGCCGCCCATACCATCTGGCTCTGGTCCGACCTGTCAAAGTCCATGCTTTTCCAAAGCCACCTGTCGAAAACACCAAAACGTGAACGCGCCATGGTCCTAACTTTAGCGCTCGCAGAACTTCTTGTGCGTGGTGGCGAGCGCGTCGGGTTGCTCGGTCTCACACGTCCAACAGCAAGCCGGCAGACAACCTCCCGCTTGGCTCAGGAATTGGTGTTAAACGAAAAAGACGCGTTATTGTCATCCGGACTTCCACCAAATATAAGTCTTCCAAGATTCTCCGGGGCGGTCTTGTTTTCCGACTTCCTCGACCCACTCGAAGACATCTCCCGACGCCTGAACACACTGGCTTGCGAAGGAGTCACCGGTCATCTCGTGCAGATTCTGGATCCGGCTGAAGAATCCTTGCCCTATGATGGTCGCATTGAATTTATCGCCCCAGAGGGAAACGACACCTGGATCACGGAACGCGCCGAAACCGTGCGCGAAGACTACCTGAAAAAACTTCACGACCACCGTGAAGGCTTAAGAGAGATAGCCCACCGCCTCGGTTGGTCGCTTCTCATTCATCACACGGACCGGCCAGCAACCGAGCCCCTTTTAAACCTCATAATGCATATGAGAAACGGCCTTAACTTCACCCAAACACATCTTGTCCGACCAACAAATTCCAGCAGCAATCCAAGCTCAAGTCGCTCACCCCAAAACATGCGCCACCAATCCGGCAAGGAGAGCACATGACCTTTGGGATTTTAACATTCATGAGCCCCTGGCTCTTATTGGCCCTTGCCTCACTACCACTGATTTATTGGTTACTGCGAACCGTTCCGCCACGCCCAAAACAAATCGAGTTTCCGCCCACTCGCATCCTTAAAGATGTAAAAAACCGCGAGAAGACACCAGCCAAAACACCGTGGTGGCTCCTGTTGATACGTCTCCTCGCAGCAACCCTCATCATCCTTGCCCTAGCAGAACCGGTTCTAAACCCGACACAAACCGAGGCACTGAAAGGCTCCGGACCTCTGGCAATCATCGTTGACAACGGTTGGCCTTCCGCAGCCAACTGGGAAAGGCGCATGGAAAAGGTCGAACGACTAATCGCCACCGCCCAAAACCGCTCGCGTCCCGTCATCATCATCCCCACAGCTTCCCCGGAAAAATCAATACGTGCGCTCATTCAAAGCCCAAGCGAAGCACGCACAACAACCCGCGGTCTCCAACCTCACCCTTTCGCTCCAGACCTTGGCGCGGCCACAACAGCGTTGAAGACAACCTTGGACAAATCATCCCAGACAACAACAAATGGCGCACAACTATCTGACGGTGTCAGTGTTGTGTGGCTGACCGACGGCATAGATCATAAGCAAAAAACAGCAGCTGCCATAAAACAACTTGCCTTGATCACAAAGGGGGCCTCCTTTGAGGTCATCACAGATGAAAAGAGCAAAGAACCGCTCGCTCTTGCCTCCCAGATTACCACCGAGGGAAAATTAAAAGCCCTCATCAAGCGCGCCCAAGGCCCAGGCCGTTCAGGAAGTGTGACAGCTTTATCAGCCCGTGGTGAGAACCTGGGCCAGGCAAATTTTCAATTCAAGGCACAACAAACCGAAACCTCCGTGACCTTCGACATCCCCTTGGAATTGCGCAACCAAGTGTCACGCCTCGCCATCGACGGCATGCGCTCAGCAGGCGCCATCAGCTTGCTTGATGCGCGTTCAAAATGGCGCCGTGTCGCTCTTATTTCCAGCCAGGGAGCTGAAACCTCGCAGCCACTTCTGGCTCCACTATACTACCTGGAAAGAGCACTTTCTCCTTATGCCCAACTCATAAATCCGGGCAACGCAAACCTGCTTGCAGCCATCGAAGACGCGCTCAAACAAAACGCCAGCGTCATGATCATGGCCGATATCGGAACGCTGACGGGAGAAACTCTCAAAAAGGTTGCAAACTGGGTTGAAAAGGGCGGCATTCTCATTCGCTTCGCCGGACCGCGCATGGAAAAAGCAACCGACAAGCTTCTGCCAGTTCCACTGCGCATTGGAGGACGTACCCTTGGCGGCGCGCTTTCGTGGTCAACACCGCAGAAAATGAGTCCCTTTGAAGACGACAGCCCCTTTGCCGGGCTCACCACCTCACCTGAAATCACTGTATCGCGACAGGTCCTTGCCGATCCCGCGCAGATTTCCGCCAACACGAATATCTGGGCACGTCTTGAAGACGGAACACCTCTGGTCACATCTTCAAAACGCGGTGACGGCGAAATCATCCTGTTTCATGTCACAGCCAACTCTGATTGGTCGAATCTGCCAATATCCGGCCTATTCGTGGACATGCTCAAGCGCGTTATCGCACACAGCAAACTAGGTGGCATCGAAACAGAAGAAACAACCAGAAACGAGAATAAACAGAGCCACGGCTCTCAAGACAGCACCGCTGCAAACCGAAAAGCAAAAGGCTCGGAAAGTGCTCTGCTGCCAATTCAAACCTTGAACGGCTTTGGTGATTTGGTTTCTCCTCCACCCAATGCTCAAGCAATCCCGGCGGCGGATTTTTCAAAGACAACGGTCAGCCCTGACCATCCTCCAGGCTATTACGGCAGCACTGGCACTCCGCGTGCTCTCAATATCGCTACTGAAAAAACTGCCCTGAAACCACTGCCAGAACTTCCCTCAGACGCAACCGTAAGCGGCTATGGTGAGCAAACCGAGAAACTACTAAAGCCCAACTTCCTCGCCATAGCTCTGGCTCTTATTTTCCTCGACATGCTTGCAATTCTATTCTTGCAAGGTCTGGGTTCAAGGTTATTTAGACCACGCACAAACACAGCTCCAACTTCCATTTGGTTCGCCGTTTTACTTGCCCCGTCTCTCCTCTTACTCACATCTGGCGCTCTTGTTGTTTCAAGCTCAACAGCTTTCGCCCAAACCAGAAGTGACAGCCCCCCTGCCCTGGCACCCCATGCCCAGCAGGCCACCAACCGCGTCACACTTGGCTACGTCCTCACCGGCGATCAACAGACCGACACCACCAGCCGTCTAGGGTTGAACGGTCTCGGTCGCGTTCTCTCCCGCCGTACATCCATATCGCCGGGCAAGGCCATCGGTGTCGACATCTTCACCGACGAAATTGCCTTCTACCCAATTCTGTATTGGCCGCTTCTTCCCACCGCGAGACAACTGCCCGAGCATGTGCTCGCTAAAGTCGATGCCTACATGAAACAAGGCGGCCTTATCATTTTCGACACCAAGGACTACGGTCAGGGCCGCCCAACGGGCATACCAACTGCGGGCAACCAAAAAACCCCTCTACAGCGTCTTTTGGGAAAGCTCGACATCCCTCGTCTTGAACCTGTCCCGCCCGGTCATGTTCTAACAAAATCATTCTATCTCTTGCGCGACTTTCCAGGACGCTGGGCCGGTGGCCAGCTCTGGGTAGAAGCGGGAGCGCCAAACACCCAATCCACAGGTGGCGAACGCAAAACAACCTCAACAGACGGCGTCACATCCATCATGATCACCTCAAACGATTTTGCATCTGCCTGGGCCATGGACGAGCGTGGACGACCGATTTATCCAACAGTCTCTTCAAGTGGCAGACAGCGCGAAATGGCTTTCCGCACGGGCATCAACATTGTGATGTATGCCCTTACCGGAAATTATAAAGCTGATCAGGTTCACATCCCCTCGTTGTTGCAACGCCTCGGCCAGTAAGGAAACACCATGAACTGGTCAATTGAATTCGCCCCGCTCCTCCCCCCACCCATCTTATGGGCGGCAGCCGCCGTCGCTGTCGTGTTGCTTGTTATCATGTTCGCACGTGGCACACGTGGCGCAGCTTTAAGAGCACTTGCCGTGCTTGCCATGTTCGGCGCCCTGTTAAACCCGCTCCTCAAGCAAGAAGAGCGCAACGCCCTGTCAAATATCGCCGTCGTCGTCATCGATAAAAGTCTCAGCCAGACACTGACAAACCGTCCCGAGCAGACGGAAAAGATTAAAAAAGCTCTGGAAGCGCGCCTTGGTAAAATCCCAAATCTAGAAGTCAGATGGGTGTCGGCTCAAGCGGGATCAGGTAAAAAGGGCGGCGGAACAAAACTGTTTGAACGGCTCAATTCCGCCCTCAGTAATATTCCCCCCGACCGCATCGCAGGTGTCTTGATGATTACCGATGGTCAAGTCCACGACGTGCCATCAACAAAAGAAGCACTTGGTTTTGATGCCCCCGTTCACGCCTTGATCACAGGTAAACCCAACGAATTCGACCGCCATATCGAAATCTTGAAGGCCCCTCGCTATGGCATCGTCGGACAAACCCGGCAGATTCAGGTCAGAATCAAACAATCGGGAAAATCCAAGCACGACGGGCAACCGGTCAAGTTAATCATTCGTCGCGAAGGAGCTCATGACGAAATCCGAACCACCATTGTCGGTCGCACGGAAAACATCGATATACCTATCCCGCATTCTGGCACCAATAGCCTGGAACTTGAACTGGAAGCCGTTGAAGGCGAACTGACCCTCGCCAACAACCGCGCCGTTGTTTCCACCCAGGGTGTGCGAGAAAACCTGCGCGTTCTGCTCGTATCCGGCGAACCTCACGCTGGTGAGCGAACATGGCGTAATTTGCTGAAATCAGATCCCGCAGTAGACCTCGTTCACTTCACAATCCTTCGTCCACCGGAAAAACAAGACGGGACACCCATCAACGAACTCTCATTGATCGCCTTTCCCACACGAGAACTGTTCTCCATCAAGATAAAGGATTTCGATCTCATAATATTCGACCGTTACCAACACCGTGGCATCCTGCGTCCCATCTACTACGACAACATCTCTCGTTACGTTTCCGAACACGGCGGCGCAATCCTCATTGCCGCTGGCGACGACTACGCAGGCAAGATGAGCATCTATAAAACACCTTTGTTGCCGGTTTTGCCAGCAGAGCCCACCGGAAGAGTCATTGAAAAACCCTTTACTCCTGACCTCACAAAAGATGGTTACAAACATCCCGTGACCCGTGATCTTCCCGGCCTCAACACGCAATCAGACCAGAAACCCAGTTGGGGCCGCTGGCTGCGCCAAGTGGAAGTTCGCGGCGTTCGTGGCAGCGTCTTGATGAAAGGCATCGAAGACAAGCCACTTCTGATATTGGAGCGAAAAGGCAAGGGTCGCGCGGCCCTCCTGACCTCCGATCACGCTTGGCTGTGGGCGCGCGGGTTCGAGGGCGGTGGCCCTCACACAGATCTACTTCGTCGCCTGGCTCACTGGCTCATGAAAGAACCGGATCTTGAAGAGGAGCGCTTGTCAGCATCTTCCACCGGCCTGAAAGTGACAATCGAACGCCGTTCCATGGCTGGAGAAATCAACCAGGTCACCCTATCAGGCCCCGGCGGAGAGAAACAAACCATTGACCTGTCAGAAAAAGGTGAAGGCATCTGGCGCGCGACCATTGATGTGAAACAGCCCGGTCTTTACCGTGCCCAAACTGAATCAACCGTCGGCACCCTCACCGCCATTGCACACGCTGGCAACGAAGACCCGATCGAAGTCAGCGAAGTGACAGCAACAACACAGCGATTAAAACCCCTGATTGAGAGCACAGGCGGAGGAGCCTTCTGGACATCTTCAACTGGCCTGAACCGTGCCATCGCCACAAGCGATACCTCCATCCCGCGTATTTCAATGTTGAAACATGCCCGTGTCATGGCCGGGTCCGGTTGGCTCGCCTTGAAGGATCGCGATGCCTATCTGACCCGCGGTGTCCGCCTGACACCTCTGTTCACAGGTCTTGCCGCCTTGGCCGCACTCCTCATGCTTCTATCCCTCGCCTGGTGGCGTGAAGGGCGCTAGAGAATTCCACTCAAACCCTTATGTTCTCTACAGATTCGTAACTGCTCACTATTTGCCCAATCAGGCGACTCGCCTATCACTCCAAACAGATAGTCAGAACCCGAACAATCCAGGGGCCCATCGGAGAGCACCATGAATCTTCTCTTTCGTGTCATCTACGCAACCCACGCGAACGGAACGCACCACAAACTCGCGCTCGATGCACTCAATAAAATGCAAGTGACCCGCGCCGAGGATTGGCAACGCGTGTTTCTAAAACACGCTGAACTTTTCATGCAAGGTTCCAAGGCTCCCGATAAGGAATTCAAGGATTTTCGCAACCACGTCCTACATCCCGGCGATCAATACTGGGGCGGGGCTCCTGAAAAAGCCCGATCATGGTACAACCACTTTGTCATCGCCTTAAAGGATCAAAACTGGAGCGAAGCTGTCTGGTGTGCTGGCGTACTCTCTCACTATTACACCGACCCCATCCAGCCATTTCACACAGCCCAGTCAGAAGCCGAAAACGCCATTCACCGGGCCGCTGAATGGAGCATCAATCGTTCTTACAATGAACTCTATAAACGTGGGGGCAATCGCACACCAAACCTCGAGCTTACTCTTCCCAAAGGTCCAAACTGGATCGAAGACTTTGTTTGCCAAGGCGCCGATACGTCTCACGAACACTACGAGCGACTGATCGCCCACTACGACATCAATGTTGGCGCTTCCGACCCGCCCGCTGGCCTTGATGAAGTTGCCCGCAACCTTATAAGCGACCTACTCGTCTATGCCTCCACAGGTTTTGCGCGCATCTTGGATCGTGCCATTGAGGAAGCAGACGTAGAACCACCAGAAGTAAACCTCACCACTGATACAGTTATCGCGACACTCAAAATTCCAGTAAAATGGGTCTTGAGGAAAATCGACGACGCCAACGAGCGTGCCGCCGTTCAAGCCATATACGACGAGCTCATGGCAACTGGCCGTGTCGAAGACAACTTATCCCAAGATGACCGCACCATCCGTGACCTTCATGATAAAGAAGTTCTCGCTCCCAGGCGCGCAAAACAAGCCACCGAGCGTCGGCGCCGCATTTCAAAAACGCGCAAGAAGAAAAAGCCTGACGCACTTTCGACCTTGACCAAGAAAACGACCGAGGAACCAAGAACACCTCAGGCCACAACCGCAATCTCTCCAGTTGTGTCATCGTTAAACACCAAACCAACGCCACCGACCATCTCGCAACCCTTGCCAACCCTCAAAAACCAGCCACAAGCCAACCTTGCAGATAAATCCAACACGCGCATTTACCTGAAAGGCGATGAGCCAGTTGAGGCCGCCCCGGCAATAGGTCCCAAAACCGCAAAACGCTTGGAACCCTTCGGCATCCTCACCGTTGACGATCTACTACAAGCAGACCCTGAAATTCTTGCAGAGAAAATAGGAAACCGCCATATCTCAGCCGCAACGGTCTCCGATTGGCAGCATTTTGCTCACCTCGTCATGACCGTCCCAGGATTACGCGGCACTCAGTCGCAATTGTTGGTGGGTGCAGGCTACAAAACAGCAGAAGACATCGCCGAAGCCGATGCTGCTTTGCTCTCGGCAGCCATCCTGCGCTTTGCCACAAGCAAGGAAGGCAACCGCATCCTGCGCGACGGCAAACCGCCCAACATGGAAAAAATTAAATCCTGGGTCGAAAACGCGGCTCTAGCGCGTGCCGCCTAAACAATGGGCCCGGTTTCAATTGAGTTGAAACCGGGCCCAAATTGTTTCACATTTTCTAGTCGTCAAGACTTACTCAGCGGCATCTGCAAGGGCACTTGGATCATACCCTTCTCCAGCAGCCTCAAACGCCTTGCGAACCCCTGCACCATATGCCGGATGCACCTGATCAAACAGCTTGCATTGCCGTTCCTTGATCACCGGCGGAACGCCACCCATCGCCGCTGCGATGTTATCAAACAGGCGCTGTCGCTGCCCCTCGTCAAACAGCTCAAACAAAGCCGTAACTTGTGAGAAATCATCGTTGCCATCGCGATGGTTATAACGATCGGCATCACCTGAGATACGCAACGGTGGTTCCTTGGCTGAAGGTAGTTCTTCAGGCCCACCCATCGTATTTGGCTCGTAATAGGCATCAGAATTTCCAGTGGCGATACCACCATAGAAATTCATCTGTCCATCCTTGTGATAGTGATGAACGGGACACTTTGGTGCATTGACCGGCAAGGCTTCGTAATGCGTTCCCAGACGATAGCGGTGAGCATCTGCATAGCTGAAAATGCGCGCCTGTAGCATCTTGTCAGGGGACCAGGAAATACCCGGCACAACGTTGGAAGGTGAAAACGCCGCCTGCTCAATCTCAGCGAAATAATTTTCCGGATTACGATTGAGTTCCATTGTGCCGATATCAATGCATGGGTAATCTGCATGCGGCCACACCTTCGTCAGATCAAACGGATTGAACGAAGTCTTCTCAGCCTCCATTTCCGGCATAATCTGAACCTGGACTTTCCAGCGGGGGAAGTTCCCTTTCTCAATTCCTCCAAACAATGCTTCTTGATAACTCTCGCGGGTCTTTCCAACAACAGCCTCCGATTCCGCATTGGTAAGGAACTTGTGTCCCTGCTCGGTCTTGAAGTGGAACTTCACCCAGTAGCGCTCACCCTTCTCATTCCATAACGAATAGGTATGAGAGCCATAACCGTTCATGTGCATCGGAGAAACGGGCAAACCACGATCCGACATCAAAATCGTGACCTGATGCAGGCTCTCCGGTGACAACGACCAGAAGTCCCACATAGCCGTGGGCGAACGCATGTTCGTCTTCGGGTGACGTTTCTGGGTATGAATAAAATCTGCAAACTTGTAGGCATCACGCACAAAGAAAACAGGCGTATTGTTGCCAACAAGATCCCAGTTGCCCTCTTCCGTATAAAACTTCAGGGCAAAACCGCGAACGTCGCGTTCCGCATCTGCGGCACCTTGCTCACCCGCAACAGTCGAAAAACGCGCAAGCATTTCCGTCTCAGCGCCGGGCTGAAGACATTTTGCGCACGTGTATTTCGAAATATCACCGGTGATCTTCAAGGTCCCATAAGCTCCCCATCCCTTGGCGTGAACAACCCGCTCTGGAATGCGCTCCCGGTTTTGATGCGCAAGTTTCTCTAAAAGCTGATAGTCCTGCAATAGAACGGGCCCGCGGGCGCCGGCCGTCACGGAATTCTGGTTATCCGGTACAGGTGCACCAGCCGTTGTAGTTAAAATCTTCTTCGTCATTGAAGGCTCTCCAATTCAAACTGACACTCTTTTTACCACTCAAATCAATAAGTTCTAATCCGATTACTTAGCTATACCCATAAGCCCTTCTGATAATTCACCGGAAAATTTACAGGTCCCTTTTTCCGTCTTTCAGGCACTCTCATCCTTCCCAAAACGACAGCCATCAGTTCGATTCTTCCTTCATTCCAGACCGATAAGCCCCATATATAAAGGGCGAAGACAAACGGTAACAAATGAAATCCGAGGAACTCGATACTAAGTTCCGTTTTCATTGCAAACGACGACGGCAAAATTGAATTCACGTTTCAGATGAAACAAGGAGCATAAAAATGCAAACGTCAATTTTCCTCGCCAAACTCATGGGCCCGGTCATGATCATCATGGCCGCCGCGATACTATTTAATCGCGACCATTTCAAAAAAGCCATAGAGGAAGGCATGAATAGCCCCATCTCCTTACTAATCGCCGGATTACTCACACTTGTCACAGGTCTTGCGATCGTCAACACACACAATATTTGGACCAGCGACTGGCGCGTAATCATAACGGTTCTGGGGTGGCTTTCAATCGTCGGTGGCATAATCCGGATCGCCATGCCGACGCTAGTTAAAGAAATGGGCGAAAAGGCCGTTAAGAGCTGGTACCAATACCATATTCTCCCAGCAGCACTATTCGGTCTTCTCGGCTTAATCCTCGCTTACCAGGGCTACTTGGCATAACCGTAAACGCTTTCATCACCTCCCGACCATCCCGGATCAACAGCAAAAGATGCTTTTCAATCTAAAAATCCTTTGAGCCCAAAAAAGCCCCCGAAAAACCCACACAAATGAGCATCCCGGGGGCAGAAAGCTGAGCTGAGACACAACCCAGCCTTTAGGCTATGGTTTTGTTCCAGCTTCAAGCGAAGCTGCTAACCGCACTCCAAGTCTCCCCAAGTGTACAATGATGAACCCGACAATCATCGCACACGCCAGCGAAAACAAAATATAGGCATAGTATTCCACCGCCCACGTGAAAGCCTTAAATGAGCGTCGCAGCAAAGAAACACTCCGTAACGCACGTTCACCCACTTCACGCATCAACATTTTGACTGTCACGAACTCATTTTCAGAATCAAAATCACCAAGATTGACCCCCAGCGCCTGGATTTGTCTTTCAAGGTCAAGAATCTGCTTTTCCAGCGCAATCATATCGCTGATTTTCCCCTCACGGCTTTTCAGATCGCTTAACGCAGAGCGCGTTTTCTCCAGGGAAACCCGTTTGGCCTTCAGTTCGCGATACTCATTGGTCTTGTCCGACTTGTTTATGGTCAGCGCCGAAAGCTCTCCATAGGTCTGTATCGCCGAAACAAACGGGTCAAACCGGTCAGGGTCAACACCAATGGCAAGCCGCAACAAGCGATGCCCTTTCAGGCCTTCCCGCTGTTCAAATTGAATAAGCGCATTCTCTTTGCTTATCAGGGAACGAACACGCACTTCATCATCTTCGAAGCTACGCGTCTTCAGCGCGACACTTGCCACTTTCTCATATTTTTGATCCCCCACACCCGGCGCAGTGGCCATGGAGCTGATACCACCCTTCACGCGCCGCCGCTTGGAGGCGTAGTTTTTCACGCTACCCGCAAAATCCTTCCACCCCTGGCTTAAAAAGCCGCCACCAGAATATGTACCCACAGGCTCACCGTTAGGCGTTACCCAATAGCCGTAGCCAAGCCGGAAGAAAAAAAGCACCAGAAAACCAGCAATAAAAACAAGGATGATATTGCGAGCAAGCTTCAGCATCGGCATCATGGGCAAACCTCATCTTTTTTCAGCCATCTCGGCCCGAAGCCTCACAGCCCAATTACGCCGGTTTTACGGCCCATTCCCGGAACCAAACCGAACTGTCAGATAGAAGTCCGCAATTGACCGCAAACACCTAGAAATTCAATGACACCATCTACCACTTGCATCTGCCGCCAACGTGCAGCACTATCAGTAATCACCCCAGGGGCGCCGTTGGAAAACGGCTGAGATCGCGTTATTTGGCACCCGTTCACAAAGCCAGAACCACGCGAGCACCCTTTGAACCTGATCCGGGTCATGCCGGCGAAGGGACGGGAGCAATACATGACAACACAAACCACGACGATCTCGATTCCTGCGCGCTTTTGTGGCCCCGTATCCTCGGCAAACGGCGGCTATACCAGCGGCCTGCTCGCACAATTCATCGAAGGAGCAGCAGATGTCATCCTAAAGGCACCTCCACCACTGGATACGCCTTTGACAGTTGAACACATCGAACCAGGAAAAAACGTGCGCCTGATGTATGGTGAAATGGAAATCGCCCAGGCAACATCAACAGACATTGAAATAACAACGCCACTGATACCCACGCACGCTCAACTGAGAGCCGCACGCAAATCCTATCTTGAAGCCGCAGAAAACCACCCCTTGCCAGGTTGCTTCGTCTGCGGCCCAGACCGCAAAAAAGGTGATGGCTTGCGAATTTTTGCAGGTGCCATTCCAGACAGTCCGGTAAACGCAGACATCTGGGTTCCCAGCCAGGACTTGGCGGGCAGCGACGGAAAAATCAAACAAGAATTCCTGTGGGCAGCCTTGGATTGCCCCAGCGCGTGGGCCACAAGGATACCGCTTCAAGACAGCCTCATTATCCTGGGACGACTATCAGCCAAAATTAATCGACGACCAAAGCCCGCTGAGATGCTCACCGTTGCCGCTTGGCCCATCAAAACTGACGATCGCAAGTATTTCTCCCAAGCTGTTCTCATTGATGAAAACGCCAGCACCATCGCTGAAGCCAACGCCCTCTGGATAAAAATCACTGACCCAAATTTCTTGCAATTTTTAAAGACCGGAAAATGAACAAGCTCAACACACCCTCACAATTTAAAACCCCTGAAGTCACCACAG
Organism: Alphaproteobacteria bacterium; assembly: GCA_024275435.1. Lineage (GTDB taxonomy): Bacteria > Pseudomonadota > Alphaproteobacteria > Rhizobiales > Hyphomicrobiaceae > JAJRZC01. Next base: position 19,070 of record JAJRZC010000254.1, read on the forward strand.
GGCCGCTTACTGGTTCGCGCAAAGTCTATATGACGCCAGATGGCCACCCAGAACTCAAAGTCCCCTTGCGAGAGATCATGCTTGGTGACAAGGACGAGGCCACATTTCACGTCTACGACACCTCAGGCCCCTACACACAACAAGACACCACGCTCAATCTCGAAAAGGGTTTGCCAGCCATTCGCAGCCCCTGGATCAAAGCGCGAGCCATAGAGCAATACGCCGGCCGCAAAATCCGCCCCGAAGATAACGGCAACGTCTCCGACAAAGCACTGGCGCGTGATTTCCCAAACAAACAGCCCCCTCTACGTGTAAAAGGTGCACAGCCCATCACGCAGCTGGAGTTTGCCCGCGCTGGTATCATCACAAATGAAATGATCTATGTGGCCCACCGCGAAAACCTTGGTCGCCAAGCCGCCCCACAATGCGCTGCGAAAGCCTTGGAAGACGGCGAAAGCTTCGGAGCCGCAATCCCTGAGCATATCACGCCTGAATTCGTCCGCTCCGAGATCGCACGCGGGCGCGCCGTCCTGCCGGCAAACATAAACCACCCTGAACTTGAACCGATGATTATCGGCCGCAACTTCCTCGTCAAGGTCAACGCCAACATCGGTAACTCTGCTGTAACATCTTCCGTCGAAGAGGAAGTTGAAAAGATGGTGTGGGCAATCAGGTGGGGGGCTGACACGGTGATGGACCTCTCCACCGGTCGCAACATTCACAACACCCGCGAGTGGATCTTGCGCAATTCTCCCGTCCCCATCGGCACTGTCCCTATTTATCAAGCACTGGAAAAAGTCGATGGAGATCCCGTCAAACTCACCTGGGAACTCTACCGTGACACGTTGATTGAACAATGCGAGCAAGGCGTCGACTATTTCACGATCCACGCCGGAGTGCGCCTTCGCTACATCCACCTGACAGCTGATCGCGTCACCGGAATTGTCTCGCGAGGTGGTTCAATCATGGCCAAGTGGTGCCTCGCCCACCACAAGGAAAGCTTCCTTTACGATCGCTTTGAGGAAATTTGCGACATCATGCGCCAATACGACGTCTCATTCTCCCTCGGCGACGGTCTGCGCCCCGGCTCCATAGCAGACGCCAATGACGCAGCCCAGTTTGCCGAATTGGAAACCCTGGGCGAACTCACCAAAATTGCCTGGGCAAAAGGTTGCCAGGTCATAATTGAAGGCCCCGGCCATGTACCCATGCACAAAATTAAAATCAACATGGACAAACAGCTCGAAGTTTGTGGCGAAGCACCATTCTACACGCTCGGCCCCTTAACAACCGACATCGCCCCCGGCTATGACCACATCACATCCGGCATCGGTGCGGCCATGATCGGATGGTTCGGCACCAGTATGCTGTGTTACGTCACACCGAAAGAACACCTCGGACTGCCAAACCGTGACGACGTCAAGACAGGCGTCATCACCTACAAAATCGCCGCCCACGCCGCCGACCTTGCAAAAGGACATCCCGCCGCTCAACTGCGCGATGATGCACTTTCAAGAGCTCGTTTCGATTTCCGTTGGGACGATCAATTCAACCTTTCGCTCGACCCAGACACGGCACGCTCCATGCACGACGAAACACTACCAAAGGAAGCCCACAAGGTTGCGCACTTCTGCTCCATGTGCGGCCCAAAATTTTGCTCAATGAAAATTTCTCAAGACGTTCGCGACTACGCCGCCACTCTCAACGACAAAGAACAGGGTATGGCCAAGATGAGCGAGAAATTCCGCGAAATGGGCAGCGAGGTTTATGTGGATGCCCGCAAAGCCAAAGATGCAAACAAGACCTTGGGATAATGAGTCCTTTAAGGGGAGTCTTCTAAGATGGAACCTCCCCTCTCACATCTTTGCCTCAAGCTCCCCAATCCACGCCGCAATGACATCCATTGAGCCATAGTCTCTGTGATCCGAGTGACCCGCCCGCGGGAAAGTCACGAGCTTCACAGGCCCAGTTACCGCAGCAGCAACCGCGCGCCCCATAGAAACAGGTATAACACGATCCATTTCACCATGAATAACCAGAATGGGAACATGCACCCGTTCCAGGTGCTTCAATGTTTCGTACCGGTCACGCATGAAATAGCGAGACGGAATGATGGGATAGCAAAGCTCCGCAACATCAACAATCGATGTGTAAGGCGCATCAAGTATAATCCCAGCGACGGGTTTTTCCGCACCAACCTGCACCGCAACACCTGTCCCAAGAGATTCGCCATAAAGAATGATCTTCTCTTTGGGCACACCCTTCCCAACGAGAACTTCATAGGCAAGTTTGGCGTCTTCAACATTGGCGCGCTCTGAAGGGGTGCCCGTTGAACCCGAGTAACCCCGATAGCTCATTATGAAAATACCAATGCCGCGATCCGTAAAACCACGAATGCGCTCCGCCCGCGCAGCTAGTGAAGCACCATTGCCGTGAAAATATAAGACGGTCGCACGACCGTCCTTCGCCGGGCCATACCATGAAATAATTTCGTCCCCAGAAGGCGTCTTTATGACCAGTTCATCAACACCATGAAGACCCACAACCTCCGGAGCGACGCGCCCGCCTGAAGGTTGATACAGCAGCAATCGCTCAATACGTGTCACACCCCAGATAACAACGAACAGTAATGCGACACCAAGAGCGACCGTGAAGACAAGCTGCATATGTTGGTTCAGCAGGCTACAACCTGCTCCCTAAAATAACGCGCGACTTCATCAAGAAAATCAGCACCGAAAAAATTTAAGTCTTGTTTCCACGATAAAAGTGACGAAAAACAACTGTTGAGACTATTCCCGATCAACAGAATTATCGGCTGTACGCGCAAGTGGAGAGCGCCACACCCCGCGAACTGAAGCGAAGTTATCATCATCAAAACATTTTAAGAGAAACTTCGCCCTTTCAGGTCCGGGCAAATGTCCATACCGGCTGCCGCGACTATGTGCAAACCACGGTGCAAACGAGGCAATCTCATCGCGCTTGAACAGACCTTTGTCTCGCCCATCTCGCACCGACATGCAATCTGCTTCGCGCTCACTATCCATGGTGGTGTTCATCCAATGGCCCATCTTGTGATGCGCACATTCATGTCCATAGAAAAATAACTGAAGTTTTGGTGGAAGCTTTGCGAGCCGTTCGCGATCCATGATGATATAGGGCATCCGGTTAACGACCCAGGCCCGAGCGACATCTCCAAGATCACTGACACGCATCGTGTGCACCACGCGTCCACGATAATCAGAGCATGTCACAAGCATACCCGCTATCCGCGTTTGGTAGCCACCATTGGAAGCCGCGAAAGACGACCCACCCCATCCCAGCATTGCAAGCAATGCCAAAACAACGCCCGAGACAATTGTTATCTGCCCAAATCTCATCTCTGTCGTCTCCTTCAAACAACAACGTTGAGGGACACACGAACACTAACGTTACCTTATTCGAGGGGACCGGGGAAGATTTACCACATGAGATCCTTCACAAATTCTTGTGATATCAGTGGGCATTAAAGTATTTTTGAAAAGACTGCGTTAAAATTACATCGCAATTGAAATACAAAAAACACCACAACAGCATGGCTTGAAGTAGGGGAAGAAAGACCTTGAAATTAATCACGGGGCAATCATCACAGCCGCCGACGCACTTTCGCGTCAACGCCCATAATTCCATTGCCCCGAGAAATTAAAACTGTCCCCAAATCCTGAATCTAGCAGATCTGGTAGAACCGACCGAACGGATTGCTGATGTTTACTCGCCCTAGGGAACGAGGAAATAAAACATACCAGCCAACAGAGCGACAACGCCCACAATAAGTCCAACGCTGGCCTTCAGAAAGCCTTTGTACGTTCGCATATGCTCGTTGTAGTCCATGTCTTGATGGCCTTTGGACACGTCGACTCCCATGGGTATTCTCCTAATTCTTGTTGTTGCTGATAATGTCGTATCTTACCACTCAGCGAGTATCAACAATTTCCGCACCTCAAGATGTGTCAATCGACAAACCAAAAATGCCAACCTCATCTTCACCTTGAAAAGACATCTGAGACATTCCCCAAATATCGGCAAGAAAAACACTGATAACAGGTCACCACATGTCCCAACGCTCCAAAACCCATCTTAGGTTGCAACAGCTTGCACTTGCACCCGCACTCATCACAATCCTGATCATAGCGCTCTCGCCACAATCAGCACGCGCCTTAGACGCAAAAAAAGATGAAAAAAACCGACTTTTGAGTTGCGAAGCCAATATTTGTGGGCTGATTTTGGATAAATCTCCAAAGGACGGCTGGATGACCTGCACCATCGGTAAGACCTGGGGAAAGCGGGATATCAAGAAAGGCGCCAAGCAAAAAGACATCGGCTGGAAGTTTGGCGATGCACAATGCTCTGTCCATCTCAGGCTAGATCGCGCCGCCGTCTTGGGTGCCCTCAGCAAACCGAAATATGAAATCCGGTTTCGTCGTCACTACGTCAACTGCCTGGTGGAAAGCGGAAGCGGAGTTGAAGAGGTAAAGGTTGCCTTGGCACCCAAGATGAAGTTCAAAAAAGGCCGGGTCAAAAAAGTCTGGATCAACGTCAAGACCGTTGACGCTTCCCCCCTACTCTCGAGCCTCATTTGGACAACCGCAAAATTGGAGGATGGGTTGGGAATCTTCCACTCGGAAATGGTCGATGAGATAAACGACTTTGTCCACAAGAAGTGTAAGAAGCGTTATGGGGACAAATAGTCCAATTATGTTGGAGCCCCATGAAAGGCTCCGCACCAATGCAACGGCGCCCAGACTGCCGAAAGAACCAAACAACAAACACATAAAAAACCTAATCAGCAGACCTATGATCATCAAAAAATGCGCCCAGCCACATCGTTTGCACAACCCTGCCGTTTACCTTCTCTCCTTAGAAACAAAACGAGCGTTGCGCCAACCAGTCACAGATCATACTGTTGACACCTAAGCGCAAGATTCTGCGCCATATAGCATGTTGGAGGCAGCACATGGGTTCCGAGTTGGAACGATTAGGACGCGAACCCAGCGAGGGTAAAGTCACCCTCGATAGTTCACAATTCATTGATTACGTAATTTCAAAAGCAACAAACGAAGCGGAAGCTCGAATACACAAAAAAGATACCACACGTCGCACATCGGAAAGATGGATACTCATAGCCATCGCTTTCATTGCCCTATCGAGCATCACCGCCATCGCTTTTTTTGCTGCGCAAAGTTTCGAACATCGGCAAGAGGCGAAAATCTCCTCCAGCGTGGCCAGTGCCATGCGCATCGCCAATGCCAACCGAGATGCTGCCGTACGCAATAGCATAGAGCAGGCTGTTGAACGCGCCACAAAAGAAAAATTCAATGAAAAGATCTCCGCCCTGGCCAAACGTCTCAACGCCCAGATCTCCTACCAACAGCTCCTGGCTCTGACGACTCAACTGGAAATAAAAGATGCTTTTTCAGACGATGACCGCGAACAGATTCTAAAAGTCCTAGCCGAACTAAAAGAAAATCGCGCCTACGAAAGCAGTCCCGGCTTTGATCGAACTTTGACAAAAATAGTCGACAGTTTCACCAGCGCCTATCAGGTCGCAGCCGTTGACCGGCTTGATGACATGTACCGCAATCAGTTAGCAGGTTTGAAAGATGTGCCACGCTGGATGACCAATCACTTCGGACGCGCGTTGGTTACCTCTCGTGAACTCGGCGAACCCAATTCAAAGCGATGGGAAAGACTTCGTTTTTATTCCGATGTCACAAAGCAGAATCGCAATCCGGAAATATCCATCTTGTGGGATATTCTCGCCGAATTTACCGGCAATTACGAACGTAAAACGCCCCAACTCGACACACTTGTCGCTCAAATCGGAAATCTCAACGAGAAAGACCGCGAGATCTTCATGAGATCACTTCTTGAAGAAGGCACCGCTTCGGAACGAGAACCTCCAGATATGCGTCGTCTGGCAGCCATCGTGACCAAGTTCATAACTGAATATAAGCAGGAACTTGAAAGCTTTGGACTAGAAACCGAGTAATCAAAAAAACGGCGCAAGCCACTGTTCAAAATACATAACAAAATGGGGAAACACTTTTTAGATCATTAAATCACTCTTGACCAAAACCCTCCGGGATGACCAAAATCACCAGCATTACCTCCGTTATCTGATTAATAATCATCTTCAAGGTAGACTATGCGCTCAGAGCACCCCATCGTTGTTCTCACCGGCGCAGGATTATCAGCTGAATCCGGCCTATCAACATTTCGCCACCCAGAAGGCGTTTGGTCGAACTATGACTACAGGGATGTTGCAACCCCTGAAGGCTTCGCTGCCAATCCAGATCTCGTTCATGAATTCTACAATCTGCGCCGGCGCAGCTTGAAATCCGTCAAGCCAAACGCCGCGCATCTTTCACTGGCCAAGCTGGAAGCTGCCTATCCCGGTGACGTTCTCATCGTAACCCAGAATGTCGACAATCTACATGAAGCCGCCGGATCAGAAAATCTCATTCACATGCACGGTCAATTGCTAAAAGCTCTTTGCTCCAGTTGCAAAAAATCTCACCACTGGGAAGAGGACATGTCACGCACCAGCCAATGTCCTTCCTGCGGTAAAATCGGAAAATTACGCCCCGACGTCGTTTGGTTTGGAGAAACACCATATGACATGGATCGTATCATAGAAGCACTGAGTAAATGCGCGATGTTTCTTTCCATTGGTACAAGTGGCCACGTCTACCCCGCAGCCAATTTCGTGAAACTGGCACGCGATGTGGGTGCAAAAACAGTGTAACTCAATCTGGAGCCTTCGCAGCAGGCCACCATATTCGATGAAAGCTTCTTAGGGCCGGCTACATCCGTTGTAACCTCTTTCGTTGAAAGATTACTCCCCGCAGAAAATCAAGCCTGAAGTAACAACCAAGCCTTCATCCTAAAAGTCATCATGACAATGATGAAGCTCGTCATCCCGACGGCGAATCTCCCTAGCCACGCGTTGCGCTTTCGCGGTCTTGCACCATTGATAATGACCATCAGACCATCCATGCCATCGAAACCCCTTAAAACCACAGCCCTGCGTTAGATTCATTGCCTGTTGTTCCACAGAAATGTGCGCATAGTCTTCACATCTATCGTTCGCCTTGGCCGATGGAACCAGAGCCAACGTAACAGCCGCCGTGACAACAACAGCAATAAAAAGAGCTTTTAATCGAGCGCCGAAGGTCGTTTCTTTTAATGCCACCTCTAACATGCTTTTTCCTAACAGATCGTACCAGTTACATTGCGCAAACATGCGTCTGCTGGAAAAACACTAATGTTACTTGGCTTCTCTCCCTGTTACCTGCGGAACACCGCCACAAGCTCCACATGGGCAGCGTAAACAAATTGATCAATGGGCGTTACATTTTGAAGCGAATAGCCACCATCCATCAAAATGCGAGCATCGCGCGCAAATGTCGCCGGGTTACACGAAACCGCAACGATCACCGGAACTTTTGATTTTGCCAGGTTCTCAACCTGGTGTCTCGCGCCGGTTCGCGGAGGATCGAACACAACCAGATCGAACTCTTCAAGTTCTTTCCGCGACAAAGGCTCTTGAAATAAATCCCTGACTTTGGCGTCGATCTGCTTAATGCCCTTGGTATGACGCTTAGCCTCTATCAAAGCTTCAATCGCTTGCCGATCCGTATCAAATGCACACACGCGAGCGCGCGTTGACAAGGGAAAAGTGAAAGCACCAAGACCACAAAACAGATCCGCAACACGCTTTACCCGCTTCGGCAAAGCCGCAAGTATCAACGCGACCATTTTCTCTTCCGCCTCTTGGCAGGCTTGCAGAAAAACCCCGGGCTGTGGAACAACCCTGGCCGGACCACAAACAACAATTGGATCAGAAGATTTATAGATCGGATCAAGCCCTACAGACACCCGAACGGCACCCAAAGTTCCTGCTGACTTTGCCAACCTGGCCATAAGATCACGCGGCATTTTCTTTTTCAGGCCGGCTATTGTGATATCAAGCCCATTTGATGCGCTCAAAACATGTATTCGTATACCTTCAACCTCGGCATTGTTCTTGGCATCGCGCAACACCGGCTCCAGAAACTTACGCAACCGCGGCACAACCTTGACAATCTTATCAACCGCCACCGGACATGAAACCATATCTATAACATCACTGTGCCCCTCCCGGTGAAAGCCAAGCAGCACTTCTGCACCTTCCGAATTGCCCGAAGCCCGCCCGCTACGTTTGAGCGAACTCATGGAAAGAACGACACGCCTGCGCGCATGCTCTCCCACACAAAACACCTCCGAGACATCGGCTTCTATACCGCGATTTGCAAGCGATGACACAATCCGTTCGCGTTTCCAGTCCAAATATGGAGCTTGATCTATGTGTTGAAAGGCGCACCCACCACACTTGGTGAAATGTGGGCATACAGCGCTTTTGCGAATACCCGACGCTTGCAAAATTTCCACCAGCCGACCGCGCGAACCAGAAATATCGCAAAGCACCTTTTCGCCCGGCAAAGTATAAGGAACATAGATAGCTCCATCAGGCCCATCTGCCACACCGTCCCCGCCAGAACCGATCTTATGTATTTCAAGCTCCACATGCTCACTCATTGAGACCCTGACCCGACCCTAACGTTGCACAGACGAGATATTCGAGATTTCCTTTTTTGCCAGGTATTGGCGAAGCAAGACATCCCTGAACTTTCCAGCCTGCATCTTTTAAAAAACCGTTCACCAGATCAACTGCCAGTGCGCGGTCCGCTTCATTTTTCACAATACCCCCCTTGCCCAGCGCATCGGGTGTCAGCTCAAACTGAGGCTTGACAAGAACGACCATCCAACAACCGGCACCAGCAAGTGAGATGGCTGCAGGCAAAACTTTCCTTAATGATATGAAACTCACATCCGCGCTCAGGGCCGTAAACGTTTGAGAAAAATCATTTGCTCTCAGATTTCTTGCATCAACCCCCGACATATCCGTTACGCGCGGGTCTTCTTTCAGGTCTTGATGCAGTTGGTCACAGCCCACATCAACGGCAAACACATGCTGCGCTCCCTTTTCCAGCAGAACCTGGGTAAACCCACCCGTTGAAGCACCAATATCAAGCGCCACCCGTTCCCTTATCGGCAATTCAAAATGCTCAAAAGCCGCAGCAAGTTTTTCGCCACTGCGCGCAACATAGCGATTAACACCCGCCGAGATCGTCAAATCACAATCTTCCAAGACAAGCATTCCCGCCTTGGTCACCACTGCGCCATCAACGCAAACCTCGCCGCGCTTGATAAGGTCGCGCGCGCGTGCGCGTGAACGCGTTAAACCACGCAAAGCCATCATCACATCGAGGCGTTGGCGCACAATCAAGAAACCTCCCAGAAATAGCAACAAAAACACGATCCAGTGAAAATATGGAATTCGTCTTTGTCTTGACGACTTTGTCCCAGTATTGTCTCAGCCAATCAGCAAGACAGCTCGGTGTACGAACACTGATATTTGAAAGGACCATTGAAATGATAAAATCTGCCCTCGCTGCCCTCATATTGGCGATGTCGTTTTTTACCTCTGCACAGGCACAAACACCAGCACCAGCAGGTGCCAGTGTCTATTTCATTGAACCCACCGATGGTTCCGAAATTGAGGGTCCCGTAAAGGTTGTATTCGGTCTTCGAGGAATGGGCGTCGCCCCAGCTGGCACAGATAAACCCAAAACCGGGCACCATCATCTTCTCATAGACACCGCCCTCGAAGACTTCACAGATGCAATCCCCAGCGACGAAAAACACATCCATTTCGGTGGAGGTCAGACAGAAACGATAATCGAGCTATCACCGGGCAAACATACTCTTCAACTCGTTCTGGGCGATAAAAATCATATTCCCCACACACCACCGGTCAAAAGCGAGATCATAACCATCACTGTGAAATAGCCAAACGAACCCCAAGAACCACGCCCTTTTCCAATTATGCGATATCGGGCGTGGTTTCATGGGCTGAGGCATGTAACTGGTCTTGCCGGCCCAGAACAGCAAACACCGTGGCGACAATGCTCCGCGCATCAAGTCCAGCTTCAATATACATCTGCTCCGGTTTGCCATGATCAATGAATCGGTCCGGCAACATCATTGCACGCACCTTCAAGCCATTATCGAGCAAACCCGAGTGCGCCAGTTCATGCAGGACAAAGCTGCCAAAACCACCAATAGAACCTTCCTCAATGGTAATCAGAACTTCATGTTCGCGTGCCAATCGACCAATAAGGTCAACATCAAGTGGTTTGGCAAAGCGCGCATCGGCAACCGTCGTCGACAAGCCGAATGACGCCAGTTCCTCAGACGCCAGAAGGCATTCCGACAACCGCCCGCCTAACGAAAGCAATGCAACTGACGTGCCTTCACGAATAATACGACCCTTACCGATTTCAAGTGGCACCCCACGTTCGGGAAGTTTCACACCGGTACCTTCCCCGCGGGGGTAACGAACAGCCGAGGGACGATCATCAATGGCAGCAGAAGTGGCCACCATGTGCTTGAGATCAGATTCATCAGCAGCTGCCATAATAACGAACTGCGGCAAACAGCCCAGATAGGCAACATCAAAGCTACCAGCATGTGTTGGCCCATCCGCTCCCACCAGCCCAGCACGATCAATGGCAAATCTCACAGGCAGCTTTTGGATTGCAATGTCGTGCACAACCTGGTCATAGGCACGTTGTAGAAACGTCGAATAGATCGCAACAAAAGGCTTATAACCCTCGCAGGCCAATCCACCGGCAAACGTAACAGCATGTTGTTCGGCAATACCAACATCAAACGTCCGTTGTGGAAATTCTTTACCAAACAAATCAAGACCGGTGCCCGAGGGCATCGCCGCCGTAATGGCTACGATCTTGTCGTCGTTGCGTGCTTCCTCAATCAAGCTTTGCGCAAAAACCTTGGTGTAACTTGGGGCCTTGGGCTCTGCTTTCACCTGCGCACCAGTCACCACATTAAACTTGGCAACTCCGTGATATTTGTCGTCCGAGGCCTCTGCGGGCGCATAGCCCTTACCCTTCTTCGTGACCACATGAACCAGGATGGGCCCTTGTCGCGCCTCACGAACATTCTTCAACACGGGCAAAAGCTGATCAAAGTCATGCCCATCTATGGGCCCCACATAATAAAAACCAAGCTCCTCAAACCACATCCCACCTTGCCAGATGTGGCGCGTATATTCCTCCATACGCGCAGCGCGACGCTCCCAGGTCTTCGGCAAACGCTTGGCAAGCTGCTTGGCAATATCTCGCATATATAGGTATGTACCGCTCGAGGTAATGCGCGCAAGATAAGCCGACATCGCCCCCGTAGGCGGCGCAATGGACATATCGTTATCGTTCAACACAACGATTAATCGCTCATCCCGGCCTCCGGCATTGTTCATCGCCTCGTAGGCCATCCCAGCACTCAACGCCCCATCGCCAATAACAGCAATAACGTTGTTGTCCCCCTCATTGAGATCCCGCGCGACAGCCATCCCAAGACCGGCCGAAATGGATGTCGATGAATGACCTGCACCAAACGGATCATATATGCTCTCGGAGCGTTTGCTAAAACCAGCCAAACCACCAGGTTGGCGCAAGGTGCTGATCCGTTCTCGCCTCTCAGTCAGGATCTTGTGGGGATAGGTTTGATGACCGACATCCCAGATCAAGCGATCCTTTGGGGTATTAAAAGTCCAGTGCAACGCCACAGTCAGCTCAACGACCCCAAGCCCGGCACCCAGATGACCACCTGTTTTCGACACAGCATCAATCATGTCGAGTCTCAGTTCATCTGCTATCGCACGAAGATCAGAGGAGGGAAAACCACGCAAATCCTCTGGCGAATTGATTTTATCGAGGAGCGGGGTTTTACTCACTGTAATATCTCATCTTTCAGTTTCTTTATTTTTGGTCAGGTATCACCCGGTCAATCGTTGCTTAACCCAAGCAGCAAAGGTTCCCCACACTAGACCTACAGTCCAAAGAAACAAAGTGGTTGAATCAACGCGGGCCAAATGACCAATAAAACCTGAAATACGGCTTATTTAGTCGAATCCAGCGGAGCCGTTCCCGTCGCAGCCCCCTCCCCATCAAGCGCGATCTTCTCCACCTTTGCTTCAGCTTGTTTAAGCAATCGATCGCAATGAACCTTGAGCGCCTGCCCGCGCTCATAGATGGCGATGCTTTCCTCAAGCTCAACATCCCCACGCTCCAATCGCCCAACAATGGTTTCCAGTTCCGCCATCGCCCGTTCAAAGCTCATGGTGTTGATTTCAGCCATCTTAGCGGCGTCTTTGGTTTGCGTGCCCATAAATATGTTTTCGTCCTTGTCTTCTTCACTGACTAGCTAAACCCGAGGTCAGAAACTCTTTTAAGCTTCTGGGTTACACATACTGGAAAAGATTACAGCCAGAACCTGTAAGCTCCACACAATTAGACGTCACGAGGCGGCATCAATAAGTGCGCGCACATGAACACCAACAGACTTGGCCAGTGCATCCAGGTGGTAACCGCCTTCCAGCATAGACACAACGCGTCCGCCACAATGCTTGTGGGCAACATCCAGAAGCACTTCGCTTACCCACAGGAAATCCGCCTCAACCAGGCGCAGGTTCGCAAGTGGATCAGACTCATGAGCATCAAAACCAGCTGAAATTAAAATGAGGTCCGGCGAGAATGCTCGCAGTTCGGGCAAAATGCGCTCGCGATAAGCATCCTTAAAGGCCCGACCTGTATCACCGGCGCGCAACGGTGCGTTGCAGATATTTCCAACACCCGTTTCACCAACCGCACCACTGCCGGGAAACAAAGGCATCTCATGTGAGGATCCGTAAAACAGGTCCTTATCTTCCCAGAATATGTTTTGCGTACCATTCCCATGATGAACATCAAAGTCGATGACAGCCACACGCTCGGCACCATACTTGGCACGCGCATGATGAGCCGCAATGGCAATATTCGAAAACAAGCAAAACCCCATAGCCCGCTTAGCTTCGGCATGATGACCTGGCGGGCGAACCTGACAGAACGCATTTCCAATGGACGAGCTTTCATCCATCACCAGGTCCACAGCACGAATTCCCGCCCCCACCGCACGCAACCCGGCTTCCCAGCTTCCCGCAGACATGATCGTGTCGGAATCAAGGTAGATCGACGCCATTCCCTCAGTAGGTCGCACACTCTCAATGGCTTCAAAGTATCCTTTTGGATGCGCCCGGATGATCGCATCTTTCACGTCTTCAAGAAGCGGAGCCTCCTCACGAGTCAAAGCCTTAAATGAGTCATGCGCCAAGACCTTGTCGATAGCACGCATGCGATCCGGACGCTCGGGATGTCCCGGGCCCGTATCATGGTTCTTGAAACTTTCATGTGTAATAAGCAGGGTCGACATATGGCGAATTGTCCCGAGCGTGAGTTCAAACGTGAAGCAAGCTTACCAAGGCTAACACCCCATGTCACACAAACGGGACAAAACACTCAAAGGCGCATGCTTGACAGTCCATTTTTTGGAGAATCTCAAGGTAATTTTCCACCCATGAATTCCTGGAGCTTCCATAAACTCAATATCTCCACCCCAGCGGGAGGCTTGCAATCCTGTGGAACGAAAAAATCAGGTGCCAGAGGTTTGGAAGGGTCAACCCGGTATCCTTCAAAGTCACGCACCCCCCCCACTTCCGCCAGAAAGGTATCATCAATCAGAAAGTTCCCAGTAAAACTCTTGGAGTCCTGAGTAAAAATCAAATGAGCAGCATCAGCAATAATCTCTGGTTTACGGCTCATCGACATCAGAGCGTCGCCACCAAGCGCAAACTTTATGGCAGCCGTAGCGATAGTGCTGCGAGGCCACAATGCATTAACCGCTATCCCTTTTCGTTTCAGTTCATCAGCCAGTCCCAAAACCGCAAGACTCATCCCATATTTTGCAATGGCATATGAGACCTTACCCGAAAACCACATCGGGTTCATATCAAGCGGAGGAGACAACATCAGAATATGTGGGTTGGACGCCTTTTCAAGATGGGGCAGACAGGCTTTCGACACCAACACGGTGCCGCGCGCATTCACTTGAAACATCAAATCAAAACGTTTCGGGTCGGTCTTCTCTAAAGGCATGAGCGATATCGCCGACGCATTGTTGACGCAAATATCCACCCCACCAAAAGTCTCGGCAGTCTTAGCAACGGCTGCTTCAATATCTTCCTCACTGCGCACATCACACTGGATCGGCAAAGCTTTCCCACCCGCCTTCTCCACCTCCTCAGCCGCTTGGAAAATCGTACCTTCCAACTTTGGGTGCGGCTCTGCCGACTTCGACGCAATGGCAATATTGGCGCCATCACGCGCCGCGCGCAGGGCAATCGCCAGACCTATGCCACGGCTCGCGCCGGTAATGAACAGTGTTTTTCCCTGAAGCGTCGTCACATCAATCTCCACAGTCATTTCAAAGACGGCCCAGAAACGGCCCACCATTGAACCATACTTATTTGGGCTACGAGCACGAGTATGACCCGCTTCAACCTAACTCAAGCCCTGCTATTTCTCAGCCATCGCCACAATCTCAGTGGAGACATCAAAGCGCTCCAAATCCATCCCAGAACAGTCCAGATCTGAAGGATGATCGTGAGTATCATCATTGGAATGCCCGCAACTGGAAGAAACACCAACAAAAACACGAGTGTTTTAACCACCCGGGCGGCATGATAACCGAAAGCACTTCGGTATTCAGCTCGTTTTTCTGGTGGCCAGATCATACCCCACACTTCGCGCGATACCGACCAGGCGAAAAGCCCAATAATAATCGAGCCAAGATAGAACATCTGGAAAATCGAAGGAATGCCAGGAACAATTCTGTTATCCAGTTCCTGTTGTCGTTCTTTGTCGCGCATATATGCGCTCACACCCGTCGTGACGACATTACCCGTTACGTTGGAAACCACATTCCCAATCCAGTCGCCAACCATATCCGAGTACGGAACAAGGCTCTTTTGAGAATCACCCACAGCCTCCACAATCACCCGTCCCCGTCCCTGAGCAGTGGCCGTGACGCGAAAGTGCCCGCCTTCACCAACACCAAGCGCATTGAGAAAATCAGCAAAAGTCGCGCGGTTAATGGCCTCCTTGAGGCCATCAACTTCCACAGTCTGCCAAAACCAGTTACGCCCTCCCGGCTGCTGCGGCGACGACGAACGGAGTATAATTAAATTAACATCAGCGTTTCTGGCCCCTTCACGCAGCTGGCCCAGATTCAAACTGCGTTTCGCCCCCGACTGCGTCACATAAAAAAGCGACGGCCCTCGAATTTCACCGGACACAAGCAGAGTCTGACCTGAAACAGCCGACATGGCTTGAGGCAATGAACCAGGGTCAATTTCATCAACCATCGCCTGTCGTGTTGTCTTATTGAAACGCGGTGACGGCGGCAGGCTCGCCCGCGCGCCAGGGCGCAACGAGAGCACCCGGATATCAGCTTTTCTCAAGGGACGCGAAAGCTGCCAGATCGCCTCATCAAACGCCTTACGCGCCCTAAGAGGAACAACCACCCTGGGCCGCACCTGAGCAACGCGTTCCACACCACCGGCCGTTGAGACGACACTTAAAGGAAAACTTTTTTGGCCAACGACCAGATGATGCGAACTTCCCTTGGGTAGTTTATCGATAAATTCAGCACGCTCAAAAAGCGATTCTTCACTCAGATACAATGAAAGTTTTTGACTTACCGATGTGCCTTCTGGAGCAAGCCTTTGAACAACACGCGACATTTCTTCCGGTGTTGCAGCGGTAAACACATCGCCAGAGCCATTGACAAACTTCCAGTGACCATCAGACGTCGCATGCGCAGCCAGTGCCAAATGCCCAGGCTTTTGCGGCAGCTTGGAAACAAGACGCGCAGCACCACTGGGAAAATCAAGACCATGGCGGGCCGACCGCCCCCCCTCGCCAGCTTCACGAAGTATTTTCGTGAATATATTGGCCCGCGCGGGTGTCACAGCGAAGGTGTGCAAGAAATGAGGGCCGAAAGTGTACGAGGAAGGAACGGCGACAACCTGCACAGATGAACCACCGCACCATAGAAAACTAAGAACCCCACCCACCATGAAGGCAGCAACAACAACTCCAACAACAGCACCAAGCCCACGCATCCCAAAAAGACGCTTTCCGGGAAGTCGAATTGCCAATTCCTGACTATAAATTTGTTTTCTATTGTGCATCTGCTGCCTGAGCATGAACGCATGACACCCAGTGCCAAGACCTCTAACCCCCGCCATGATACACAATCATGAATTCAACATAACCCTGGCTCATGAACTCTCAAACGCCCGCAATTTTCTCCACCCCATAAATCCATGAGCTGCTTACACTCGACTAAACGCGTGATTTGCTCAAGAACGCCTGAAATGCAGCGCGCGCCTCAGGAGATTTCAACCGCTCCTCAAATGCCTGTGCTTCAATCTTGGTGCGTTTGGCAAGTTCTTGTGGATCAGGCCTCAACAAACGTCGAGAAATCGCAAGGGCTTCCGGTGGTTTTGCAGCCAATCTTCGGGCAGCTTTTAGCGCTTCCTGTTCCACGTCTTCAGGCGCAACGACTCCGTTGACGACCCCGGCTTCGAACATACGTTGGGCAGAAAACACCTCACCCATAACGAGCAATTCAAATGCGCGATTATACCCCATTCTTGACGGACCAAGCAGGCTTGAAGCAGCCTCAGGTACCAACCCCAGGTCAAGAAACGGTGTTGAAAATACGGATCGATCACTGGCATAAACCAAATCACAATGAAGCAGCAACGTGGTCCCAATACCAACAGCCAGACCATCAACAGCCGCGATCATCGGTTTTTGTACCAACGGCAAGACATTGATAAACCGAAACACCTCCGCCACTGAACCTTGAAGCGCTTCACGCGCCACCTTGTCATCGCTCGCCGATGCCATCGCAAAATCTAAGAAATTGGATATGTCATTGCCCGTGGTAAAGGCCCCTTCACCGCCAAGAAATACATGAATGACAACATCCGAAGATTTGTCGCCCGCCTCCAAGGCATCACTTAGGGCGCGATACATATCAGGCGAAAGAGCATTCTTTTTATCCGGGCGCGTAAAGCGTAAAGTTTGCACGCCACCATCAAGGCCAATCTCAACATCTTGAGTCATTATATTTTATTTCCAATTCGATCATTTCTTATAACATGTCGACATTCGCACTTAATACCGGATCCGCTCCAGATTTCACCGTAGCAGCAAGACCCGCAGCAGCAGGACTGAAGAAGCTTGCAAATACGCGAACAAGCGTAGTCTGATCACGACCCGGTGCATTGCTCAGCTGGGCTTGAAGTGCGCTTTTTGCTAAAAAAGCGCCACCAGTCGCCACACCAAACAACCGCAGGTAAGGCGTTGCCACCGCCAAGGCGGCATTTGGATCAGATTTCATCATGGCACCAATCTCCAGGCTAGCTTCCTTCAAAGCAGCCAGGGCAGCAAGCAGCGGTGGTGCACTTAAAGCCAGTTCTGTATTATTCGATGCGCCAACAGCCTCAAGGGTTTCAGCCTGATCCTGTAGATGGCGCTCCAAGACCTTTCCCCCCAAAAGCGGCAACTTGCGAGCCACCAGATCAATAGCCTGAATGCCGTTTGTTCCCTCATAGATCGGAAAAATACGGGCATCCCGATAATGCTGCGCAGCGCCGGTTTCTTCAATAAATCCCATACCACCGTGAACCTGGATCCCCATCTCAGCCACTTG
>JAJRZC010000255.1 GCA_024275435.1 Alphaproteobacteria bacterium
GGTTCTGATGGACAAGCATCAACGCTGAACGCGCAAACCACTACGTCTGCGCTCACAACAAAGCCTGTCAGTTCTGCCAAGATAACAATCGCACCAATTATTGGTGCGCCCGATGTCATTGCAAAGCTTCTACGCAAAGAGCTGAGCCAGACGTTGGCAACAAAAAACATATCCGTTGCGGCAAATCCGGGTGATGCAGCTTCATATACCCTGCGAGGCTATGTCGTCTCCGCTCGGGAAAAAGCCAAAACCAAGATCTCCTACATATGGGACATCACCGACACCACCGGCAAACGGGTCAACCGGATCACGGGCGAAGAAGTTGCACCCACCAGTTCGGGAACCGATCCTTGGGCAGCAATGACACCTAAAATCGTCAGTGCCATCACCCAAAAGACGGCCAACTCACTAGCGGCGTGGCTTCCATCACAAACCAAAACCGCTACACCTGCGGCAATTGCCAACTCTGCCACCAACAAAGCTGCCAATGCCGCACGTTCAACAGCAACGACAGCTGGTTCGTCTGCTTTGGCAGCAGGCAACACCGCAGTAGCAGCTGTGGGAACAACCACAGGCAGCATCAAAAAGCCTGGCGTTGTAAGTGCCATTATTCCCAGTGTCACAGGAGCCCCCGGAGATGGCGGTGTCTCACTGACAAATGCCATTCGCAAACAAATGGCCAGCAATGGTGTAACAATGGCCAGCGGCACCACAGCAGCCGCCTACAAGATCATCGGACGGGTTAAAATTGGCGCGGGCAAAAGCGGCAAACAACCAATTCAGATCGATTGGGATGTCAAAGACCCCTCAGGCAAAAAACTGGGTACGGTCTCGCAAAAAAACCAGGTCCCTCAAGGCTCTCTTGATGGCCCCTGGGGCAAAACAGCAGATGCCGCAGCCGCTGCAGCAACCCAGGGCATCTTAAAGTTGCTGCCCAAACCAACACGCACCAACTGATCGGGCGGGTAGGGTTTGTTGAAAAAAAATCTGATGGGACTCAAGGAAACTTGGGTCCCATCGTTTTTTTGTGCTACGCAATCCCGGCTCAGACTGATTAATGGATATACCTTGATCACGAGGAGCCAAACAAAAAAGGCTATCCCAGCTTTTTGACACCCCACATACCCCTATCTATTTCACGGCGGGAAACGCGACATGCCCTCATCCAAACGCAATAAATACTCCCCCCCAGATAGTCCTCTGCAGCTCCTATGCGGCAACAGCAACCTACCTCTGGCTGAAGACATCAGCGCCTATCTTAAGATTCCAATCGCAAAATCCGACGTTCAGCGGTTCGCCGATATGGAGATTTTCGTCGAAATTCAGGAGAACGTGCGTGGACGGGATTGCTTTGTCGTTCAGTCCACCTCTTTCCCTGCCAACGATAATCTCATGGAATTACTCGTGCTGATCGACGCTTTAAAGCGCGCATCAGCACGGCGCATAACAGCAGTCATCCCCTACTATGGTTATGCCCGCCAGGACCGCAAACCCGGTCCCCGCACACCAATTTCGGCAAAGCTTGTTGCAAACTTGTTGGAACGCGCGGGCACTGACCGCGTTCTCACCCTCGATCTGCACGCCGGACAAATCCAGGGATTCTTCGACATCCCCACGGACAACCTGTTTGCAGCACCCGTTATAGTTCGCGATATCCAGGAAACGAATTCACACAACAACTTGGTCATAGTCTCCCCAGACGTCGGCGGCGTGGTGCGAGCACGTGGCTTGGCAAAACGCATCAACGTCCCCATCGCCATCTGTGACAAGCGACGAGAAAAAGCAGGCGTTTCCGAGGTCATGAATGTAATCGGCGATGTCGAGGGCAAGAGCTGCATTCTCATCGACGACATCGTTGATTCAGGTGGTACCCTATGCAACGCCGCAGACGCATTGCTTGCCCAAGGTGCGAGCGAGGTTAACGCTTACATCACGCACGGCGTCTTATCCGGTGGGGCCGTAAGCCGCATCAGTAACTCAAGACTAAAGTCCCTCGTGATTACTGATTCAATATTGCCCACCGCAGCCATCAAAGCCGCACCCAATATCCGCGTCATCTCAATCGCTCCCCTCATCGCGGAAGCCATAGCCCGTACCAGTCGCGAGGAAAGTGTCTCAAGTCTGTTCTATTGAGCAGCAGCCTTCACAGCACACCCAAAAACCACCAGCAAAAAATCTGGAAGCCTTGATTGCAAACTAAGGAAAGCGTCACCAGCTATTCCATTGTTTGCTCTTTTCGCGGACCCTTCGGCTGCACCACAATTGCAATAAATGCAGCAAAGGCAACAGCGCCGATCAAGAACAGACTCAACCCATCCGCTCCAGAGCCAGCGAACCTCACGAAGTAATTGACGATAAGGTCATAATTCGACACCGCAAGAAAACTGCCAACGACACCTGCAATACGACCGATTGTTTCCATATCCTTGTCTATGTCACGAAAGAAGAAAAACAACAGCAGGAGCGCCCAACCAGCAAACAAAACCGTTCCCGGCAATGAAATCGAACGATAAAGCGAATCAAATTCCGTCCCGTAAAGCAAGCTGGATGATTGTAAAAACGCCAGGTTCATAACCGGCAGGAACAACATCGAAAAGGCACCCACTAGAACGCCACGTTCGATTTTCAAAATCCAATCACCATAATGCTGTGAAATACCGCGACGCCGAATCGCCAATAGCACGCCCACCACCAACACCACGAGCAAGAAAAAGATCTTCATCGGCAAGGTTGCTTGATGCACCTTGACCGTAAGAGAGCGCGCGTTTAACGGCTTATGCATCTCCGCAATAGCCTTGCCGAATTCGCGCTGCGCCGCACAGCAGGTATCAGCGTCCACGAGACTTCGCGTTACAAAACAATATCGTTTCTGACTATCCTCAGGCGGTCTCTCAACCAGCGGATCAGGCTTGCAATTTCGCACAAACTTGGCCATACCCGCACGCGTCTGGCTATTGTGACGTACATCAGCCAAGGCAGTTAGAACGGGGGCACGCTTGCAGGAGCTGTTGGGCTGACATTCACCAGGCGGGTCACCAGGATCAGCCGCTAAAATCTCCGGCTTAACCTCAAAAATAGACCTCAAATCTCCCTTGTCTAACGCACTCGCCCCGAAAAAAGACACAGCGGTAACAATGGCAAAACCAACACCGAAACGTAGCTTTCCCCAAGGGACATGGTTCCAGTACATATCTGTGAACGTGCAGCACGGCACATAAAAAGCCGCCAAGGCCAGCAAACCAAACACGGGGAAAAACAAAAACAAGTGCGAATAGAACGTCGCAATAGCCAGCCAATCGGTCCCAGGGCTCATATACCCAAACTCATAGTAGAGAGCCGCCGTCGTCGCGATAAAAGACAATCCGATTATAAAAAAAATAACGCCGACAAAAACACGCGCCCCGATAGACATTACACCTGCCCCTGTACAGTTCGGTTTTTCACTAGAAATTTAACATCTTGCGGCCTAACCAAGCGCTTTGCAGACGCCATGACAAGTGCGAAACGATCATTATCAGCCCCCAAACCGAGACAGCATCAAGTCCCGCCAAGGTGTGTTGTTCCATTGTCACTTTCACAGGCTTTTACCCCTAAGTCCAAACAGCCCGGTGACATCCCAACCCCTGAAGAATAGTTCTAAAATTTCATCCGTTCATCGTAGCAAAGCCCAAACACATCATCTCCTGCTGAGCATAACCTCAACAGCAACCTCGGCGTGTTACAAAGGATCCCTCACCTGCTGGAGCTGTGCCCACAAGACGAGATGCACAACAACCCAGAACAATAAAGTTGGTTCTCACCTCGGTTCAAATCAAATAGAACACCTCGGTCATTGCACTGAATATAGAGACGTTCAAAACCACCATTGTCCTACATCCGCGGGCACCCGCGCGCAGACCTCTCCAAGAAGCCTTGCCGAAGGCGATGCCCCTTACGCGTACGTCAGACATTCGCGCCGCAACATCACCATATGCGCACCGTACGTAGACATACGAATTCCCCCATAGTGCTTCGTCTTATTAGGGCCCTATCAGCATGGTTTTGCATATCCGAGCGGGCCGAACCGGAAAGTCGGTGCGGCTCGTTTGTTTAGGGGCCGCTATTTCTCCTAAGGTCTACCATAAGGTCCTGCCATTTTCGGTCTTGTATCTATTTCTCAAGGACCGTGGCTTCGGGGGAACGAGTGCGCGCCATCATTCGTGGTAACATGAATGGATGCCTTATGGTTTCAGTCGATGAATGACATTCGGTTTCAATTGAATTGCCGTCTCGACAACCAAGCCGCATCCATGCATGGTACGGCGGAATGTCGACACCAACGTTTTTAATCCAGCTTACTCGTACCGTGGAGAATTTTAGTGTTTGGACGTAGCACTCCCCCAGATCAAAAAACTGCCGGGCCACCCCAGCATCAATCCCAACAACCCAACCCGCCACCTGCGCCACAGCAGCCCGCGTCGGTTAGGCCACCAATTTCCCACAGCACTTCTTCAACTTCCGGCTCAGTCATTGGCGCCGATCTTGCCATTATTGGACACAAGATCACCGTCGTCTCTCAAGGGCGCGTACAAATTGACGGCACAATCGAAGGCAATGTCGCCGGTCGTGAAGTTATCGTAGGTGAAACAGGACAGGTTACCGGAACAGTAACAGCCAACTCCGTCGAAATACGTGGTGGCTTGCACGGCGCCATAAATGCGGCCAATGTATCGCTTCTTCATTCCTCACGTGTGGAAGGTGACATCAATCACCAGACCCTGACCATTGCTGAAGGCGCTCAATTCGACGGACGCGTTCGCCGTCCTGAAAATGCCGCTTCCCTTGAGCCGAATCTAGATGTCGCATCCGTCATCGCAGAAACTAAGGGTTGATCTTGAATTTTATCCATAACACTTGGCCTCGCACCTATCTGATAAAGGAGCGAGAGCAGGTTGGATTGGAAACACTGAGCTAATAAATAAACACTCTTAAAATAAGGTCGCGAAGTTTTGCTTCGCGACCTGGTATTTAGTGGTTTTTTCAGAAACGCCCACGTGGAACCGGCAACACGGTATTGCAGTTTTCCTGAACACGAATATCCCGGCCAATCAACACACAAATATTACGCTTTAGGTTTGGGTTATTCCGAATTTCACGAGCACTCACCTTGGTGCCATACTGCCGCGCAACACGCGCAAGTAACTTGTCCTGACAATAGGGAGTCGCTAATTGGTTGCCCTGGACAATCTGATAACCGTTATGGCACTTGATCCGAGCCTCGGCAGACGACACACCAAGCATCGGGCTTATCAAAACCGCAAGCAAAGCCAGCCCCAATAAGGATTTCAAATTTAAATTTGACTGATTTTCTTCGTGTCTAAGCATAAATATCTCCTAGAAAATCCCGTCTACACCGCACTTCATAACAGTACAGACTCAAGGAACAATCAACCCTCACTCTTTTGCGCAATTAAGTGATCAACGCCCAGACCAATTTATTGTGCACTGCGGCGTGCCGTCGCGGTGTATTCACAATTGAAGCAAGAAAAAACAAAGGAAATCAATACCCTGCATCAGCTCTTGTAATATCCTGTAAGATAGGCGTCTTGACGGCCTTATTTATCTGGGGCCTCGTCCGCCAACCAGAATAAAGGCTGCTCCACCTTGCTCGCAAGTGTGGCATGCCTGAAATGATGAAGCGACATGAAATATTCTGGTGTTTTGCTACGGCGCCCTGAAATCGGGTGCAGCCGCCTCGCAAGGAAAGAAGACTCTACCCACATAGCGAGGAGTTTTGAATCCGTACCCCAACAGGCAACGGAATCATAACGGTTGCCCAAGCGCCCATAGCCCAAGTCGCAGATGAGTTGATGGAGATAAAATATGAGACTTCTTGTTGCAGCCGCTCTCGTGGCACTCTCGTTCGGTTCAATAGAAGCGAACGCAGCCGGTGCCTACTGGAAGTGCGTCGGCGCGTCTTACGTATGCGGATCCCCAAAACGGGCCACATTCAAGGCCAGCAAATCCAAGAATGTGAGCTACTCGAAAAAGAGCTACAAAAAGAAGAAGTACACCAAGAAATCCTACAAGAAAAAAAGCTACAAGAAAGTTACTTCCTACAAGAAGAAATACAGTGGCAAAGGCACCTATCATGGCAAGGCATCCTATTATTGGCAGCCACAGCGCGTCGCATCAGGTGGTTGGTTTAATCCAAAAGCCATGACCGCTGCCCATAAGACCTTACCTTTCGGCACCCGCGTTCGCGTCACCAACAAACGTAACGGCCGCTCGGTTGTCGTTCGCATCAATGACCGTGGCCCCTACATCAAAGGCCGCATCATCGATCTCTCGAAAGCAGCAGCCGGTAAAATTGGCATGCGTGCCGCTGGCGTTGTCCCTGTAAGCGTCACGGTGCTTGGTAAAAGCTAAGTCGTTGGCAAACTGAATATGCAAAAGGGCGGCGAGGCATCAGACCTCGCCGCCCTTTCTTTTGGTAGTAATTTCCTGTTCACTGCCCGGCATTGATGCAAGCAAAGCACCAGATGAAATAGGGAATAACAAATGACCAGCGGTGATGGGCAGATACAAACGAAACTACCGCTCATCGCAAGCGTGATCGAGGCATTCGAACTAACATCTGCAAATATAGCAGACCTCGCCAAGCTGATGTGGCTTTGGCTTTTGATCCTTATCGCCGTTCAGGCTGTCATTTACGGGTTCCTATGGCCTTTCGAACTTGAAAGTCGAACGAATCCCGCCAGCGCAACCTTGATACCGGTTTTACTGCCTGCGATGATATCCACCCTCATAGGAACATCCATCGCCGTGGGTTGGCACAGACGACTGCTCAAAAAAGAAAAAATCGCATCCTCCTCCAACCTGCGCCTCGACAATTATGTGTGGCGTTATTTTCTATGGGCATTTCTGCTTGTAATCTTATGCTTGGCCCCAATTATCATTTTCATTGAATTGGTTGCGGCAATGCCTCCAACGGAAGCTGAACCAACAGAAGAGCTGCCAGAACTCCTCTTTCTGGGCTTGACCTTGAGCGCTTTGGTTATCTGGCTCTTCACCCCACGCCTTGCCCTGTTATTACCGGCAATTGCAATCGGTCAGAACGTTTCCCTTCAAGAACTCTGGAAACGCACGCGCTCCAACACTTGGCATTTGTTCACCGGAATCGTTCTCACCTCCCTTCCCGTACTCATCATTATGCTTTCAATCTACGCTTACTTGGGGTTTGATTATCAGGCTCCAACACGGCAAGCCTTTGTAGTCGAAAATTGTTTAATCGAAGTCCTGAGCCTACTGATCGGCATGTTCAGCGTGTCATTTCTGTCCGTGGCCTACCGACATTTCTTCGGTCCATTTGACACCAAGGTCACAACCACCTGACGCCCCAACCCATTTGAAAAATCAAAAAAATGTCACCTCACCAGAAGGTCGAGACATATCATTTGACCATATAGGGATAAAATTCGGTACATTTCTGCAAAAGTAGGTATTCTGAAAGCACACCTGACCAAAAGGTCTCCGTTCCAAACCCTCAATGGTTCCTCAACGACCCTGAAATCCTGGACGATACCAAATGCCGGAACACTCAGCCCCTTCAGATCGCGACGGCGCCCTGGCTATGATCCGTACCGCCATGGTCGAAAAAAAGATGACCCAGGCCGTGCTTGCCGAAGCATCCGATTGTCATGAAAAGACCATCCAGAACCTTCTTGGCGGTCGCTCCGTGCGCGACCAAACGCTGTTCGATGTCTGCATGGTTCTCGGGCTTGATTTCAATCACCTTAAAGATGCCTGGGCCGGTCATACGGTTTCAGGCCCCATGGAACTGAAGGGCGAAGGTGGCATGGTCGCCCCAGTCTACATGGGAGCCTACACACGAGCCGCCACCGACCACTTCATCGGCACATTTCTCACTCTGCGACCGGCTTTCTCGAAACGCGACACAATCATCGCTTACCGAACCAACATTGTCTGGGATGCCGAGTGGCCAAGTTTATTGTTTGAAGAACACGAGCGCCCCGACGCCAAATACCAACACCGCGGACGCATCTACGTCCCATCTTCATCAATGTTTATTCATCTGGTGTCACTGACCAAAGGGGCCATGCGAATGGTCATTGTCTCCCAGATAGATCAAGCCGGCTACATGCGCGGTATCATCACCACTCTGCATCGAAAGGGCGCGATGATCGTGCCCGTCTCAGCTCCTATCGTCTATGCGCAAACCAAAGATCTGAAAGAAGATCAACTCGGTGAAATCGGCCCATCCCATCCTTGCTATCTCCCCTACCGCGCCCAACTCGACGAGACCATCAATGACGGTTACGCACGGTTGGTAGAAACAATTCTCACTGAGCCATAATGCGCCTTCCCCGGAATTGACCTTGCCCCCAATAAACGGACGGACTGCCTAGGCAAACTGCTGCCAGTTATTAGGTATGAACCCTGCCCGCATAACCATTCCAAGCTTCGCCCCTATCATCACACAGCAGACGCAATGAATGTGGTTAATGACTTATTAAACAATCTCTGATTGTATTATATCGCTCTGACAACTCAATTCAGAAGTCAACTTTTCCATTTAGGCCAGCCGCTTTCAATCTCACAACGGTGAAGGCCAACAGGAGTTCTAGTAGTGCGTATCCTGAAACCACTGCGCCAGCCAACATGCGGCGCGCCCAACAAGTGTATCCGTTCACATCTTACCAGATACCCTTCCCTGATCATCTCGTCGGCTTTACTCACATCACTTGTTGGTCTTGCCCTTGGCCTTGTTACAAAGCCCGCAACCGCACAGTTTGTCTGCGCACAAAACGGCGGCGGCGGTAGTGGAGCTGTTGCAGGAGCGCAAGCCATTGCCTGCGGTGACAGTGCCACAGCCACCGGTGCATCCTCAGCCTCCTTTGGCACCCAAACCAAGGCTCTTGGTGACTTCTCCGGAGCCATTGGCGCAGGAGCAAGCGCTGAAGCAAAAAACGCCTCAGCCATCGGCGCCAGCAGTCAGGCCCTGGGCGAAGACTCAACCGCCATTGGTAGCAACGCCAGCGCCGAAGGCACCAACGCCACGGCCGTCGGCAACTCGGCCTCGGCCCGGACCGGCGACGATACGGCCATTGGCAGCGCATCACGCGCCACAGGTGGAAACACCACCGCCACCGGCGCCAACGCACTGGCAGACCAATTAAACGCAACCGCAGTAGGTTTCGGCGCAGAAGCCACAGGAGCCTCTGCCTCAAGCCTTGGCAGTTCAGCCCGCGCCAGTGCAGGAAATGCCACCGCCGTTGGAAGCCTGTCACGCGCAAGTGCACAAGCGGCAACCGCCGTGGGAAACGATGCCCGCGCAAACGCCATAAACGCTACCTCCGTAGGAGCCGCCTCCTCGGCGAGTGGTAACAACGCCTCCGCCTTCGGCAATACAGCGCAGGCTCAAAGCCAAGATACAACGGCACTGGGGTTTGGCGCTCAGGCAACCGGTATTTCAGCAACCGCTTCAGGAGCAGGTGCCCAGGCTCTGGGAGATAATTCTTCGGCCTTCGGTCAAGGTGCCAACGCCACTGCGCAAGGGGCCACCGCCCTAGGCCAAGGCGCACAGGCGTCAAACACCAATGCTGTCGCTGTTGGCATTGCAGCCCAGGCAACATCCGCTGGTGCAGTCGCCATAGGTGCCGGAGCCATTGCCTCAGGTTCAACCGCCGTCGGCAACGCAGCACAAGCAACGGGACAAAATTCGGCAGCCTATGGGGTCAGCAGTATCGCCTCAGGAGATTTCTCAACGGCACTGGGCGAATTCAGCCAGGCCACCGCCCTTAACGCAACGGCAATCGGTGAAAGTGCAACAGCAGGCTTTGCCAATTCAGCAGCCTTCGGCCGGGGCGTCATAACAACCCGTGACAACCAACAAGCCTTCGGCAACACAGCAAACACATACACATTTGGTGGCCTCACATCCGCTGCAAGTGATGCGGCCCAAACAGGAGCCTTGGAACTGGTAACCACTGACGCCGATGGAAATATCAGCGGTGATGGGGGAGCCCTCTTTAACCAGGTCAACACAAACAGCACCTCACTCACAACTCTCGATGGGCGCATCACGACAAACGAGGGAAACATCGCAGCAAACACCACAAACATATCCACCAACTCAACGAACATCACTAATCTTGATGGTCGCGTAACCACAAATGAAACCAACATCACCAACAACACGATGAACATCACTAATCTGCAAGGTCAGGTGAACACCAACACTACCGGCATTGCCAATCTCAATGGACGCGTGACCACAAATGAAACCAACATTTCAACTAATACGACCAGCATCTCGAACAACAGCTCAAACATTGGCAGTAACACCACAAACATCTCAAACAACTCAACCCGCATAACAACCAACACCACGAACATCACAAACCTGGATCAACGGGTCACAGGCTTTGACAATCGCATAAACTCCGTCGAGACAACCACAGCGGCGCTCAATCAAAAGGTCTCCACCTTTGACAATCGCATCTCTGACAACACCAAAAGATCGCTCGATGCCATAGACGGTGTCGCCGTGGCCATGTCCCTAGCCGACCCGGTCCTGGCCGCCGGAGACACCTTCGGCATGCGTGTCAACTGGGGAAACTTCGAAGGAAATCACGCCTTTGGCATAACCGCCATAAGTATGCTCGAAGCAGACCTGTTCGGTGGCGGTGAAACCTTAAGCATAGGTGGTGGTATTGGTGTTGGTGCAGGCGGCACAGTGGGCGGTCGTCTGGGTTTACAACTCACTTGGAAATAATGCCTCATGGAATTGACCATCGAAACACCCACCCGGAAGCTGAAAAAATCATTCTCCCGACGCCTGAACACCAAGCCGGCCTATGGGCTTCCCTCAGCAATAAAATTAGCGTTCGCTTGTCTTCTCGCAAGCGCACTGGGCGCCGCTCTCGTGATCACGGTGGAGAACGCTTTCAAGGTCGAAGAGATAGCCTTCGTTCCAAAGCCGAAACGTATAATTCAATCATCTCCCCAACTCACTCAGACCACAGGCGAAAAGAGCAA
>JAJRZC010000256.1 GCA_024275435.1 Alphaproteobacteria bacterium
AATAGAAAATATTACAAAAATTATGAAACGATTTTTTACCAAGAAAATGAGATTTTTTAGAAGCGCGCTCACAATTAAAATCCCTTTCTTAGTAAACTTTAAAAATATAGGGCGTGCCGGATTGATTTAAGTCGGCTTCAAACCAAAGCGATCGCTTCACAAGGGTTCGCGTGTCGGCTTTGGCTAGCGGCGTGATTGGGTGTGTAAAAGAAGGCTCCAAGATGGATCGGATCAGGGCACCCCCAACACCGGAGGAATTTCCGGCGAAAATCAAAGAGGACCGTAAAAAAACAAGAAACCAAAAGGAGTTGTGCAATTGGTGATATCCAAATTTAATTTTGCAGTTTAAATAGAACAGTCAAACCAGCTTTAACGCATCTAGTACTTAGTTGCGTAAATTAGTAACGTATTTTTTAGGTTGTTTTTGATACACAACGGACTTGGTCCATTCAAAAGGAGCCGCCTTCCGATTGTGGACTTTTACAAATTTATCAATTGCCTCTCGAACCTGTTGTGGGGAGGTAAAGCTGGCCCCCTTCAGCGCACTACGAGATAAAATGCTGAACCAACATTCGATCTGGTTCAGCCAGGATGAATAAGTTGGAGTAAAGTGAAAATGGACGTTTTTGTGTCGGGCCAGCCCGAGATCCCGTTTCGGTTTGTGCGTGTTCAGGTTGTCGAGCACGACATGAATCTCTTTGCCCGGATATTGTTTCACCACCGCGTTCATGAAATCCAGGAATTCACGTCTTCGCCTGCGGTTGTAATGCCCCGTCTTTACCAATCCCGTGGCCACTTCCATGGCCGCGAACAAGGTGGTCGTGCCATGGCGCTTGTAGCAGTGCGAGAACCCCGTGAACGCTTTGCCGTTGGGCAGGCGCAACCAACCCTGAGCGCGTTCCAGAGCCTGAATCGACGGTTTCTCGTCCACGCACAGCACCACCGCATGTTCGGGCGGGTTGAGGTACAGCCCAACCACATCCGCCGCTTTGGCGGTAAACTCGGGGTCGGTGCTCACGCACCAGCTATGCCGCCGCTCCAACGAAATGCCGCGCTTGCGCAACACGCGCCAAACCTGGTCGCTCGAAACATCACCCAACGCTTGGGCCAGTAATGTGCCGTTCCAGCGTGCATAGCCCTCAGGAGGCTCTTGGTCCAGTTGCGCCAAAATCCGTTCCTCGGCTCGGGCGCCATAGGTTTCAGGCTTGCCGGGGCGGGGCGCATCTGCCAAACCCGACAGCCGACCGGCCAAAAAGCGGTCGCGCCATTTGCGCACCGTCAACGGCGTGGTCCGCTCGCTACGCGAGCAGGCGCTTACGTTGCCATCCTTTGCAAGGCGCAAAATGATGCTGGCTCGAAACACCAACCGTTGCTCTGTCGTCGTACCGCGAATCCAACCCGTAAGGGTGTTGCGTTCCTTTTTACTCAATGCAATCGTTGTCGGCTTCATACCAACAATATACACTAGTTATGAAATATTGCAACTAAGTAAGAGAGGGTTTTGCCTAAAAACTTAAACTGAGACCTAATTATTTCTTCAGTAAACCCATTTTTACGATGCTTCTCAGTAATCTGAACGATAGTATTTTCCAAAGAATCTTGCCCACCAATATATGCTGATGCAAAGGATGTAATGTCCCAAGATAATGAATGGAAGTTTTTGTCTTCAGACTTATTTCGATCATTTTTAATTTCCAATGGAATCAGTTGAGAAAGGCTACTGACGCATTCTTCTGACTTTGTTGGGTCAAGTAACTCCGTAACCTGTTCCCAGCGCCATTTATATCTTCTGCTTTTACGCTTATCGTAAACAATGGGATCAGCAAATAGGATACTTCCTTCAGTGTGCATACCAGCTCTACCCGCTCTTCCTATCAGATTATGAAAGTCTCGAACCTTGATGCGTTCAGCACCTTGATAAACACTTGTGATTACAAGATACCTAATAGGCAAGTTAACTCCTTGAGCCAGTGTAGATGTGCAAACTACAAAGCAAATAAGTCCTTCACGCATGGCGTGTTCAACCGCCAAACGAATTCCATGAGGAATATTGGCATGATGAGAAAACACGCCAAGCTGTGCGCTCT
>JAJRZC010000257.1 GCA_024275435.1 Alphaproteobacteria bacterium
AGCGAATTCCTTCATCCTGTCTGATCAACCCCCTTCACCGGACGGACACGGTGCTTCGGTGCTTCTGCTATAACAAAAATTGCGTCATAGTCCGCCGCAAGGCACTTCTTGATATTCAAAAGCTCGTGCTCTGGCATTGTGGTTATCGATATTTCACAGGCAATGCTTTGGTCACCTTTTATGAGCGAAACATCAACCCGACCCGACCCATCTAAGATGCTTTCCTCTATTGTTGCACGATAGCCACGCTGTTCAGCGTGCCCTTTGACCAAGTGCTGGAGATATTTGTGATCAGGACCGCCGCGCCCCATTTGCTGAGGTGCATCGGTAGGTTTTATTGATGGGCGTTTTCTCGGCTCAGCACGTTCCGGCTTTGGCCGTGGCGAAGGCGATGTTTCCCCACGCTCTACCTCTATATCAGTGATAGGTGGGGCTGGTGATACTGCATTGGTTTCGAATTCCTGCAACTCGGCAATTGGTGCCGCATAGTGCTTCCGGTTTCTTTCAATAAGTTCCGTGTAGTCCTCTTCGGCAATAGTGGGTAGTGCCTCAACGCGCCCCAGCGGCACCGATATTTTTATAGCGCTCGGCGTCACATGTTTTACCCAGCAGGCAAACTCAGTCTCCCGCGCCCGCTTTTGCATACCGTGAACGAAATCCGAATCGCAGCGCATTTCAGACGCAAAGGAACGGGCATCCTTGCTACTTACTCCTCCCGCGATCTTGATGCTCGTGTTAGCCATCATGCTTGCCCGAAGGCCAGTGCTGGCCTGATCAAGCGTCTGGTGTGCCATGGTAATTCCAATATTGTATTTTCGTGCCTGTCCTAACAAAAGCTCAACCGTGTCATCAAAATACTCGTGGGCCTCATCTATGTAGACAAAAACAGGAAGTCGATCTCTTGCAGGAATGGTAGCCCGTTCCAAGGCAGCTTGGGCGATCATGGCAATGAAGAAGCGCCCTAAGATTTCTGACCCCTCTTGCTTTAAAAGGTCTTTCGCAGTGTTGATCAGGATGATCTTGCCGCTGTTCATCGCTTCAAATAGGTCCACCTTGTTTTCCGGATGAGAGAACATCCGCTCGAAGGAGCGATTTGAAAGCACTCCCCAAAGTCGCCGTGTAATTTGAGTTTTAGTGGCGTTAAAACTTGGATGGAAAAACTGGGTCTCAAAAAACTTTCTCGATGTGCCATCAAGCTTTTCCATATACGGTTTGAAAGCTTTCCCATCCTCCATAATTTGAAGTAGCGTTTGCACGGTTGCATTCGGGATTATGAGCATAAGGCGGGCGAGATAGCGGAATATGACGCTCTGCTTTTGCGTTATCTCTGCCCCAAGAAGTGCTCCAAAGATGTATTCGTATAATTCAATGGTGCCGTTTAGAATTTTCTCCCGCTCTACTGCTTCGTAACCCCCGATTCGCTCTCGGTTGACATCAAACATGTTTAAGCAGACCGGATATTCGATATCGTTAGGATCAATAAGGAGAAGCCGGTCGGCAAGACTATTTGAAGTGGTGGGGCTGAATTCTTCTAGGTGAGAGATTGTCCGTATCAAATCGCCCTGGCTGTCGATAACAACAACCGAACAGGCACCATCCCTTGCACACTGGAGATCATCATAAATGAGCGATTGGAGTGTCTGTGTTTTGCCGTGTCCGGTCCCGCCGCATATATGGCAGTGCTCAAATCGAGAGGTGGTAGGAATGGTGAACGGAAGCTCGTGCCGGAGTAAATCGGTAAACGGGGTCCCACGAAGGTACATCTCAACCAGTTCACGCGGAGATTTGCCCTTCATTTCGGTCGGCAATATGACCCTACGGGTAGTGCGATCTTCTATGTCCGGGGTAATACCGGATGCCAAGAGCGCATTTGAATCAATGCGGTTTCGTGTGGGCTCCAAAAGCACGGCATCTACAATGTCGTCATCAAACATTGTAACAACTATCCGCTCTATAGCTTCAGCAGGGTTTTCTAGGGAATCCAGAAGCGGTGTATGAAAGGTCAGCTCATCAGTATCAATCATGTGATCAGGCGGTAGCGCACCTTCGGGAATGTAATTCAGGATGCCATTAAAAATGCGGATAATCTTCTCAAACCATATGTTCGATAATTTCTCTTCGTGAGCAAGAAAATGTGCTTTTTTTCGCAGGTAATTTCGAAGCCAAACCTCGTCATCCAACCTCAATTGTTTGTTGACATCAATTTCAGGAAAACCAAACAACAACTCTTCATGGGCGAGGAGCTCACGCGCTGTTTCATAAAATGGAAAACACAAGGCGTGGGCAGGTCTCTCCGGCTGTGTGCATGTATCAATGACAAGCGTCAGCAGTAGTTGATCCGCCTCCTTAAAATCAGAGGCGGATGAGGCTTCGTATGTTGCTTTCGTACTTTCGTATAGTGCAACGGTATCGCGCCACTCACGTTCCTTAACAGAGCCAAAAAGATGCCGAAAATTATAAAATAGCCCTGCCAATAGATCGCGAAACCGAACGGGAACAAGGCTATCAGATTTCAATAACTTCCTCTCCGCCAAAATACGCCGCCGCACTCAGAACGTTTTTGAATGTCTGTGCGGCTTGTTTGATCTGCTCTTCAACGGCAAGCATCTCAACGATGTCTTTGCACTCGATTGATTTACCGGACGCTAGGTCATTCACAGAGACCTTGATATTCAACATCTTAAAGGCAAGACGGCTGGCTAAGCCAAGAAGGCCCGCGCCCTTATCAGTCATCTCCAAGCTCTGATAGAGCACAGTGTCTCCAAGTTTGTACTTTTTGATCCATTGTTGTTCTTCGTCCATGAGCTCAGCACGGACAGTGAGAGTGAATTTGACGGCGCTGCTAAGCATGCCGGATTTCTGATCACGGCGTAGTACGAGCTTCATGTGATCCCCCTAAACGATGTTTGATACCCCCCAGGCGCTACGGTATCGCGTTTGCGTAACCGATACGAGCATTAGCTGTAAGGAGAAGTAGCGCTAAAGGAGCTTTGAGGAATGAGGATACAGGTGGCGCATGTTCGACCGCCAGGTCGCTCAAAGAGGCGGCTTCTTCCGAGCGCCGTGGTAGATCGCACGTACATCAACATAGTCGGTTTCAATGATGTAGACGACAATGTAGGGCAGCCCAGGAATCACGAGTTCCCGTGTTCCGGTGAGTGTGCCGCGCCGCCCAGACTCCGGAAACATCTCCAGTCGCGTGATTGCCTGACGGATGCGCCGAATCACAGACCGGGCAGCCTGGGGGTCGGCAGCGGCTATGTATTGGTGAGTATTAAGCAGGTCGGCGAGAGCCGAGCGCCTGTAGCGGACTTTCACACGCCCATTCTTTGAAACGTCGCTGCGACCTCATCCTTGTCGGCAATGTTGTCCTGCGGGTCCTTGAGGCGACGCGCCAGGTCCTGGAGTTGCTCTTTTGACAGGTGAACGTCATTCGGGTCCTGAGACACAACATCAAGAAGCATCTGCGCTGCCTCGTCTTGCCGCGCATTGGGGAGCTTTCTAGCCTGTTCGATTGCTTGCTCAAATAACTTTGTCATGATGATCTAACGATACCACAAGACCGTTTTTTCGCCAACGAAACCGCCAAATGATTTTGGAGGTGGCAGCTTTCCTTGCAATTTGGTGGGCTCAAAATTGGGGTTACTATTCAAACTACAAATATTTATTCACAGAATTTTTAAAAGCTGAAATAATTATCATGTATAATTAAGAATAATCAATGTGAACAGAATGGTGCATTCTGTTCATTACTTGAACAAATGTCAAGCTACCCCAGATAAACAAGTACCCTGGGGAGTAAATCTATGAGTTTCCTATACGATCAAACCGGCAAGCGAAAGTACCTCAGAGGCCAACCCGAAACTAGTTGAGTGATTTCAGCATGTTATGATTCTCTCCGTTGTGTCAAAGCAATGGAGGGACACAACATGTGGACTGAAATCACTCGAAGCGATTATGAGCGCCGTGGCGGACGCTACGCAAG
>JAJRZC010000258.1 GCA_024275435.1 Alphaproteobacteria bacterium
ATGAGTTGATGACCAGGTTACTTTCTGGCCCTTGCCGCTGCTTGGCCCTTCAAATTCGTATTCGGTTTTCGGGTCTATGCGGGCCCAAGGCGACCATTCATTCATTTTCTTGAGATCGTTTAGGTAAGGGAATATCGCTTCCGGACTCGCATTGATGGTAATGCTGCGCGCTACGGCTACTTCGCGCGGCAATAAGAAAGCAACCGCCAGCAGCACGACGATTAAAATAATGAGGGCGATGAAGCTTCTATATAAAATTTGCATGGGGTTACTCCCTAATTCTCTCAATAAGAATAGATGTGTGGCTAGGCGTTATTCCCAAAGTAAGGCCGAAACGTGCATCCGCTTACTCCAGGACCAACTCGTTCGCCAAGCCACAGGCTTCGCTAGTTATCAGGCCGCTTGGGATAGATCATCTGTGTATTGCGGTGTTTCATGCTGAAAGCCTCTTGAGAGACGGTTGGCCCATGCGTGTTGAGAGCGTGCAGTGTGATCAAGAATTGCCGGGGTTGAGCGGTCTTCTGGCGTTGATAGAATTGCGCTGAGGATACCCATTGAAGGGCGTGCAGTGTACCAGGCCAGAGGGCCTGCAAACAAGGTGCCTATCAGGATCGGAGCCATCCAGGCCGTGAGTTCCAAAGACACCCATAGGCAAATTGCTGTCATGAGAAGACCTGAGAGTGTCGGGATCCAAAAGGCGCTTTGCGCTTCATAGAAGCTGGGGTTTTGACCATCTCGAGTTTGAACGGACCAGCCGGAGTCGCGTCCAATAAAGATTTCAATAACAGCCATAGATTGTGTGACCATGAGTATGGGGGCCATCAGCATGGCGAATATGGTTTCTGTTATTACGCCTGCTATGGTTCTGATGGTGCCGTTTTCTTCTCGTGACTTTCGAGACCGTTGGATTTCCAGTAAAGCTCCGAGAAGTTTTGTTAGAAGCACAACGATAATTGTCGCAATGAAGAGACGTAAAGAGGGTCCTGGATCTGAGATGGGCCAAATTGGAAATAGCGTGACTTCATCCTTGAAATAGGTCGGGATCATATGGCTACCTTGCAGAGCCAGAAGAATTCCCAGTACAAGGGAAACCGCCCAAACCATCGCTGATAGATATGAGACTGCTCCAAAAAGCAAATGCAAGCGACCCATAAACGTCAGCCCACGTGTACGCAATATAGAAATGTGCTGAAGATTTCCCTGGGCCCAGCGCCGGTCTCGGGCGACGAGATCCATCAAGGATGGTGGCGCACCTTCAAAACTGCCTTCTGTTGTTGGTGACATGCGTATTGCCCATCCTGCTCGTTGCATTAGGGCTGCTTCGACGAAGTCATGGGATTGAATATGCCCTCCGAACGGTGCTTTCCCCTTGAGCTTGGGAAGACCAGCGGAACCAGCGAAGGCGACTGTGCGAATGATCGCATTGTGTCCCCAATAGTTGCCTTGTTCGCCATGCCAAGTGGCCAGTCCAGCGGCTGCGGCTGGACCGTAAACATTGTTGGCAAATTGTTGAAGCCTTTGAAACAGTGTGTGGGCTCCTGCCAATTTGGGCACTGTCTGAATCAAACCGGTTTTGGGAGAGCTTTCCATTGCAGCGGCAAGCTTGATCATAGTTGGCGCAGACATGACGCTATCGGCGTCGAGGATTATGAAATGTTGATAACGGGCGCCAAATCGTTCAATCCATTCGCGGATGTTTCCTGATTTTTTTCCTTCGTTATCGCGCCGGCGCCGATAATAAACATTCACGACACCAGAAAGATGATGCTTCAAAGCTTCGAATGTGCGTCGCTCGATATGTCCTGTCTCGGTCTCTGTCTTGTCTGGTGTGTCAGATAAAACAAATATGTCGAAGTGCTGCTGCTTTCCGGTTTCCTGCAAATGAAAAGCAAGCGCTTCTATCGTTCCGGCAATGTTTGTGGGAACTTCCTTAAAGACTGGAAACAACAGAGCGGTTTTTGAATTCAAGGACGGTACGTTATCAGGCAAAATCATCTGGTCTGATTTTTCCCCGGTATAAAGATGCAAAAAACCCAGGGCTGAATTTAACGTACCCAGAGCAACCCAACTGAATGCAAGGGTTGAAAAGATCAGGAAAGTGATTTGGATGGGCGTGATGGTTCCGGTGGATAAAACACCATAGAGTTCCCAAGCGAAGGCCATGGTTACCAACAATGTGGCAAACAGGATTGCTATCCGCGAAACAAGTGTTTCTCGTCGTAGGATATTGCTTGAACCCTTGAAACGCCGCTCGAATACCTGCTCTGGCATGGCTAAGGGTGCTGGGGATGGCAAGAGTTCACTTTTTGCAGGGTGATCCAATACCACTGTTGAAGCTTTGCTATCTGCTTGTGGGGTAAATCTTGACTTCATGACTTTGTCCATCGATAGAGCCAGGTTTCACAAACGCGGCGATTGTCGGCTGTTAGATCAAGGCGCAACTCGGCCACATCCAAATTGGCAGTTGCGACATCGAAGGAAACGCGCAGGCCGTCGATTTTTGGGTTTTTTTGCACGACAACTGGTGCCAAGAGCTTGGCGTTTGGCGTGCTCAAATCAGCTTTTGGCAATTTGTCTTGTTCGATAGTTGGGCCGGTGACGTCTATTACGAATTTGGTTGTGCCGGGCTTTGCACCTACGCCAACTCTTGTCTTGGCAATGCGACCTGGGATGTTGTCAGCCGGGTCCATACCGGTCCAGCGCAAGCGATAGGCAAACTGAAAAGGTTTGCCTGGCTCGATTGAAACTGTTGGTTTCCAATAAGCGACAATGTTGTCGTGAATTTCTTCATTTGTTGGGATTTCGATCAGCTCGACGTGGCCTTTACCCCATCCACCTGTGGGTTCAACCCATAGACTAGGCCGACGCTCGTAATTCGCTTCGAGGTCCTGGAAGGAATTAAAAGACCGGTCGCGCTGTATGAGCCCGAAACCTTTTGGGTTTTCATCTTCAAATACGCTTGTTTGCAGTGTCTTGGGATTGGTCAAGGGACGCCAAAGGCGCTCGGAACGCCCATTATAAATGGCCAAGCCCTCGCTATCAAAAACGGCGGGGCGAAAGTCGTTCTTTATTCTGCGGCAAGCGGGTCCAAACAGGAACATGCTTGTGAGAGGAGCCAACCCTGCATGGGCAATGCTTTTACGTGCAAAAAGCTGAGCTGAAACCTGCATGATGGTTTCAATGCCGGGGCGAATATCAAAATGATAAGCTCCTGTTACGCTGGGGCTGTCCAACAGTGCATGAACAATAACATTGTCATCACCCTTGTTTGGCTTTTCGATCCAGAAGCTTTTGAATACTGGGAATTCTTCGCCCTGTGGGCGTGCCGTGTTGATTGCTAGGCCGCGTGCCGACAGTCCATAGACCTGCCCTCGGGCAACGGCGCGAAAATAAGAGGCACCTTGAAACACCGTGTGTTCATCAAAATAATCGCTCCGGTTTATGGGACCGTGTATGCGAAAGCCTGAAAGTCCATGTGGTGCATTTGGTGCTTTCTTCAAAGCCAAGGGACCAACTGAAAAGTCCTTTTGATTGGCCGTTAAGCGCTGGGCCATGCCCTTGTGAACAAGCCAGATCTCAACAGGTGTTGTGGCCAAATACCCCGTTGCAAAGAGCTGAAGCTCGGCATTGAGCTGTTCACCGCGCCAGATGGAGCGATCGGGATTGAAACGTATATCTCGGTATTCATCATAGGTGAGTGCTGGTAGGTTTTGTTGAGTTCTTTGCTCGGGCGATATATACGGTTGTAGAGCCAGCTGTTTGGTCCAATTGATTAGCGCTGAATGAGAAAAGGTCTTTTTCTCTGACTTGGCCTGGGCCAGCAGGTTTCCATCACCGCTCAGAAGTGCATGGGTGATCCCAAGAATGCCTGCCGCTCCACCGGTCATCAGTGTGCGTCTATCGATCTGATGCTGAGATCGCAGGCGTGCTTGAGTGTGAGATGAATTTTTGTCGAGCATGTTGTCCCTTGATCAAAATTGTGTTGCTTGACGCGCGCGCCGCCAGTGGCGACACGGTGTGTTCTGCGCATCATCTCGCAGATGCGAACGCAAAAAGGTTCGAAGGACTTTTACTGGTTTCCTATACCAATGTCGGCGCGCTATGCGAGGCCCCCGCCCAAGGCCGACACATCGTGCTTAACTATCGATTATGGCATGATTTTTACGCTCAGCGCTTTCTTTTGAAAGGTGGCAATATGTTTCTATTTTATGTGGAATTTTCATATTGTGCATTGCGCTAATATAATGCACTTAGCGGGCTGAAAGACGCGTGTTTCTCATTTGTAAGGTCTCGACGGATACGAGAAATGAGCCGTCTTCAAAGCCGATAGTCGATTTTTAATCCAAAGCTTTTCGATCTGCTTTTTTGTCCTGATAAGCTATACATTATAATAAGGGCCTGCCCTGGGGCATAATAAGGGCTTGCCCTGGGGCGCAGTTTAGAGCCTCGCTTCACGCATCTGGGTCTTCATAGGATCTAAAAATGATTTCAGTCCAATTTGAGGGAACTACAGTTATTCCAATGA
>JAJRZC010000259.1 GCA_024275435.1 Alphaproteobacteria bacterium
AATCACGAGCGCGTTCGCGCAAGCCCTGGGATATGTAATCGCGGGCGATGATTAAATCTCCACCTTTGTCATCACGGCCTCGAATGACAATGTGAGTATGAGGGTGGCCGGTGTTGAAATGATCGACCGCTACCCAGTCAAGTTTTGTACCAAGATCTGACTCGGCCTGGGCCATGAGATCGCGGATAAAGGGTTTGAGTTCACTGAACTCAGCCCCATCCTCCGAAGCGACGATTATTCGGAATTGATGGGGATCACCATCGCTGCGATCAAAGAATGCGTTGCCATCGACCCGGTCTTTATCCCGCCCGTATAGTTCCCCTCTTTGTCCTTCTGGTGTTACACCGTCGCGCTGGATATATCGAAGGTGTGCTCTGGCTGCTGACATACCGCCACGCCGGAACGAAGTGAACCGAGCTTTGACGATCACACGACGACGGCCGGGCTGAAAGGATCGCAGAGAAAGAACTGTTCCTTGAGAATATCCGCGCCCAATCCGGCTTCCGGTAAAGGATGATTTCTTGCTTCCATGGCGGCGCTGGGTAGCCATTCGTATGTTTCGGATAACCCGATTGATATATCGTTGGCTCTTTGCACCTGGCTTGGAACCTATGCGTCCTGTCTTTGGTTGAAAGTCTTCTGCAGCCATGTTTCTTCTCCTGATTAAGGTGGGTATGAAGGAGAGATTGGTATTCAACAGGGCCATGCCAAGATGGAGTTAAAACCATTCTACAGCATCAATGGTTTAGGCAGTGAATGGTGTTATCCGATTTTGCATGGCACCAAAAACCTCAAGTGAACGCAGTCACTTAACCCCCGCCCATGTTGTTCCTTTATCTTGCCCTCCTAATCGGGCCTCTAACCCGCTGATATCACGTCATAATTCCATACACATCCATCGATACGGCCTCCGTAAAAAGTGATCAGACATCATTGTTCCTTGCCTTCCTTGCGCGTTTTCAGCAATCCCCGGCGGTCCATGCGCTCCTTCGGGCTTGGCGATCTTTGGTCAAGATGCTGGCCCACACTCATCGTCTGAATGCTTAAAACGAGGCGGTCCAAGCGCTACGGTCGCACTCAATTTGAACCTTCAAACCGGTGCCGGCAAGATAGCGGACATACCTCGTTCAGCGATCCCAACCGGGACGCCTTCTGCACGCGCAGAATTCAAAAACCAACTCTGTCGTCATTCCTTTTCATTATTGTTTCGTTGTGCCTGGTGCAATTTCAGCAACGCTCATGCCGGTTTTGGCGGTGTCAGTTTTCGTTTCTGACAGCACGGCTTCATCGTCATCGACCAGATAGACAAAATTACTCATAAGATTTCCTGGGTTCTGGAAAGCGGAAGCGACAATCGAAAAGTCGTTTCAGTTGTATCTGGTAGAAGCGCGATCTCACCATCCATCTCCTCAATCAGTCGCTGACATAGTGCCAATCCAAGTCCGGTTCCATCAGGTTTTCCTGTGACGAAGGGTTCGAAAATGCGTGATCTAAGTTCCGCCGGAATACCAGGCCCATTATCAACCACCTGTAAAACAGCCAACCCGTCGCAGACTTCGGTTTGGATCGTAACCTGGGCTTGATCTGATGCATCAAGTGCGTTGCGCACCAGATTGAAGACAACCTGTTCCAGCTCTACGGGGTCCGCGTCAATCAAAATTGGCTCATCAGCCAGAGCCAATGTAACCGTGGCACCTGTGGCTTTGACTTCCAATGCCAAAAGGCGGACAACGCTGCGCACTGCGTCATTCAACGAACAAGCTTTGGGCGGCGCGCGGTTCGGTTTGCTCCAACGTCTTAGTCTGTCGAGAATGTCGGAGGCGCGCTGAGCCTGTGACACCGTATCGTCCAGAACAGTGCCCAATCGGTCTATGTCGCCCCGCCGGACCAAATGACGCCCGGCCTGGGCCTGGCTGAGAATTGCAGTCAGGGGCTGAGCCAGTTCATGGGCCATGCCGCTGGCCATCTCACCCATTGCATTGACGCGCGACGCATGGGCCAATCGCGTTTCCTGTTCGCTCAGCCTGGCACGACTTTCAGCCTCTCTTGTACGGGCGTGTTGCTTGAGACCAAGTAGTACCAGCAAGAACAGGATCGAGACCAGTGCCGCTGTAGAAATGGCCTTTCCCAGTGGCAAAAGTTCTGCCATGCCGATTGCAAGCGAGGTCTCCAGAATCAAGGGCTGCGATGTGCTGCCGAGCGGTTTTGAATATTCAATACCATCTGCTGCAATCGTTCCCGTCAATGTATCGCCCCGGGGTGTCAGAAGCCTGA
Organism: Alphaproteobacteria bacterium; assembly: GCA_024275435.1. Taxonomy (GTDB): domain Bacteria; phylum Pseudomonadota; class Alphaproteobacteria; order Rhizobiales; family Hyphomicrobiaceae; genus JAJRZC01. Next base: position 2,275 of record JAJRZC010000259.1, read on the forward strand.
AAGACACGGAAGGTCTGGTCCAAAAGGGATCAGCGGATGCAATCAGGGCGTCTGCATCAATAACAAGAGCCAGACCGTAGCGTGCCGCATCTGAATTAGGGCTGCGCTTGACCAGCAGATATTGGTTTGGCTTAGCAATCATGGGGTGTATCTGCAAAGTGCCGGTTGATTGACGGGCCATCTCACGAACAAGAGCCACGTCCTTTATTGCAAGGCCTGGTGACGTTTGAATGCCTGGCTCAGAGGAATCGAGGGGGATTGCATTCACGGAAACGATGCGCGGATAAAAACGCATGATCGTGGCGGCAACTTCCAAAAACAAATCCTGTCGGGCT
>JAJRZC010000017.1 GCA_024275435.1 Alphaproteobacteria bacterium
CAAAGTCACCCACTGTGTGCACACCAGATACCACACCGCTGGCGGCCATAAGCATGGTAATCGTCATACCAAGTGTAAAAATAAACGACTGTCCGGAATTCAAGATACCCAGTGAAAAGTATGAGCGAACTGCAGCTCGTTCATAACGCGCGATGGATTTATCAAACCGATTCGCTTCCAGCTCTTCGTTTCCGAAATACTTGACCGTCTCAAAATTCAACAGGCTATCGATGGCCTTAGTGTTGGCTTCTGTATCGCTTTCGTTCATCTCTCGCCGGATGGCAATGCGCCACTGCGTTGCCTTGACCGTGAACCAGATATAAACCCCGATGGTCACAAGAATAACCACCACATAGACCCAGTTGAAAAAGTACAACAAAACGCCACAGACAAGCACAAGTTCGATAGCGGTTGGCAGGACATTTAATATCCCCATCCGCACAATCAGCTCGATCGCGCGCGTCGCACGTTCAATAACCCTCGACAATCCACCCGTGCGCCGCTCAAGATGAAATCGTAAGCTGAGTTTGTGGAGGTGTTTGAATGTTCGGTTATTGAGAGTCCGAACAGCGTTTTGAGCAACCCGCGCAAAAAACACATCTCGAATCTGATTGAGAATCATCATCAAAACGCGGCCCGCACCATAGGCCACAATCAACATCGCTATGCCAAGCCCCAATCCAAACAAGAGGCCGCTTTCACCCTCAATCGGAAAGCCATCTTGTCCGGCAGCCTCAGCAAGTGCATCGGTGGCTTCTTTAAAGAAAACCGGAAGCGATACGGTCACAAGTTTTGCCAGAACCAACACCACAAGCGCCAGCACCACCCGAACTTTCAAGTCCGGACGATTTGCAGGCCACACTAAAGGAAGCAAACCCTTTAAAACCACCCAATGATCTTCTCGAGCACCTAAGATATGCACATCGACACTGGGACCTTGTGAGTGAATATCACGCACCATATTTGAATTTGACCTCTATGAAATTCGCAATGCTGGAAAACAGACAGAGAGCACAGGCAGGAATAAACCGAAACCAGCCAAGGTCAAAGACAACAAAATCGTAAAGTCTTGAACACAAAAGCCAAACGGCAGGAAGAAACTCAACCACAACCATAACAGGAGCCGGGATGTATTTGGGTCATAAAAAACGAAAGAGTTGGATCACCGCTTAACCGCAGGTAATCTCAATCGTTGGTGGGGTCTGATCTTATGTGGATTGGGAATCTTACCTCGGTTCGCCCGATGGATAAGGCGGTAACGATGACCGGCTCCATAGTACCGCCGAGCAATGGCCCAAAGTGTATCTCCACGACGCACCACATAGCTCCTCGGCCTTCGAGACTTTCTCAGCCGTCTCTTTCGAACGCTCCTTGAGCGTTTAGAATAGGAACGAACCGCCCGAGAGTGTCTTTTCTTTACCCGCGAAACGCCACTTGTACGCGACACCTTTGTTCCTACCCGTCCAATCCCTGAACCAGCGTCCTTTTCTTTCACAATCAGAGCCCGCGCCCCTAAAGCCGATCGCCCCTCTCGGATGCGTTTGAACTGGCGGTCTGGTTTACGAATGGGAAGACCTATGCGTGATTCAGCAAACTTCTTTAACTTCCTTTCTGGATTCCGCGCTGGTAAAGCGAACACATCAGCTCGGATACTTTTCCGCACACTGTTTCGTTCCGGAAGAAGTGGAAGTACCCGCTCGGGTGCAGAGTTATGCTCTATCTTTTTTCGCAGACCATCTGGCCTGGGTTCTGGAGCTTCTTTCTCAAGGGTCGGCGTATCTTTTGGCTCTTTTTTTGGTTGTTTTTTTGGTTCTTCTTTTGGCGTCTTCGGTGCGTTCTCCTTTGCTTTTTCAGGCTCAAGGACCCGCAGACGATCAGTCATCCAATTCTGATCAGACCTTTCAATATCCCGCAAACGTTCGCGACGCAGACGTTCCTTCTCTATCTTCTCCTCTAAAGCTTTTTCAAGTTTCTGAGCGGTTTGTTTTTCCCGTTCAATCAGTTCTTTCTCCAAACGCTGCTTATCTTTGATTGCCTTTAAAACATGAGCTGAAGGTTTCGCCAACAAAGCCCTTTCCTGTTTCAACCGAGAAGCCTCACGTTTTGATACAGAGACGCTCTCTTCAATCTGGTCACGGCTTGCCAGACGCCCACCAGGAGGAGACTGAATCTCAACATTCAGTGGAGCATTCTCGTCTTTAGTTTCCTCAAAACTCTGGATAGTCGTCACGCTATCTTCACGGTCTTCTTTCTTTGCAACTTGAATTTCAGGTAAATGGCCATCACCACCAGCAAGCTGTTTTACGATCCGCTCTCGATATTGAGTGTACGAACTGTCAATCCAATCGCTTGCAGCAGATAGATAGGAAAACACATCAATCCGGATAGCTTCGAACCCAACACCACCCTCGGGACGTTCATGAAGTGGAATATCTACAAATGTCGCGGAACTTTCAAAACGATCATTTCCCTTGTCACCTGTCCCTGCAAAAGAGCCATCCAGTCCTGTGAGGTCTGCAGCAACTTTCTGGAAATATAATTTTGTTGAAAAAGCTTGCCAAGACATCACCCAATCAAGGGCATGCGTTGCTTCATCATAGATGTAGGACAAATTGGATTTGGATCTTCCGGCCCCCTCTATATTTAAACCCGAAGGGGACTGAGGCGGCTCTCCTTGTCGTTCCTCTTGACCTCTCATCTCATCATGATCTTTAGCCCCAGAACCGACATTGACATTTTCTTGTGCAGTCAATTGGGAAAAACGATCGCTCGCCGCACGAGCCAAAGCTTCAGCATAGTCACGAACATCTGGCGCAACAAACTCATCACCCATGCCGTTTTGAGTTTCCAATGTCGAAAAAGGTTCGGTCTGGAAAGAATGATCGCTATTCTTTAGGGCAGCGAATTTTCTATTAAAGCCATCAGGCACATAAACCCGAACATCCTGCCCGGATTGTTCCATACCCGACCCAAGCCGGACCGAAGTGGACAAAACATAATCACCAGCCCCAAAACCTTGATCAAATATCGCTAGGAAACGACCCGCTCCATCACATCGTACTTTATGTTGAACTTGTCCGTTGACTTCGATCTGAACCCACATACGGGGTGCGCATTTTCCGGCAATTCGTGCACCGCCTTGCTCACTAAGCAGGACCATCAAAATTGTCGGGCGAACAACATGTACCGTCTCAGTGTATTCACCACGCTCCCTCTCGTGCTCCTTAGAGACTCGTTTCAGTTGCGAAATGCGGCGCTCTGAGTGACGGTTCAAAGATTCCCACACGCCCCTATTTCCAATACCTTCGCGGCGATCGAACTCTTGCGGGGCAGCAGCTTGACGCATGGATTCCCAAACCTGCAACAGATTCTCTCTCAGCGGCATTTTCAAAAATATAACGTCAACAAACAACAGATGAGGAAACACACCTCGATTCCCCGGCTCAATCTCATGAGTGAGCGCAGCAACGCGCTTTCCAGGTTTTTCCCTGGCTTTTTCAAAGCCCAAAGCGTCTGAAGCACCAAAGGCGCAGAAAGCCGCACCAACGGCAAACGCGCTTATCAAACCAAACCAGGTCCAAAATCTATAATTTGTTGTGCGTGCAGACGTCATCGCTTGCGATGCCTCCACCAATAATCTTGTTCAGCGTTGAAAGACACAACTCGCCTTCGAACCATAAAATCACGGCCCCTTAGGAAATGGTTTTACAGGCGCTCTAAGATATCGCGTGTCATAAACCAAACAGGCAAAGGAACCAAAAAGGTATTTATGTCAGCCCCAATAATTTGGTCGTCAAAAACAGATGAACCGTCCACCGAACCCGTTAAACTGTGTCTTGGATCCACCGGTATGTTTGGTGCTGACTAGCTCTACTTGTCCATCCAACAAGGCATCGGGACGCCCCAAACATTTTATTCTACGTCTAAATGACGACTTTTCAGAGCCAACACAAGCTCATGACAATCATAACCTTGCGGTTTATGCGCCCGATAACCAATCAGAATTCATAAAAAGCAACCATCTGAGAGCCACGAAAGGCTTAATAAAACAATCTACTTACAATTAAAAATTGAAGTATTTTTACCCCCGACAACCCCCTGATCATGCACCATGAAACCCGTAAATCAGGTCCCCGCTGCACAATGCATCATCCAAAAAAACAGTCGTCTAGGAAAAATGCAGTTGCCACATTGCTCAGCTAGGATGGTCGGTTCACACAAGAAATGCCGGTTTTCCCACATCACAATATGGTTAACACCATTTCGCAATGTAGACATAAAGAGCACATCCATTTGATATCAACTCATTGCTAAATGTTTGCTAGCCCATAACATCTTTCAGGTAGGCTTTAGCTTGCGCAAGTTGGATCCCTGGCCCTCCAAGAAAATATCTCAGACGGAAATTCAAAATTTATATGAAAAAGAAAAATCCCAAACACCTGCCCCACAAGGATGCCCCAGCAGCCTTCAAGAAAATTCCAACTAAAAACCTTATCCCGGCAGACTTGAAAAACATCTGCGTCTACTGCGGGTCAGGCAGTGGAAGCGATCCTGCTTACGCACACACAGCAAAATCATTGGGCAAGGAACTTGCTGCAACGGGCATCGGACTTGTTTATGGCGGCGGGGGACTGGGCTTGATGGGTGAGGTGGCCCGCTCAACACGAGACCACGGTGGCAGAGTAACCGGCATCATCCCCACGTTTCTATCTGAGCTCGAACACATGATCAGAGATGTGGATGAACTCATCATCACGGATAACATGCATGAGCGCAAACAGCTGATGTTTGAAAAATCAGATGCCTTTGTCGCTCTTCCCGGTGGCATAGGAACTCTTGAAGAACTCGTTGAACAGCTCACTTGGTCTCAACTCGGCCAACATAAAAAACCCGTGATAATAGCCAACATCAAAGACTATTGGACTCCTTTTCTGGAATTGATCGCCCACATGAAGAAACAGGAATTCATACGCGATGGCCTCGACGTCCGTTTTCAAATTGTCCAAAAGGCCAGCGAGATTCTTCCTGCTATCATAAGCGCCCACAATATTGCCAAAAAAGAAGCTGGCAAAGAAGCTGCAAAGAGTGGGAAAACCGAGGTGATCGCCAAAATGTAGCCATGATCCATGACACCTAGTCGCCATAAAGCAAATTAAGCTATTTCCACGAAAACATAGACGGACTGCCAAGCTTGAAATACTGGCGATCCGAACGTCATTGCACGGGGCAAAAGGCAAACTGCGTGTTAAAATCCTTGAACGAAAAAGCCCTGAAACGCCGACAGCAAGATAATCTTATCCAGACGATACTGCTGCTCGGAGGCATGGGCATTATCCTGGCCATAACCTCATATCTACTTTGGGGATTATTAGGCTTGGCATTCTCTTTTGTCGCTATTGGTCTGATAACGTCTTTCTCTCAGCGCATCCCACCCAAAGCCATCATGAAGCTTTACCGCGCAACACCTTTGCCCCATGACAACAGCCAGTTATCGCGCGTTGTCGATGAACTCACGAACCGTGCGCACCTTCCCTCTCGCCCTGAAATGTACGTAATCCCGAGCGGAACACTAAATGCCTTTGCCTCAGGCACAAGGGAACGGTCAGCCATTGCTGTCACGGAAGGTCTATTACGAAATCTAACAATGCGCGAAATCGTAGGCGTACTCGCTCACGAAATCAGTCACATTAACAATAACGATTTATGGGTGATGGGAATCGCCGACGTACTCTCACGGTTGGTGCAGCCTCTGGCCTATGTGGCAATAGCAATAACAATCCTCAATCTTCTG
>JAJRZC010000260.1 GCA_024275435.1 Alphaproteobacteria bacterium
GAAAACACGAACTTAATCCACCATATGTCCACAACCCTCGCTAGCTACTATCACTTGCATCTCGTTTCCGATGCGACGGGAGAAACGCTGACTGCAATCGCCAAAGCAGCGTCTGTTCAGTATGCGCAGGCGAGGCCCATTGAACACGTGCATCCTCTCATTCGCACACCCCGTCAGCTTGAACGCGTAATCCAGGAAATCGAGCAGACACCCGGAATTGTTCTCTATACGGTTGTCAACGAGAGTTTGCGCCTCGAACTTGAAGAGCGTTGCGCTAATTTGCACATCCCGTGTCTACCGGTCCTAAAGCCCATCATGCAGGCTTTCGAATCCTATCTAGGAACGCATCAAACCCCAACGGTTGCTGGCCAACACGTACTCGACCAGGACTACTTTCGACGCATCGACGCTCTCAATTTCTCCATGGCTCATGATGATGGCCAACTGCCCGAGGACATGAACCAGGCCGATATTGTCGTGTTGGGGATTTCACGCACATCAAAAACGCCAACCAGTATTTACCTGGCTCAACGCGGCTATAAGACCACCAACCTACCACTGGTTCCTGAAATTCCCTTGCCAGACCAGTTGACCGAACCTCATTAGGCAATGGTCGTTTGTCTGATCGCCAACGTTGATCGCATTGCTGAAATACGTCGCAACAGGGCAATGTTAATGTCTGATCGTGACCTCGACACTTATATTGATCGAGACGAAATTCTAGCTGAACTTGCCTATTCGCGCCGCATCTGCGCGCAATATAGTTGGCCCTTAATCGATGTGACGCGCCGCTCAATCGAAGAAACAGCGGCGACAATTATTAAGCTCCATTCCCAGAAGATCGCCGACGAAAAGAAAGAGGATGCGAGCGATGTCTGAGCAAAAAACCGGACAGGCTTTGGTTCTGGCATCCGGTAGTCGTACCCGCTTCGAGATGATGAAATCCGCCGGCCTGGCCTTTACCGTTGATCCTGCCGACATTGATGAGCAGGCAATCCGCGAAAAACGAATGAACCAATCGACGCCATGTGATCCCAGTGAAATGGCAAACGAACTTGCAATGGCAAAAGCTCTGGCCATCAGTCCATTGCACAAGAACGAAATCGTAGTTGGTTCAGATCAAATCCTGGCGCTGGGTGACGAAATCTACTCGAAACCTGCAAACCGGGAAGAGGCACTGCAAACTCTAAAATCCCTACGCGGAAAAACTCATACGCTACACACAGCAGTGGCCATCGCTTGCAATGAAAAGATCCACTGGCACCATGTCGAAACAGCCTCGATCACACTTCGCGAGTTCTCACCTGAATTTGCTGAAGAATATCTTCGTCGTATCGGCGACGACGCATACTTATCTGTTGGCGCCTATCAGATCGAAGGGCTTGGCATTCAACTGTTTAAAAAAATCGAGGGGGATTACTTCACCATCCTCGGTCTGCCACTTCTTCCATTATTGAAAGAACTGCGCAACATGGGGGTACTCCAGCAATGATCCGCGCCTGTGTGATCGGTTGGCCGATAAAGCACTCTCGTTCCCCCATCATCCACAATCATTGGATCAAACATCTCGGTATTGAGGGCAGCTATGAAAAGCAGGCCGTCGCACCAGATGATGCGCCCCAATTTTTGGCTTCCTTGAAAGACCACGGTTTTGTGGGTTGCAATGTCACCGTACCCCTAAAGGAAATAGCTTTTCAAACCGCACAAATTAAAGAGCCTTCAGCCATGGCGGTAGGTGCAGCCAATACACTATGGCTGGATGATCAAGACCGCTTGTGTGCGGGAAATACCGACACCTACGGATTTATGACCCACCTGGAAACCAGCGCTCCCAAATGGCAAGGCGATAACCAAAGTCCTGTCACCATACTGGGCGCGGGCGGTGCGTCACGCGCCATTGTATATGGCTTCTTGAAGGCTGGCGTGAAGCATATCCATATTTATAATCGCACGCCCCAGCGCGCCATTGAGCTTGCCAAAGCATTTGGTGAAAATGTGGAAGTGAAAAACTGGGATCAACGTCAAGAAAGCCCGCAACAAAGCGCGGTCATCGTCAACACTACGACAATCGGAATGAACGCAACAGGCAGTCTCGACATCGACTTTAAGAATGCAAATCCAAACTGCGTCGTTTGCGATATCGTCTACGTACCTCTTGAGACAGAGTTACTAAAAAATGCCAAAGCCAAAGGCTTGAAAACTGTCGACGGACTAGGAATGTTGTTGCATCAAGCGGTTCCAGGTTTTGAAAAATGGTTTGGAATACGTCCCCAAGTTACCACCGAGCTACGTGATCTTGTGATAAAAAATCTAATGGCGGAACAGCAGGAGTCGTAGTTGACATGTTGGTGATCGGTCTCACCGGCTCAATCGGAATGGGAAAATCCACCGTTGCGGAGCAGTTTCGATTTCGCGGTATTCCCGTTTGTGATGCAGATGAAGAAGTGCACAAGCTCTATGCTGGCGCTGCAGTTCCACTCATTGAGGAAAAATTTCCCGGTGTCACCACAAATGGAAGAGTAGATCGCCAAAAACTAAGCCAGTATTTATTGGCTGATCCAAACAGGTTTAAGGATCTTGAAAACATAATTCATCCGATGGTGCGACAGGTAGAGCGCGATTTCCTGCACTCCAACGCAAATTCCGGATCCTCAATGGTAGTTTTGGAAATACCCTTGCTTTTTGAATCAGGTGGAAACGAGCTTGTCGATAAAACGATTGTCGTCAGTACCGACGAGAACACCCAACGAAAAAGGGTTATGGAGCGCTCAGGAATGAGCGAAACAAAACTCAAGGAAATTCTTTCCCGTCAAATGTCCGATAGCGAGAAAAAGGCTCTTGCGGATTACGTTGTGGACACTAGCGGTCCCATCGAAGACACCAAGGCAATAGTTGATAAACTCATCGAAAAATTGCGCTCATTGCGCGGTGAAGCTTTTCTTCGCCACTGGACCTGAATCGACAAAAAACTGAGGCCGCGATGCAGCGCGAAATTGTTCTTGATACCGAAACTACCGGCCTGAACGCCCAGGGTGACGACAGGTTGATTGAAATTGGCTGTGTCGAAATTGTAAATCGTGTTCCCACGGGAAATGAATATCACTGCTATATTAACCCGGATCGAGAAGTTCCTCCCGAAGCAGAAGCAATCCACGGTCTCTCGACGCAATTCCTGCTCGATAAAAAACGGTTTAATGAGATCGCCGAAGAGTTTTTGGAATTTATTGGCCAAGACACATTGGTCATTCACAACGCACCTTTTGACATAGGGTTTTTGAACGCCGAGCTGGAACGCTGTCGTCGACAAACCCTGACCATGGATCGTGTTGTGGACACGTTGACTCTCGCCCGCAGGAAGCATCCAGGTAGTTCAAACAATCTAGACGCACTATGTAAGCGTTACGGTATCGACAATTCAAAACGAATAAAGCATGGCGCGTTGATGGATTCTCTGTTGCTCGCCGAAGTTTATGTCGAGTTGTTGGGAGAGAGGCAAGCCAAGCTCGAACTCGCCCATACGCACCGGAAAAACCCAACCAACGGTTCTGAACATCGCCAACCAAGCAGCTCCATCATTCGCGCCAAGAAGTTACCCTCCAGACTCACACACGCTGATCTGGAAAAGCACCGGGAGTTTGTTAATTCTCTTGGCGGCGATGTAATCTGGAAGCGCTATGATACGAACTAATCACTGCTTTAATTATTGGCGGTTTTCTTTACTTTTTCAGCTTCTTTCTGGCGGTTCACATAGAGACCACCGAAATCGATAGGATCAAGCAGGAGCGGGGGAAAGCCACCTTCCCGCGTAATATCAGCGGCCAGTCGGCGCAGGAAAGGAAATATCAACGCTGGACAATTGATCAACAAGAATGGTTCCAAGGCTTCTTCTGGAATATTCTTTATACGAAACATGCCCGCATAAACGATTTCCATATCATAGATTGTTCCGTTTTTATTGACCGCATGCGCTTTAAAGTCGATGGCACTTTCATAAAGCTCATCTTGCACTTTTCGCGCGTTCACGTTGACTTCAACTTGCATGTTTGGATCTTCACCAGGTCCCGACAAAAGCCGCTCAACATTAGGATTCTCAAACGATAAATCTTTGATGTATTGAGCAACCACTTGGGCTTGAATTCCTAGTTGCTCTTCCTGAGCCTCTTTCGTTCCCGATCCATTCGTACCGTTTTTGCTCTCTGCCATTGTGAAGGTGTCCGCTCTTAAAGTATCAAAATGAAAAACCGCCACAGCGGCACAAACCGCGTGCTACCACGGGTCGAACGGTTCTTCAAATGCAATGAGTCTTTTTTAAAAGCTCTAAAGGGGGCCTTGAGGGTCTATTCAAGCCTCTAGATTTTTAGTCCTTCTTGTCAGGATCGATGTTTTCTTCCCCAACCCTCGTAAATTCGCCTTCAATGACGTTATCGCCAAGATCAAAATGGCTGGTTTTTCGTTCTTCTCCTGAACCAGGCCCCTCCCAAGTATCACCGTCATGCTCCGACGAAGTATAAACTTGCCAAATACCCCCCCGGCGCAACATATGACCCATGATCCAACGGGCAATGGCAATTCGAAATGGCGGAACCAGTAAAATAAAGCCGATGGCATCGGTTATCAGTCCCGGGGTCAGAAGAAACGCACCTGCTATGAGCAAAAACATGCCTTCCATCACTGGCACGAGAGGCATCTCGCCATCGTTCATCGATTTATTGACGCGAGATAAGACTCCAAAACCCTGGGCACGAAGCAGAGTCGTGCCAATCACAGCTGTGCCAATGACGATGCCTAAGGTCAAAACCAACCCAATTTTCTCCCCCACCACGATCAACAGAGCGATCTCGGCAATTGGAAACGCGATAAACAGCATCAGAAAAAGGGGAAACCAACCGAAGGCCATAAATTCTCCAAACAGGTTACAATGATCATTGAAAGATCGATGCTCGCCATGAAGCCATGTTATCATGCCTCAAATCAGAGCTATTGTGCAGGCCAGGTTTGTAACAGGTGTTGGCTTGGATACCTTTGTGTCTTAAGTATAAAGGAACTCCACCATCATTCCGCAACTAGCCCGTTCAGTAAGAATGGTCGTAGGTCTTTTAACATTTTACGCCGGTTAACCTCGTTTCAATGGGTCAATTTTATTTGCCCCCTGGCGCAGGAGTGCTGATCGTCCTACATATCTCAACAAAACCCTTGAAACCGAAGATCGGTAAACGCCCCAAAGGCGCCAGTAAAAGATGGACGATAAAATCAATATTCTCACGATCATAGCTCTTATAGTGGCCGTCGTGGCGATCGTGAAGCTACGCAGTGTTCTTGGCCGTCGGACCGACGATGATGACATCCGCGCCGAACGGCGCTTCCGCAAAGAAGACCAGATCGAATCAAACGACCTGGGCGGTGATAATGTCGTAACACTTCCTCATTCCCGCACCAATGACATACCGGAAGTTAAAGACCCGGCAGTACTGGTTGAGGAGGCGAAGGCTCGCATCCAAGAATTTGCTGGTGATAATAAAGAACTCAAAGAAGGCTTGTTGAGCATCCTGAAAAAGGATGAAACCTTTGATCCTGATCATTTCGTCAGTGGTGCATGCCACGCTTACGAACTGATCGTGACAGCCTTTGCGGAAGGAAACCGCTCCGAGCTGAAAAAGCTGCTTCATAAGGATGTCTACCAATCCTTCGAACGCGCCATATCAGAGCGTGAACAGCGCGGTGAACTGATCGATCAGAGTTTTGTTGGCATTGAAAAGTCCGATATCCTGGAAGCCGAGGTCAACAATGGTATCGCCAACGTAACCATGAGGTTCGTCAGCCAGCTCATTTCGGCCACGCGTGATAAGGATGGCAAGGTCATCTCCGGAGATTCCCAGCGCATCAAGGAAGTTACGGACATCTGGACGTTTAGTCGTGATATCTCAACACGACGGGCACGAGAAAATCCCAATTGGAAGTTGGTTGCAACCCAATCGCCACACTGACGAAAAAAACGAAGAAGTCTCGAAATTGTAGTATAGGCTGACCGCTGGACCTATATTTCACGTGAATCACCACAAACCATCGTCATGACCTCTTCTCCAACAAAGTCCCAGATCAATGAGTCGTTTCAGCTGAAACTCATTGAATTTCAAGACCTTCAAGGGTGGGATCAAGACGATCACGCCGCTGCCTACGGTGCCTTTTTTCGAAGTTGTAAGGCCTTGGAGGATTCAGCCCAGGCGCAAACGAACGCCATAAAGGCTGCCGCGAAGCTCGGTCCGAATATCTCAAGACCACAAGCTAAAATGTTTTTCGAGACATATTTCCAGCCCCACCGCGTTCAGCAAAGCCAAAGCCCTGGTCTTGTCACGGGCTATTTCGAGCCCGAATTGCGAGGCTCACGGCATCGCCAAGGTGCATTCCAAATCCCGCTGCGCAAAAGGCCAAAGGATCTCGTCAATCTGGTTGAAGAAAGTCAGCGAGGCGCCATTGATAAACGCCTTACCCACGCCCGAAAAACTGCAACCGGATTAGAAACCTTTCCAACCCGACAGCAAATTGATTGCGGAGCGCTATCAGACCAGGAATTGGAGATCTGCTATCTGAGTGACCCTGTCGACAAATTCTTTATGCAGGTGCAAGGATCTGGCCTTATCACTCTTGATGATGAAACAACGATCCGCTTGACCTATGATGGAAAAAACGGTCTCCCGTACACCTCAATTGGGCGCGAACTGATCGATCAAGGAGAGTTTTCCGTAAAGACCATGACGCTTGAAACGCTCGGCCAATGGTTACGAAACAATAAGGAACGCGCTCGCCAAGTGATGTGGAAAAACCAATCATACATCTTCTTCCGGCAAGTGGACAAAAACGAAGCCGACGGCCCTTTGGGCGTTGACAATACAGTCCTCATCCCTGGTCGTAGCCTGGCCGTTGATACCCGCTATCACCCAATAGGCACACCCATCTACGTCGAGGCGCCCAAGCTGGCTTCCTTTACAACGTCCTTTGATCAATCCAAGCCGGAAAGAGGTTTTCGGCAACTCATGATTGCTCAGGACGTCGGTTCAGCAATAACTGGGCCCGAGCGTGGAGATATTTTCTTTGGCACCGGCAAACAGGCAGGACGCTCAGCAGGAGCAACCAAACACTCTGCATTCTTCACAGTCTTTCTTCCCCGCTCATCCATGAATATGACACACGTCACAGGTGGGCACCCATGACTCGACCCCCTAAAAAATCAGGGTTTGGCCGCCAAAGAACCGTACATAACGACCGGAAATTATGGGAGGAATGGGCAAAAAACATCACGCCCATAAAACTTCGAAAAAACCGTGTCCCTCTTTCTGGCCAGCCTGAATCAAAAGTGTCTCAAACACAGCCAAATCCCTTTGCAGAAAAACCGACAAAGTCAGATACAAACGCACGGCTCGCTGGCTTTGATAAGTCAGAAACAAACCGAGCTGTTACTGGCAAACTTTCAGCCAATCACACTGTCAAAAATCGCTCAACCGTGCCCCATCGGGTTCCACAGCTGGCAGATTTCGACAAAAAAAGTCGACGCCGATTGGGCGCAGGTCAAATTCAAATTGGGGCGCGACTAGATCTTCATGGCATGCGCCAAAACGAGGCACATGATGCTTTGCGCGGCTTTCTACAGTCGGCTCATGCGCGCGGTTTGCGCTGGGTTTTGGTCATTACCGGTAAGGGAAAGCCCACCCGTCACGGCTATGACTTTGAAGAAGGCGAGGATTGGAACCAGTTGCACGACGCAAACGGTCCGCAAGGTCGCGGCATCTTGCGAAGGTCCGTACCTCAATGGCTGACAGAAGCGGATATGCGCGCCATTGTCGTCTCTCACACAACTGCAGCACCTCATCACGGCGGCGAAGGTGCTCGCTATATCCAGCTGCGGTCCAAACGCCGTAATGCATAGCTGATTACGCACTAGTCTAGAGACAAAACAATTTTCCCGTTGGCTTTGCGCTCTCGAATAACTTTCAAGGCTTTCCTCGTTTCGTGAAGCGGAAATGTTTTTTGTATCAAAGGTTTGAGGCGACCTTCAACAACCCAATCCATGAGCTGAATCATATTTTTCCGGTGCCCTTCACTGTCGCGTTTTACTGCTTCTCCCCAAAATACACCAATCGCCGAACAGCCCTTTAGAAGTAATAAATTCAATGGAAGTTTCGCAATCTCACCGGAAGCAAAGCCCACAACCAGAAAACGCCCCTGCCAGGCCATGGCACGAATGGCTTGCTCAGTTTGATCACCACCAACGCAATCATAGACAACATCGATTCCGCGCCCTTCAGTTAACGCCTTGAGCCCCGTTTTCAAATCCACCGACGTATAGTCTAAAACCTCATCCGCGCCAGCCTGTTTGCAAACATTCAGCTTCGCGTCCGTTGATGAAACTGCAATAACGCGCGCCCCAAGCAGCTTCGCAATCTCGATAGCAGCCAAACCCGCGCCACCCGCTGCCCCCAAAATTGCTACGGTTTCACCAGTGCTCACCTGACCACGATCACGCAATCCGTGTATTGCTGTTCCATAAGTGATGCTAAGTGAGGCCGCCACCTCATCGCTGACCCCCTCTCGAACGCGTATGAGCTTTTCAACACTCACAGCCATTTGTTCTCGAGCCCCGCCCCATCCCACATAGGCCATCACACGCGTGCCAGGGGCAAAATCCGTAACCCCTTCACCGCTGGATATCACGGTGCCGCAAATCTCTCCCGACGGCGAGAAGGGTAATTCGGGCTTAAACTGATAGGCACCACGGGTAATCAACGTATCAAAATAGTTGAGGGCAGCCGTTCGAACCTTGACGATGACTTCTCCAGGGCCCGGCACAGGCTCAGGAATCTCCTCAATGGTGAGAGCATCAATCCCTTCAAGGGTTCTGCACAACACTGCTTTCATGCCTTTTCAAATTCCTTTTTCTTGCTCAACCCACGCAATAGGCCATTTATGGCTTGGGCAAAAGAACCCGCTCATTTATCAGACTGCGGTCCGCAGGCCCTTTCCCATCATACGGCAAACAGAATTCGAGGTTTGGATTGACTATTTGATAGGCATGGCTATGGACGATGGACTCTCGAGAAGACGGAATAACACCTATGACCCCATCAACGCCAAATTGGCCACCAACCGCTCGCGGCTACTTCGCCATTGGGGCCGAACGCATGTCAAAGTCACTAAATCTGGGCAATTTAATGCGTTCTGCCCATGGATTCGGCGCCAGTTTCACCTTTACCATTGGTGCCACCTACCAAGCCTTGGAAGCGGCCGCAGATACATCCAAGGGGCAAAATCATCTGCCTCACTACAATTGGGATGAAATCGGCGAACTGGTTCTCCCAAAAGGATGTTTGCTTATTGGTGTGGAACTAACGGACGATGCCGTTGATTTACCTAGCTTTCATCATCCAATGAGAGCCGCTTACCTGCTGGGCCCTGAGCACGGCTCCATTTCCCAGCCCATTTTGGATCAATGCCACTATGTTGTGAAAATCCCGACCAAATTTTGCGTCAATGTGGCAATGGCCGGGGCAATCGTGATGTACGATAGAGTAATTTCAAAAGCCCGCTTTTCCCCGCGCCCGGCGAGGACAGGAGGTCCCACGCCTGAAGCAGTTGCATCATTACAAGGGCAAAGAAGGAATAATCCGAAGGGGTGACAGAAAAGCCGAAATTGTTGATATATGGTAGCGAGATGTACGAGGGATGCCGTGTTTGCTTTATAGCATCTCAGGTGAGTCGCATCGTGTGGGATAGGCAAATCGTGATCTAAGTAGTTTCCGCGGTCTTGCTGAAATACGATTTGCGAGCGGGAAAACAAATTCAAGGACGGTTACAGGGCTCATGATTTTTGGTCGAACACACTGGATTTCCAAAATCGCAATTGCCTCAGGAGTTGTTCTGATGGCATTTTCGGCCGCTTCGGCCGCAACGCTCGTTAAAACGCACAAGGCATGGAGTGTCTTTTCTCATGGAGAATCCTCCAAAAAGATTTGCTTTGCCGCCTCTCAACCAAAAGTAACTTTACCCAAGGGCGCCAATCGCTCTGCGGTTTTCTTCTATGTTTCCGCTTGGCCGAATGATGGAGTGAAATCAGAAATTAGTGTCCGTCAGGGATATCCCATAAAGCCCGGCAGCACTGTCAGCGTCACCATTGGCGGAAAGAAATTCAATCTGTTTGCAAAGGACGACAAAGCCTTTGTCGCAGACGCCACCGAGGAACTGAAGTTGATTGACGCCATGAAGGCCGGCTCGGTCATGTCAATCAGTGGGATTTCAAAACGCGGCACCAAGACGACGGACCGCTACTCGCTTTCAGGTATAACCGCTGCCCTCGCAACCTTGAGTGCCACCTGTCCCTAGCTAGAGATCATAAGTTTGTGCATTTCAACGAGTGCCTGTTTTTCAGCTAACGGCTCTTAACTTTTTGCGCATTACATAGAATATTTCAGGGTCTTCAAGATTTCTAGGAGACCATTTTGCGGACCTGCATCAACAACCTAACGAAATAATCCTCAAATTCTTCACATGTTCAGAGTTTCTTTGTCATATCAAAGCATTCTGGGGCTGGAAAGAGATTGATCCTTTGTGCCCAAGGTAGATGCAAGCTTATGCCCTACCCCGTTTGTTTCTAGTTTAACAGACAAACAAAAATGGGCCTCAAGGTTGTGTGGGTTAGTAAATGCGTTTTCAGAGTTTATTCCTCGGAGCACTGTCTGTGCTCTGCTTCATCGTATCTTCACCCACGCCAACACACGCCCAATCAATTTTTCAAACGCTATTTGGTTTTTCAAAACCCGCTTCACCTCGAAGCCCTTCTCCAAAAAAACGCAACCCGACGCTTCAATACTATGGCGGACCCACAGGGATAAAAAATCAGCCGTTTTATAACGGCCGTAATCCCCGAAACAATCAATCAAACCGGCGCTACCATGCCTATGGCAGTTACCGCACTGTCTGTGTGCGCTCATGCGATGGCTATTATTTTCCAATAAGCTCTTCGGCTTCTCGCGCTCGTTTTCGCAAGGACGCGCGGAGTTGCCAAAGTCGTTGTGGAACGGCAGCCGAACTATATTACCTGCCGCGCAGGTCAGACAACATGAAGGAAGCCAGGAATCTCTCTGGCCGCTCATACGCCGATCTGGAAAACGCGTTCAAGTATAGAAAGAAATTAGTCAACGGATGCGCTTGCAGGCCCATGCCTTGGTCACATTCGGAACGCGCCCGTCACCGAAGATACGAATACGTTGCCGCGGTTGAGCGTAGTTACGCTTTGGCGGAAGCTCTGGCAAAGAAACGTCGCGAGCAAGAAGCCGCACAAATTGCAAAGGCACAAGAAGACGCGCGAAAAGCGCAAACATTAGCTTTCGTTGAACGAACCCAAAACATCCGGAACGGTTCAGATTCGCAAAGCGGGACGTTGATACTCGCTCCCAGCAGCAATGATTTTCAAGACCGATGGATTGAAGAATCTCGCAGGTACGCAGCGCCCTATTATATCTACCTTCTAAGACAACAACAAAATCCAAGCAAAACACTCGAAAATATTGCAAGTCAAAGAAATGACCCCCAGATAATCTCTTCCTTGAGCGCTCAATCCGAAGGGCATATGGCTAGCTTTACTTTTTCTGCAAACCAATACGCTCTCACGCGAGCAACAAAAAATTCAAAGCCAAGATCACTTGTTCGATCCCACAAACGCCGCGTGAAACGGAGAAAAAAGAAGAATAAAAAATCCAATATCGCGTTCGGTGGGTTATTCAATCAGAAACAATCCCAGTACCGCTGGCCAGGTGACTAACGGTGGTCTAAAAAAACTCACGACCTTGGTTCTCCAGGCTGTTTTAAGATCTAATTGCGAGCCTCAAATTGCGCAATGGCGTCCGCAATTGCAACTGTGCGTTCTGCCATCACCAGATGCAGACGTTCGACCATACGACCGTCAACCGTAATAACGCCGACCTTTTCGTTTTCCGGCTGAGAAAATACGTCGATGATTTTACGCGCCCAGGCGACTTCTTCAGGATTGGGAGAAAAAACCTCGTTCGTCGGCGCCACTTGCGAAGGGTGGATTAAAGTCTTGCCATCCATACCCAGAGTGCGGCCCTGTTCGCATTCCTCACGCAGACCCTGTTCATCGCGAAAATCATTGTAGACACCATCAAGCACATCAAGCCCGTACGCCCGCGCCGCGACAATAGTCATGGTGAGCCAAGGAACCACAGCCATACGGTTTGCATTGGCCCTGGCACGCGATTCTTTCAACAAGTCATTTGTGCCTAATACCAGGCACTCAAGCCTGTTTTCTTTATCGTGACCCGTCGCAGCTATCTCACGTGCATTGATCATCGACATGGGAGTTTCCATCATCGCCCAAAGGCGTGTCGTTTGGGGGACATGACGTGATTTCAGGATTTTCCCAGTACTGGTAATATCTCCAGCATTTGAGACCTTTGGAACCAAAATGGCATCCGGCTGCGCTTCGCACGCAGCCAGAAGATCATCAGTGCCCCAGGCCGTATCAAGGCTATTGACGCGGATCACCACCTCACGGGCGCCGTAACCTCCCTCTTTAACCGCAGTGCACACCATATCCCTGGCTTTCGGTTTTGCGTCAGGTGCAACTGCATCTTCAAGATCGAATATCAACGTATCCGCGGGAATGGATTTCGCCTTGTTCAAAGCGCGTTCATTCGAGCCCGGCATATACAAAACGGATCGTCGCGGACGAATATTCATTTTTGCTGCCCTCTTGATTATCTGGATATGCTGCAAATCCAACGGAATATTTGCCCAGGCCAACCGAGCGAAAACGGACCGGGCAAATAAATATTGCGCTGCAAGATGATGCAAAAGGTTACGTTTTTCAATTGGTACAAGGACGCACTTCTTTCTCCATCTTCTCCAAAATAGAAGTAATGACAGGAAGTCCACCCAGGTTATTCGGGAACTTTTCCCGACCCAGTTCTTACGAACCTTGCGGTTAATTTACACATCAGTCAGTGAATATTCCGCCATTCTCGGCAAATCTGATATGTGAAGATCAAATGTATCTGAATGGAAGCATCTGGGAGATCCGCTAATGACAAGGTATTTCATTAATGCTTTGAGCTTCGTTCGACATGAAGCAATAGGCGGCCTCATGCTTGTAAGCGCGGCCATCTTGGCGCTCGTACTCGTAAACGCCGGTGCCGCTCCCACATACGAAAACGTCTTAAATACCCCATTAGGGTTCTTCTTTGGTCCAATCGGATTAGAAAAGACCTTGCTTCACTGGATCAACGACGGTCTCATGGCAATCTTCTTTTTCCTGATCGGAATGGAAGTCAAACGCGAATTTATCGTCGGTGAACTCTCAACCCCCAGACGCGCAGCATTACCCATGTTTGCCGCAATCGGTGGCATGGCCATACCCGCCCTCATTTACGCCGCAATAAACTTTAATAGCCCGCAAACACTTGGCGGATGGGCAATCCCCGCAGCCACCGATATCGCTTTTGCTCTCGCGGTTCTTGTCATGCTCGGCTCGCGAATTCCGCCCGCGTTGAAGGTTTTTCTTCTCGCCGTCGCAATTATTGATGATGTCGGAGCAATCATCGTAATTGCTATTTTCTACACCTCTAAGCTCTCTGTAACAGCTTTAGCTCTTGGCCTTGGCGGTGTTGTTGTTCTTGGGCTCTTGAATATCGCAGGTGTAAGGCGCATTTCACCTTATGTATTAGTCGGAATTTTCGTATGGGCCTGCGTCTTGAAATCAGGAATTCACGCAACACTCGCTGGCGTTGTCACCGGTCTTGCTATCCCACTTTTTGCAAAAGACAGCACGGACCCTCACGCCGGGCCGCTCGAAGCGATGGAGCATTGGCTTCATCCATGGGTGACTTTTGGCATTTTGCCCGCCTTTGCTTTTGCCAACGCCGGTGTCTCTCTCCAAGGTCTGAGTATAGAAACCTTACAGGGCTTGATACCAATGGGCATTATCGCCGGCTTGGTGATCGGGAAACCAGTTGGCGTATTACTCATGAGCTGGCTGGCTGTTCGCTCTGGAGCATGTGAACTTCCTGAAGGTATCACTTGGTCACACATTTTCGGCGCAGGGTGTCTCGCGGGCATCGGTTTTACCATGAGTTTATTTATCGGAATGCTTGCCTTCCCCGATCCCGCCCAAATGCCTGAAGTTCGGATCGGCGTATTAACCGCTTCACTTTTAGCCGCACTACTTGGAATAATCTGGCTATTGGCAACCAGTAAAACAAAAGCAGCAACAGGGAGTTCGCCGACACAATGAGTAAGTTTCCACAAGACCTTGCAGAACGGTACCAGCGCTTCAGGGAAAATAAATTCACGCCCAACATAGCGGATTTCAAGAAACTGGCCAGTGAAGGACAAAGCCCTGAAGTCATGGTTGTTTCCTGCTGCGACAGCCGGGTCCCACCCGAGGCGGTCTTCAGTTCCGGCCCGGGCGACATGTTCGTCGTTCGTAACGTCGCAAATCTTGTCCCACCTTTTGAAACAGGTGGCCGCTATCATGGTGTCAGTGCCGCCCTTGAGTTTGCCGTCTTGAATCTTCGTGTAAAACACATCGTCGTCATGGGTCATTCCGGCTGCGGTGGCATCAAGGCGTCCTTAGACCAAAATGCAGCCGAGCAAACCGAACTACGGTTCATCAGCAACTGGATGTCCATGCTCGACGAAGTAAAACTCAGCGTCCTTTCCGCAAACCAGGCAGCAGATCCCCAGGTCATGCAAGACGAGCTCGAACTTTATGGAATTCTTGCTTCCTTGAAAAACCTTCGCACGTTTCCCTTTATCCAAGAGCTGGAAAAAAAAGGAGAACTAGCATTGCATGGGGCGCACTTCGAGGTCGGATCCGGCTCACTCCGCGTACTCGATGAAGAAAAGGGAAAATTCGAAAAACTGTAATAAGCCGAAGGCCGCACAACCGCAGCTTTTACTTCATCTTTCTGGCGGCAGCAATCGCGGGGATCACGTCTTTTTTCAAACTTTCCGCCGTTATAGGGCCGGTGTGTTTGTAAATGATCTCCCCGCGAGGGCTGATAATGTAGCTTTCAGGCATTCCCGAAACACCCCATTCGATTGCACCTCGCCCGTTAGGATCGACGCCAAGGGCAGTGAACGGGTTGCCGTAACGTGAAAGGAACCGCAGTGCGTCAACCGGCTTGTCTTTGTAGTTGACCCCAAAAATTTCAACACCTGTACGCTTGGCCAATTCAATAATCAGTGGCTGTTCGGTAATACAAGGCCCACACCAAGACGCCCAAAAATTCACAAATGAAACTTTTCCCTTGCCAAGTTGCGTGCTGTCAAAGCCTAAAACTGGTTTGCCATCTCGCTGCAGACCTTCAAGTGCTGCAAACGAAGTTTCGGGAACAGGTTTGCCAATTAAAACCGAGGGCAGTTTGGAAGGATCGCCCGTACTCAGTGCATAGGCAAACAGCAAGGCAATTGCGCTAAAGGCAAGGACCGGCACAAGCGCCAGAGTCATATTTCGATTTTTAGATATCTGAGGCTCGCTCATTTTTTCACCCTCGGTCTTTGGGAGATGAAGCCTTGGAAGAACGCCGTGTAACACCGCGTTCTTCAAGATCTTTGTAAATACGAGCTAGTCTGTGACCATCATAGATAAGCCAGAAAATGATCACCACCAAAAGAGCGAAAACCACTCCATAGGACGTCCAGATATAGAAAGCGTGGGGACCCAGATCCATATTGTATCCATCATTTAAAGATGTTTGCGAACTAAGAAGAACTTTCAGCCGAAGCCACTGAGCTGGCGCCCACCCGATCAACACGCGCGCGTTGCATGGCCTTTATCCTCCGGCGCATAATCTCATTTCGCATTGCCTTAAGGTGCATGGCAAAAAACATCAGCGTAAAAGCCAATGCCATGACAAGTAGCGGAATACGAATGTCCAAGTGAACACTTGAAGTCAAACCGGTTGAAGGCTGGTGAAGCGTGTTCCACCATTCAACTGAAAACTTGATGACAGGCAGTATGGCCACGCCAACAAGCGCTAAGATAGCCGTGAGTTTTGCTGCCAGAGTTTCATCTTCAAAAGAAGAGCGCAGCGCGATCAAACCAAGATAAAGAAAAAACAATATCAACACCGAGGTAAGACGCGCATCCCACACCCAGTAGGTACCCCACATGGGCTTTCCCCACATGGAGCCCGTGACAAGTGCGAGAAATGTAAATGCCGCACCCAAAGGAGCTGCAGCCTTGGCGGAGACATCGGCAAGCGGATGACGAAAAACCAGAAGTCCAAAACTTGAGATGGCAATCAGCGCATAAACCATTGTCGCAAGCCAAGCGCTTGGAACATGAATGAACATGATACGGACGGTCTCACCCTGCTGATAATCAGGTGGAGATTCAAAAAAAGACAGATACAGCCCGTAAGTTAAAACCAGTGCGGCAAGAACCGACAGCCATGGCAGGATTGCCCCGGAAAGGGACATGAACCGCGTCGGGTTTGCTAGTTTTTGGGTAATCGATTGAGTGTTCATGTACGTCGTTTAAACCGCCTATGCTGAGAGCGCAAACATCTATCTTGGAAATATCGCAAACCTAGCCAGATGTGCTCTTAGCACGCAAAATTGTCCGCAAACATGGCCCAAATTATTGCATCTGAAAGCGAAGTGCCGCAGCACTGGCAATTGGTCCCAGCACCACCGCCCCCATTGAAATCGCGCCCAAGATCATCAAAGAAGCATAAAAGCCTCCAAAACCGGACAAAGCCGCATTGATGGCCGAGATGCCAAATATCAAAGTTGGCACATATAAAGGAAGAACCAGCAACGCCAGCAAAAGCCCACCCTTTTTGGCCCGTAAGGTCAATGCTGCTCCAATAAGGCCGAGAAAGCTAATAGCCGGCGTACCGATCAGAAGACTGAGGACCAAAACTCCGTAGGCGTTGATATCCAGATTCAAAAGGATCGCCAAAACAGGTGCAGCTAAGACCAGCGGAATACCGGTCGATAACCAGTGCGCCAATGCCTTGGCGACAGCTACAATTTCCAACGGCATCTCTCCAAGCGCCATGACTTCCAAAGATCCATCCTCGTCATCAGCCTCAAAAAGACGTCCAAGAGACAGTAGCGCCGCCAACAGCAGGGCGATCCATAAAATGCCCGGAGCAATGCGCGATAACAAATTCAGGTCCGGCCCCAATCCTAAAGGAAGTAAGGCCACCACAATCAGATAGAACCCCAGTGCCGTTCCGACCGCTGATCCTTCACGCATGGCCAACAACAGGTCACGCTTTAGCAATGTCCAAAAAGCGCTCATGCCACCACCGATCGTGATGCCAACAGCAATTC
The DNA here is from genome assembly GCA_024275435.1 of Alphaproteobacteria bacterium. Lineage (GTDB taxonomy): Bacteria > Pseudomonadota > Alphaproteobacteria > Rhizobiales > Hyphomicrobiaceae > JAJRZC01. Next base: position 17,350 of record JAJRZC010000260.1, read on the forward strand.
ACGCGTGTTTTCCAACCCCAAAGGAATATGTGTGGCGGCCACCACAAGGCCCCCGCCGGCCACATGAGCTTTCACCGCTTCCCCCAGCAACATGACAGAAGCTTGGTCGAGCGAAACTGTCGGTTCATCCAACAGCCAAAGAGGTCTTTTTGAAACCAGCAGCCGCGCCAATCCGAGCCGGCGTTTTTGACCTGCAGAAAGATACCCCGCAGGAATATCAGCCAATTCAAAAAGGTCAAATTGCTCCAAGGCCACCCTTAATGATTGTTCGAAAGGCTGAGTGTTTTCATCATCACAAGTGTTTGTTTCTTTGCCAAGCCTTCGCTCAGACCCAAAGTAGTGCGACCAGAAGCTGAGGTTCTCAATCACGGTCAAGCTTGATTTCATTCCATTGGCGTGTCCCACATAGTGGCAACTCTCTCCAACGGGCTTTTCTTCATCAAGACCGGGACCTTCAAGAAGGATTTCTCCGGATTGATGTGCGAGAAAACCCGCCAGGGCACGGATCAAGGTCGTCTTACCCACGCCATTGGGCCCAAGCAGTGTCAACGTCTCCCCCGCCCGCAACGAAAACGATAGATCATCGATGATCCGGCGATCACCACGGTCTACAACAAGCGATTTAACGGTAAGCAGCAAAGTGCACCCTTCGGTGAGGTCATAGATACGACTTAGGTATAACTCCCAACATTCTGAACAGTATTTTCAAGATGTCCAAGACCCTATATATGCGGGTTTGAGACCGCTTGGCCAGCTCTGTGAAAAGAGTTTGAACATCTCAGTTACCAAAGGCCCTCACCAATGGGAACAAAGCATAATTTTCGAGGACGTTTCGCCCAACTCATAGCTTGAAAACACCGCCCCGAGCGGTCAAAACATCGCGCTATCCTCTTGCGATTGGAATCGTGACCGGCTAAATGCAACGGTACAATTGTGGAGTTCCAATCTTAACCACACTCAAACGGCGCTTACCCGCCATTTCCACCAACGTATAAGCTCACCACCGCTCATGTGCATCAGCCATGACATGGCTACCAATAAAAGCTTGAGTGGCGTAAAGTACGAGAAATTCAAAGATTAGGCGCTGACCATTGTGCGGTTTTAAGAACCCCTTGGTCTGGCGCATGCGTCACAATCAAAATGACAAATGAATGGGGATCAAATACTTTGACAACGCTCCAGCCTGCTTCGCTCGATAGCTTCAAGTCACGCAAGACCCTAAAGGTCGCAGACAAGACATATGAATACTTCAGTCTCCCGGACGCTGAAAAAAACGGACTGAAAGGTATTTCCAAGCTTCCCTATTCATTGAAGGTCCTGCTTGAAAATTTATTACGTAACGAAGACGGTCGAACAGTCACGGCCGAAGATATTCGTGCGATCGTTGGTTGGCTCGAAAATAAAACATCCAATCATGAGATAGCCTATCGCCCCGCACGTGTTCTGATGCAGGATTTCACAGGCGTTCCAGCGGTTGTTGATCTGGCAGCCATGCGCGATGCCATGTCGGCAATGGGAGGAGATCCCAAACGCATCAATCCATTGGTTCCCGTTGATCTTGTGATCGATCACTCGGTGATGGTTGATTTCTTTGGGGCATCAGATGCTTTTGAGCGCAATGTGTTGCGCGAGTATGAGCGCAACAAGGAACGCTACGAGTTTCTCAAATGGGGTGCTGAAGCTTTTTCAAATTTCCGCGTTGTGCCACCGGGAACCGGAATTTGCCATCAGGTTAACCTTGAATATCTGGCGCAGACAGTCTGGACCTCACCAACAACCAATAACGGCAACTCTGTTGTTCAGGCTTACCCCGACACCTGCGTTGGCACAGACAGCCACACAACCATGATCAACGGGCTATCAGTTTTGGGTTGGGGTGTCGGGGGCATCGAGGCCGAAGCGGTAATGCTCGGCCAACCGATTTCCATGGTTGTACCAGAAGTCATTGGGTTTAAAGTTTCCGGCAAGCTTGGAGAGGGCGTCACCGCCACCGATCTCGTTTTGATGGTCACGCAGATGCTTCGCGCCCACGGTGTTGTTGGCAAGTTTGTTGAATTCTTTGGCCCCGGTCTTGATAACCTCTCTTTGGAGGATCAAGCGACACTTGCAAATATGGCTCCCGAATACGGTGCCACTTGCGGTTTCTTCCCCGTCGATACGGACACGCTGTCTTATCTCACATCAACGGGGCGTGATCCCGATCGCATCGCTCTTGTTGAGGCCTACTACAAGGCGCAGGGTATGTTCCGCGACGGAAACACACCTGATCCCGTCTTCACCAATACAATGGAGCTCGATCTGGCAGACGTGAAGCCATCCATAGCTGGCCCGAAACGGCCACAGGATCGCATCGTCTTAAACGAGGCGGCTCAAACCTTTGACAAGGACCTCAGTGGCGAGTTTGAAATAACCAATGAGGCTGACAAACGTTTCCCTGTTGAAGGGTCAGACTTTGATTTGGGCCATGGCGATGTTGTGATCGCCGCCATCACGTCGTGCACCAACACATCGAATCCTTCTGTTCTTGTCGCCGCCGGCCTTGTGGCGCGCAAAGCTCATGAAAAAGGGCTTAACGTCAAACCCTGGGTAAAAACCTCCCTGGCTCCCGGCAGTCAGATTGTAACCGACTACCTGGAAAAAGCAGGCCTTCAAGAGGATCTCGACACACTGGGTTTCAACCTGGTCGGTTACGGATGCACAACCTGCATCGGAAACTCCGGACCTCTGGCCAGTGAAATTTCAAAAACCATTCACGAAAATAACCTCGTGGCTTGTTCAGCATTATCAGGAAACCGTAACTTCGAAGGTCGTGTGAACCCAGACGTCAAAGCCAATTACCTCGCCTCACCACCCCTTGTCGTAGCCTACGCACTGGCCGGTTCCTTGAAGGTTGATCTGACCCGCGATCCCCTGGGCACAGGCTCTGACGGTAAGCCCGTATTCCTCAAGGATATTTGGCCAACAGGCGAAGAGATTTCCCAATTGGTTCGCTCAACTGTCACACCCGAACTGTTTGCAAAGCGTTATTCTGATGTCTTTAAGGGTGATGAGAAATGGCAGGCCATGGCCAAGTCTACAAGCGCAGGACTGACATACGGTTGGAGCCCATCGTCCACCTACGTGAAAAACCCACCTTATTTTGAAGATATGAAACCAAAACCAGAGCCTGTGGGCGATGTGATAAATGCGCGTATTCTTGGCTTATTTCGCGATTCCATCACCACGGATCATATATCTCCCGCCGGTGCCATAACCCATGACGGGCCCGCGGGTTTATATCTCAAGTCTCACCAGGTTAGCCCGCAACAATTCAATTCATATGGTTCGCGACGCGGAAATCATGAGGTCATGATGCGCGGCACGTTTGCCAACATAAGAATCGCCAATCAGATGTTGCCAGGAACTCATGGCGGTCTAACCATTCACTATCCTTCCGGCGAAACGATGCCGATCTTCGATGCTGCCATGCGCTACAAGAGCGAAGGAGTCCCATTAGTGGTTTTTGCAGGAAAAGATTACGGTATGGGCTCGAGCCGGGATTGGGCCGCTAAAGGCACACGTCTTTTAGGTGTGCGTGCCGTCATTGCACAATCCTTTGAACGTATTCACCGCTCCAATCTTGTTGGCATGGGAATCGCTCCGTTTGTCTTTGAGGGAGATAATTCATGGCAGGATCTGGGTTTGAAAGGCGACGAGATGGTCTCAATCACGGGCCTGAATAAAGTTGATCCAGGTCAAAAAATGACGGCCATAATCACCCGTGCTGATGGAACGAAAGAGGAGCTTCCTCTCATCTGCCGTATCGATACGCTTGATGAAATTGAATATTTCAACAATGGCGGTATTTTACCCTATGTACTTCGAAAGCTGGCTGAAGCTGCGTGATTTGACAGCCGGTAGGTTTTCAAAGGCCCTTTCGCGCGAAATTGTGAACGACGTCAAGCATTCGTGACTTCCTATTGATCAACGGCTTGCTCATTATAAGTGAAAAGGGAAACGATAATCTCCATAGGCATTAAAGCGTGAAAACAAACTCCAAGACGAATCCTTTCGGGACAAAGCTAATTTTTCGCGCTTTTTCGCGCCCTCATTCTGCACCCCATCAGCTTACACGAGCGTTGCTTGTTTCAAGCATCCTCACCGCATTGGTCGCGCTCGGTTTTTCTAGCCAAACAACCTTTGCTGCAGATAGCACAACATCGATCAACTCGAATACAAAAGCGGTTGTTGAATTATTTACGTCCCAGGGCTGCTCATCGTGCCCACCTGCAGACAAGCTTTTGAAATACTACATCGATAGAAAGGATGTCATTGCATTATCGTTTCCCGTTGACTACTGGGATTATCTCGGTTGGCCAGACACATTTGCCTCTCCTATGAACACACTGCGACAACGTGAATACGCCCACAAACGCGGTGATGGCGCAGTTTATACGCCGCAAGTAGTGATCAATGGTGTTGCTCACTATGTCGGTTTCAACAAGAGAAAAATTGATGCTTCCATTGGCAAGAACCATAACAACCCGAAAGGATCTTTACCGGTACCTTTGCGGCTGTCACTACAAAACGATGAGTTTATTATCGAGACGGGTTCTGCATCAAATTCAAAAAACCTTTCCAAAAACGAGGTGATGTTCTGGATTGTTGCGGTTCAAAGTTCCGGCACCGTTAACATTAAACGAGGCGAGAACAGCGGTCACAAAATGACCTACTACAATATAGTACGCGGATTGACGCCTGTCGGATCATGGAACGGAAAACCCAAAACAATTCGGGTATCAAAAAAATCTGTCGCTAAACCCCATGCCGACAAATATCTCGTTCTCCTGCAAAAGGGATCAACAGGACAAATAATCGGGGCCTCTTGGCTAACCAACTAGATTGATCGCGGTTCTTAGTGTTTAAAGCCGCGCTTCTTCAATAGGGCATCAATTTCCGGCGGACGCCCCCGAAAAGCTTTGTAGGCTTCATGAGGGTCCCGTCGATTGCCGGCCGAGTAGATA